>JBFHVL010000139.1:0-9212 GCA_041589565.1 Kangiellaceae bacterium | reverse complement strand
GAGTTTGGTGATTTGCTTACAAAACCAAACCAGGGGGTACAAGCCGATGATCAATACTTGCAATAATTTGGTTGCCGGGTAGGTAAGATGACGCCAAAAACGGGCACCTAAGGTTTTGGGAATAATTTCCGAAAACACGAGTATTAAAAACGTTAAAACTGCAGAAATAACACCTAAATAGGCCGCACCGAAAACCGCAGTCGCCTGAGCACCAACGCCTGCAGCCCCAACCGTGTGAGCAATAGTGTTCAAACTTAAAATAGTGGCTAGCGGTCTATCAATGTCGGCTTTCATTTCACGTAGGTCTTTTGCATGAGACTTACCATCGCTCTCCAACATGGCAATGTAGGAGTCGGACACTGATAATATCACGGCTTCTAATATAGAACAGACAAAAGAAACGCCGATGGCGAGAAGAAGATAAATGATTAATAAGGTCATGTAATTTTAGTTTATCTCTATTTAAGAGTAGTTGTTAACTTATCTTAGGAGGATTTCATTATTGCTATTTTAAGTCAATTTCACAAGCCATAGATGAGATTGCTTCGTCACATAGCTCCTCGCAATGACGTATCAGACTTCTTGATTTCGGAAAAAGTTTATCCCCACAATTGTCTTAAACGTCATCGACTATCACAAGCCCCATTTCCGGCCCGCACCCGCAAGTATTGCAATAAAAAATACATAATTGTGAGTTTAATAGAACTCGAAATCTGAGTTCTTTATACTCCCCTAATTAATGTCCTATATTCGACATATCACTGTCATTGCGAGCGTAGCGAAGCAATCTACTATATTGCTTTGTTGAACTTTTTAAAAACAATCTCCAGGCACACGAACCCAGCCTTCCATTAGTACACGAGCTGAACGACTCATACCGACCTTTTCTGCGGTCCACTCACCATCTGCTTGAGTGGTTTCTGCGCTAACCGAAAGCGTACCAGAAGGATGACCAAAGGTTACTGATTGTCGCTCGCCTCCACCAGCTGCCAGGTTAACCAAGGTTCCGGGAATGGTTGCTGCGGTGGCAATGGCAACTGCAGCTGTTCCCATCATCGCATGATGCAATTTACCCATAGATAAAGCACGAACATTAAGATCAATACTATCCTCTTCTATTACTTTTCCGCTAGAAGCGGTGTAGCTTTCTGGCGGAGCAACAAAAGCAACTTTAGGAGTGTGTTGTCGAGAAGCGGCTTCTTCGGGAGAATGAATTAGACCCATTTTTATTGCGCCGTAAGCGCGGATCACTTCAAACTTTTGTAAAGCAGCTTCGTCATTATTAATATGATCTTGCAGTTCAGTTCCCATATAACCGAGTTCAGCGGCGTTTAAAAATATGGTTGGAATGCCCGCGTTAATCATGGTTGCTTTAAATGTTCCTACACCCGGCACTTCGAGATCATCAACGAGGTTCCCTGTAGGAAACATCGAACCCTCACCATCAGCCGGATCAACAAACTCAACTTTCACTTCAGCTGCTGGAAAGGTAACTCCATCGAGCTCAAAATCGCCAGTTTCCTGGACTTCACCCTTGGTGATTGGAATATGCGCAATAATGGTCTTTTTAATATTAGCCTGCCAGATACGAACTTCTGCAATACCATTTTCAGGAATACGACTCGGTTCCACTAAACCACTGGCGATAGCAAATGAACCAACCGCAGCGGTTAAATTGCCACAGTTACCACTCCAATCGACAAAAGGTTTATCGATGGAAACCTGCCCAAACAGGTAATCCACATCGTGATCCGGTTGACTGCTTTTTGATAAAATTACCGTTTTACTGGTGCTCGACGTCGCCCCCCCCATACCATCCGTTTGTTTGCCATAAGGATCTGGGCTACCAATGACACGGAGTAGCAATTTATCGCGAGCCATTCCCGGAACTTGTGCAGACTCAGGCAAATCGTCAAGATTAAAAAAAACACCCTTACTGGTTCCACCGCGCATGTAAGTGGCTGGAACTTTAATTTGTGACTTATGAGTCATTGTTAATTTCCTAATCAATTAGTTGACTACATGAATGACGATATTGGCTGCAACAAGTAAAACTAAACTCATCGCAAAACCATATTGTATAAAAGTTCTATTGGCATTACTTTTGAATAAACGATTAAGCAGACTACCGAAGTACAACCAAATGCTATCCACCAGAAGTCCGATCAACACAACTATTATTGCAAACACAAACAACCATGATGTTTCATTGTTACTGATATTAGATAAAGTAAGCAACGTAATCACCGCAGCATAGGCCTTGGGATTAATTAAGTTAAATATAATTCCACTTTTAAGTCCGGGAATATTTGATTCGCTAACCGAAGAAGTCGCATTTAACCGACTTATTTTGTATGCGAGATATATCAGGTAAACGTTGCTCAACCAGAAGGCGATGGTTAGTACCTGAGGACTCGATTGTGCTAATGCAAACAGTCCAACTAGGCACAAACAAACAACCAAAAACAACCCGATAATAATACCCGATAGGAATAATGCTCCACGCTTGAATCCAACGCTACTGCCTAATGCCGCCAAAGTGATTGGAACCGGTCCCGGTGATCCAAGCAAAAGAGCCGCAGCAATGACCAAACTGGTGTATGCACTAAATAATTCCAATGGATAATTCACTTTTTTATTAAAAGAATTAGAGCTCTTATTAAGGTTACATTATTAAATAATAAAGAACGCAAGAGTATCTTCTAATCCTCCCCTGCCCTCCTTTATAAAGGAGGGCGTTGTTCCTCCCTATTTTAAAAAGGAAGGTTAAGAGGGATTTAGAAGCTATCTAAGCCACTTCTGACTCTAAAAAGTCTTTCGCGAAACGCTGCAGAACACCACCAGCAGAGTAAATCGAAACTTCTTCTGCAGTATCGAGTCGACACTTAACAGGTACTTTGACTTCATCGCCGTTTTTACGATGAATAATTAAAGCCAGTTCTGCACCGGGTGCGACTTCACCTTCTATATCATAAGTTTCGGTACCGTCGATATTGTAGGTATGTCGAGTTTCACCGTTTGTAAACTCAACTGGTAATACGCCCATACCAATAAGATTGGTGCGGTGAATGCGTTCAAACCCTTCTGCGACAATAACTTCGACACCTGCAAGTCGAACACCTTTAGCAGCCCAGTCACGCGAAGATCCTTGACCATAATCGGCACCGGCAATGATGATCAGGTTTTGTTTCCGGTTCATATAGGTTTCAATGGCCTCCCACATACGAGTAACTTCTCCTTCCGGTTCAATGCGTGCAAGTGACCCTTGTACAATCTCACCCTGTTCATCTAAAACCATCTCATTAAGCAGTTTAGGATTAGCAAAAGTTGCTCGTTGCGCGGTTAAATGGTCACCGCGATGTGTTGCATAAGAGTTAAAATCTTCTTCAGGCAGTCCCATTTTCGCCAAATATTCACCGGCCGCACTGTCTGCTAATATAGCGTTTGATGGCGATAAATGATCGGTGGTAATGTTGTCTCCCAAAACTGCCAAAGGACGCATCCCTTTTAGCGTTCGCTCACCTGCTAAGGCTCCTTCCCAATAGGGAGGTCTGCGAATGTAAGTACTCATCGGTCGCCAATCATATAATGGATTTATCTTTTCGCCGTAATCCACCGACAAATCAAACATGGGCTCATAAACTGATTTGAATTGTTCAGGTTTTACGTGTTGCGCAATGATGGCATCGATTTCTTCATCGCTCGGCCACAAGTCTTTAAGTGTTACCGGCTTACCGTCTTTATCGGTGCCTAAAACATCTTTTTCGATATCAAATCGAATGGTTCCTGCAATAGCGTACGCCACAACTAATGGCGGCGACGCCAAAAACGCCTGCTTGGCATACGGATGAATACGACCATCAAAGTTACGATTACCCGACAAGATAGCAGTTGCATACAGATCCCGCTCAACGACTTCTTTTTGAATTTCCGGATCAAGCGCACCGCTCATTCCATTACAGGTGGTACAGGCAAAGCCAACAATACCAAAACCTAACTTCTCCAGTTCTGGCAATAGTCCGGATTCCTCAAGGTACAACTGAACCGCTTTTGATCCCGGAGCCAAAGAGGTTTTTACCCACGGTCGTCGTAAAAGACCTTTCTCATTCGCATTACGGGCTAACAAGCCCGCCGCAATTACGTTACGCGGATTACTGGTATTAGTACAACTGGTAATGGCGGCAATAATACAAGCACCATCGGGCATTTTACCTTTCCAATCGTCATCGCTCGGCATTTCCACTTTTCCAGTAATGCCTTGTGTGGTCAGATCCTTGGTTGCTACGCGACGATGGGGATTTGATGGTCCTGCTATGTTACGACCGACAGAAGATAAATCGAAAGTTAATACACGTTCAAATTCTGCGTTGGTTAAATCATCAGACCACAAGCCAGTCGTCTTTGCGTAGGTTTCAACTAATTTAACTTGTTCGTCATCACGACCTGTTAGTTTTAAATAATCAATGGTTTTCTCATCAATCGAAAACATGGCCGCGGTTGCGCCGAATTCTGGAGTCATATTTGAAATGGTTGCACGATCACCTAATGTTAGTGCACGCGCACCTTCGCCAAAAAATTCCAGATAAGCACCCACCACACGCTCTTTACGTAAAAATTCGGTTATTGCAAGTACGATATCGGTTGCGGTAATTCCGGGTTGGCGTTTGCCTTTTAGCTCAACACCGACAATATCGGGAAGACGCATATAAGACGCTCGTCCTAGCATTACACTTTCGGCTTCCAATCCACCTACACCTATTGCGATAACACCTAAAGCATCAACATGCGGTGTGTGACTGTCGGTACCCACTAAAGTATCAGGAAAAGCAACACCATCACGCGCATGAACAACAGGCGACATTTTTTCCAGATTAATCTGATGCATAATACCGTTTCCGGGGGGGATCACATCAACATTTTTAAACGCCGTTTTCGTCCAGTTAATAAAATGAAAACGATCTTCATTGCGGCGTTCTTCTATAGCGCGATTTTTCTCAAAGGCATCTTTTTCGAAACCAGCATGCTCAACCGCTAACGAGTGATCAACTATCAATTGAGTTGGTACAACAGGGTTTACTTTTGCAGGATCACCACCCTTGTCAGCAATGGCGTCTCGTAATCCAGCCAAATCAACTAAAGCGGTTTGACCTAAAATATCGTGGCACACTACCCGTGCAGGAAACCAGGGAAAATCTCGCTCACGTTTGCGCTCTATGATTTGCTTTAAACACTCGGTTAATTCAGAAGGTTCGCATCGCCTTACAAGGTTCTCTGCTAAAACCCGAGAGGTAAACGGTAGTTTGTCATAAGCGCCAGGTTGAATATCTTCAACCGCCTGACGAGTATCAAAATAATCGAGATTGGTTCCAGGTAAAGGCTTTCGATAGTTTGTGTTCATCATTCAATGTCCAATAGCTTTTAAGTTAATTTAAAACGATTAATTGAGTTCTGAGCGACACTCATGAGAGTTTCGGCTTTAAGTTGCGACAGGTGTATTGAATATGTCGACGCATCAGCATTTCGGCTAATTCAGGATCGCGATTGGCAATCGCATCAACAATATGTTTATGCTCATCAAAAGCGGTGGTCACTCTAGGCCCGGCCATTCCGAGCTGAACACGATACATGCGAATCAAGTGATACAAACCATTGTAGAGCATGGCGATGAGATGGCTGTTTTTACTGCCAAGGATAATGCGGTAATGAAAATCCACATCGCCGGCTTCCTGATAGTAGGTCTCTCCAGATTTCACCGTATTAAAATGAGTACTCAACAGTTCACGTAGATCGGCGATCTCTTCATCACTCATATTAGTGGCCGCTAAACGCGCGGCCATACCTTCGAGTGATTCACGCACCTGATAGAGCTCAACCAGCCCTTCTGGCGTTAAACTAACAACTCGGGCTCCCACATTCGCTTTGCGCTCCACTAAGTGACAGGACTCAAGCCGGTTAATGGCCTCGCGAACCACTGCTCGACTGACCGAGTACTTGGTGGAAAGCTCCGTCTCACTAAGCTTGGAGCCCGGCAATATAGTGCCTTCGACAATGTCTTTACGCAGTTGAAAAAAGGTCTTGTCAGAGCTGGTAACCGCTTGTTCGACTGCTAATATCATATCATCACCCATAGCTAGATTGTCGACAATATAGTCTTTTTGTGGCTTTTTATCAATTTCAATTCGCTATTTTGTCGACAATTTAAGCTTTCTAATCGTTATAAAGTGACTTTTGGTTACAAATGAATCGCATCGAACAAATGTTAACCAGACAAGTCCTAGCTCTTGTCGCTAAATACCTTGATACATACTCGTCCCGGTTTGTTCGCACTCTATTTGCAAAATCCTGAGATAATTCCCCAGCCTACTTCTAAACAGTAATTTTTAAATAATTTGTATTTAAGTGTATCCATTTGCGATTTAGATGACTAAAAGCTTATGAACTCGACAACATCTGGAGCAAATCAATGAGTCAATGGAAACAGAATCTTCAAAAAGCACTGGGTTACCTTGCGTTAAGCGCGACCTTATTCAGTGGTCATGCTGTGGCAGATATGAGCAAAACCGAAACGGTTACAGCTCAGGAAGATTGGTACCTGCACCTTGATGTGCAAGCGTTACGCAATTCGGCCCTGGCTATTCATGTGGCGAATAAGGAAGCCAGCGAAACAAATCTGTTTAAAGCTTTTCTCGATGAAGAGATCATCGATTCGGTGCGCTACATCAGCTTTAGAGGCTATTTGAATCAAGACGATAATAAGGTGATGCTGGTAGAAGGCGCTTTCGACAGTAAAAATAATCGTACTACATTGGCATCTAAACTGGCCGATCTCGGTTTTGATGTCTCCAGCATTGAAAATGGAACTATCTACCAGAGCGACACCAAAAGCATTATTGAACACCTGCGCTCAGTATCGCAGCAGGTAGCAAAACAATATCCAGAAGATGCCGAGCTTCAATCTATGGCAAAGGATATGCAGGTTAAAATTGATTTTGAAGATAAAGACAATAAACCTGTGTACCTGGCTTTTAAATCACCAACCGTTATCGTTGCCAGTGACAACTCCCAGTCAGTAAAGCATTGGTTAAATACCGAGAGTCAATGGACGCCCACAATTCAGAGTAATGTATTTGAAGTTGTGGTCGATGTGCAAAAGTCATTAGCTCATGGCGGAGTTAACCTGAATAAAGAGAGTAATGACTTTCAGTTTGAATCCATTTCCGCAAAGCAGCTATCACAAGTTTCGGGTAAATACTCGGAAAATGACGGCATGGTCGATATTCAAGTGGGATTAAAAACCGACAGTTACGATACGGCAACGCAAATAGAAGCTATCGTTAAAGGTTTGCTGGCACTTAAAGTATTGTCAAATTCCAACCCCGAAATAACGCGCTTGCTAAGTAACGTGCAGATTGAACGTGGTCATGACAGCTTGACCGTATCACTCTCTGGGCCCGTTGAAAGCTTTAAGTCACTTTCCAACAACATGCATTAAGCAAAATATGGATAAGACATTGACTGAACAGCAGTTAATACAGGCTAGTCTGAACGGAGACACCATGGCATTTCAAGCCTTGGTGTCTCGCTTTGAAGTTCCATTAATGCGATTTTTAAATTTTCGATGCCACAACCAGGCAGATGCTGAAGATATCTTTCAGGAAACCTTCATCAACGTCCATTTATACTTAACTTCCTATGACAACCGATTTGCATTTAGTACCTGGCTATTTAATATTGCGAGCAATCAAGTTAAAAGAAAACTTAAAAACAGACCAGAGCATGTAACAGATTCCGACTCACTCGAAATTTTAAGTCACAGTACCTCAAGCCAAGCTAATCAGAGTGGCAATCTATGGTTAAAGTTAAAGCCGATATTATCGAACCAACAATTGGATTTACTGTGGTTCACCTATGTTGAAGAGTTAAGCGGTAATGACGTTGCCATAATTTTGGAAAAGAGCCTACCTTGGGTGAAAATCAATTTAATTAGAACGCGCAAAAAGCTCCACAAGCTTCTCGCAGAAGAAGATGATTTATCTTACGATGGGGTCAGAGGATACGCACATGATTAAGTCTAACGACAAAGCCAACTTACCCTTTGAGGAATCGGCACTCAAAGAAAGACTAAAGCAAGATGCCGAACAGTTTAACTCTAAAGTTTCCGAGTTAACCAAACAACGGCTAGCAGCTGCGATCGCTAAGCAGTCCGTAGAAGCCAGTAGTTTAAAGCCAGAGTTTGATTTATTTCACAATCGCTTTGCGTTGGCCGCAACTTTAAGTGCCATTGCGATCACTGGGTTCCTGTCACTCAATACGCCAGAAAGAAAAGTAACAGAAGTTGCAGAACATTCTGGTGCCAATAACCAAACTTTCGACTTGGGTATTCAGCCTAACTGGAATGCTCAAACGTTAAGCAAAGAGTCTGAAGCTCTGCAGAAAGATATGGAAAAGCTGAGGAAAAGACTATTGACACTTTAACTCAACTTAGCAATGCCCTTTGGCATCAATTTTTTGATTAAAAATCGTATTCAACAAATGCTAGAACTGCAGCAACAAAACCATAAATAAAGGTTAAGAATAATACAAAGTTTTTCAGGTGAACGGCAAAACCTACACTTACCATTCCTAAAATAAGAGCAATAATTACGAAAACATACTGCATGGCTTTATAAGCCTCTGCATATACATCCATCAGATACAAAATTGCAATAACAACAAATGAAATAATAAGAGAGCTTGGCATATGCCCTTTAAACCCAGCTCCCGTTTCGATCATCCCAGCAAAAATAACAAATGTCCCACCAGTAACGATCCAAATCCTTAACAGGTTACTCTTAAAAGGATCATCATCTGAGGGAGGCAACTTTTCATTTTTAGGAAACTTATAATTGTACATAAGTACTTTTACCTCCTGCCTATCCTCATATATTCAGGAGTACATAAAGATTGAAAAAACTTACAGGTAACCCTATAAAAATCTATTTCATTTTAATAGCGCATGATCAGCAGGTAACTGATGCGAAATCCAGACAGCAAGTTTATGTTTCATAGTTAAAATAGATTCCTGCTGTTCAGGTAGTGGCTGAATTAACTTATCCTGCACCAGCAAGCGATAAATACTCTCGACCTTCTGATTTGCCGACATAGCGCTTGAAAAGCCAGCATACCCCCGATTCTTGGCGTACTTCTCCCCGACTTCTATCGCTTTCTTGGTC
>JBFHVL010000138.1:0-9248 GCA_041589565.1 Kangiellaceae bacterium | reverse complement strand
CCCTTTATTTCATTCACATCCATATCAGACCAAATTGAGTCGTCAGAAGATTCTACAAGGCGTAAATTCTCCTTGAGTAAAAAAAGTAACTCTGACTACAATTCTGGGCTTCGATTCTTTTTTAATAGTCCAAACATAATTTAGTGGGTTAGTATTGTAATTAACGGATATTAACATCCGATTATCACTTTAACTCCAAAAGTTAAGTTTGCCATATTCCCATGCTATATCAATCACTTATAGAGATTAAACACTTTTCCTTAAGAGGAAAACTACGGACAAAATTTAGGTAGAATACAGCTGCCCAATAATCAGCCAAGTTTTATTTCATAAAAATCAATGACTTAGAACAACTAATTTTATTTCGTCGGAAAAGTACGGACCAGATCAATATCGAGAGTGAATTTTCACGAGCTAAACGTCAGCTTTGTTCGATAAGCCGACTAGCTTTGATCTTCAATTGAGGGGGTTCGCGGGCGGGTTAGCAGAGGCTCATTATGACCGCTTTAAGATATTTACTGAAATTAGCTTTTCGGACTTACGAAAAACACCACTTTTCCGACCTAAATAGTCTACCGGTTTAAAAGTCTGCCGCTTTCTTCAAACTGAACTCAATTTTAATAGATTGAACTTCTGAGTCTTGTTTAATCTCCGCAATAATATTGTTTCTTCCAGAAATCGTTTTCCGCTGTTTTTGAGTAATGGGATCATCCGCTAAGAATACTTTAGGTGCCCACTGTTTCCCGTATTTTTCCGATACCACCGTAAAGTGAATATGAGCTCCCTCTCGTCCCATATGATCTGAAGCAGGCTTAATAGTTTGTATTTCAAACTTCCCGTCTTTATCCGTTTTTACCCAGCCCTGTAGCTGCCATGCAGGATATTGCTTTTCATCGACGCCAAACTCAAAGCCATCGTGATCTCTATGGTAGGTATGAACGAGCACATTAGCCGCTGGGGTTTTGCCATCGGGCTCAAGTACCCTGCCATAAATTACAAAGGGTTGGCCTTTAGCGTTTCGGTTGGCAACTGTTACGGTAGTTTGAATATTCTCAGGCCGATTTTCGTTCGCATGTTCCCAACTTCGTTGCCAATAGGGATCAACAGCAGCTAACACACTCACAGTTATACAGGCCAAAATCGAGACAACCGTAATTTGTACAGGTTTTAACATAAGTATTTAAACTCCTTCTTTTAATTTAAATCCGATGAGCCATTTTAGAAAAGCTGTTTTTTTAAAATACAAGATTTGCAAGGCGAAAGCCAATACCAACAATAAATACAAGAGCTACTATAGCTAATAGAGTTTTTAAACCAGGCTTCTCTTCAGCTGGAACATTTGACCAGGAGTTTTTTACATGTTCAGAAAAGCTAATTTGAGAATTTTTCATTGTACTGTCCTTTATATTATTAGTTTATCGCGCTTCAAGTTCAAATTAGGCCATTAGCCAATAGGTAACTGACGTTCCCGCAATAACACCAAATACCAGTGCAAATACGACCATCAGCAAGACGTTTACGCTCGAACCAGAAATATTTTCAACCTGCTGCTCGCTATCCTCAGGCACCAGGATATCAGCTAGATCAATTTCAAAAACCGAGCAAAGGCTAAGTGCCGTTTCTTTAGAGCCCGCGCCATAACGCTCTACTCGCTGTATGGTTCGGAGACTCAAGCCACAGGCATCGGCAAGGTGCTGCTGGGTCCAGCCTTTTTGATTTCGGAGCGTTTTTATTTTGTCTGAACGAATATCCATTACAGCTCCTTAAAACAGGTTTACTGACAAGGCGCCGACCAAGCCACCCACAAAACCACAAGCAAAATAAAACAATAATGCCTTTTTACCCGCCAACTTGTATTTACCCACTTTTAAGGAAATCGACTTACGCTCTTCCGCGACCTTCTCTTTACCGACGAATAATACACATCGAACATCTGTGGTTAATAAGCTTAATAAAGTGACTTCAATTGACAGCGGCTCTCCTTCAATTTCGAAAGAATGCAGGGTACTCATCCTTAAACTTCGCTTGTTGGAGACTTCCTCTTCGTCGACATATACGATTTCCTTACCACTCACCGCACTGCAGAACACCACAATTTCATGGCCTTTATGATTAAAGAAAAACCAAAAGCCGTTTTTAAAACTGGCATCTTGCTTTGGTTCTTGATTATCGTTATTGGTACTCATGTTTTATCCTTTAATTGATTCCGCTAAATGGCGTGATTCAAGTACATCAAAAATCCGGTGTTATTTCGCCGACACTTATGTGACTGGCTACCCTTGTGTCATATGACAGTTTACATGTCACATCTCTAACCATATGAATTTAAGAGCATTTTTGTTTTGGCTTGGCTTTAGCTTTTTGACTCTATAAGTATTTTTCATATTGAATAATTGTCGAAAACCACATAATGCTATTTCATGACAAAACCTCATCTCCATGGGAGATATTCATCATTGTTTAAATTTTAGCTATAATTAACAGCCTGTTCTTTGAAGTAGTTTTTTGTAGTACACCAATGCCAGCGCAAATTGTAAAAGTTCAACCCGGAAAACTCGATCAAGACTGTATGGAGGTCACCCTACGGCTGTTGCCTAACCGATTAGAGCAATGGTTGGGTCACAAAGAAAAAGTAGTTACCTTTAAAGGCCAGGGCAACGACTGGTATCGCTACCCCTGTTACACTCCGGTTACCGGCAAACTGGCAAAACTTTTAAAGTCGATTAACCGCGGTTGGGAGTTTCGTCACTTGCAGTACAGCTATAAGCAACAGGTCAATAAAGCTAGCTAATAGCTATATTTTTCAGTAGATTGCAAAACTTTATTAAAGTTGTCCTGCAGCCAGTAGTTGTTCGCGGGTGAGCACAAACACGCCATCGCCGCCTCGATTAAACTCTACCCAGTGGAAGTCCAACTGTGGGAAGGCCTGTTCGAGAGCAGGCCAGCTATTCCCTACTTCAACGACTAAAATCCCATGTTCACTTAAGTATTTTGCCGCGTCTTTCAATATGCGACGGGTTAGGTCCAGGCCATCATTACCCGAGGCTAAACCCAGTTCGGGTTCCTGCCTGAATTCATCTGGCAAATCAACCATATCATCAGCGTCCACATAGGGTGGGTTAGATACAATAATATCGAAATGTTGTTCCGGGATCTGATCGAATACATCGCTTTGTAACAAGCAAAGACGATCGTCAAGATTATGCTGTTGCTGATTGATTTCGGCAACGGCAAGTGCATCCGCTGAAATATCAGTGCCGGTAACAAAAGCCTCTTCAAAGTGATAAGCACAAGCAATCGCAATACAACCGCTGCCGGTACACAAATCTAAAATAGACTCGACGGAATCAGGATCAATCCACTGTTCAAAACGTTGCTCAATGAGCTCGGCAATTGGTGAGCGCGGCACAAGCACCCGTTCGTCAACCACAAAGGGTAAGCCACAAAAGTACGCTTGCCCAGTGATATACGCCAATGGTTTTCGTTGATTAATTCGTTGCTCTAAATAACCCAATATTAAGTCTTTTTCATTACCGGTAATACGCGACACATACAACGACTCGGGTAAGTCAAATGGCAAACGTAAAGCAGGTAGAATTAAAGCGGCGGCTTCATCCCAGGGGTTATCAGTGCCATGCCCAAAGAACACTCCTGCTTCATCCAGTCGACTGGTAACCCAACGCATCCAGTCGCCAATGGTATGCAACTGTTCTTTGGCTTCCACCATGATTTCCTGAGTTATCTGATAGCTCATTGGGGCTCTCCGGTAAACTGCCCCATTGGCGGAGCGAGCAAGGCTTCCATTGAACTCTTTACTTTAGCCGTTAATTGTTCACGCGTATCAATTCTATATTCGCTGGCATCAATTGGCTGGCCAATTCGAAACTCAATGGTTTGATTAATATTCATTCGAAAGGATTTGGTTGGAAGCACTCGATGAATGTCTTTAATAACGACGGGCACAATCAATGCCTGCGTTTGAATCGCCAAGTGCATTCCGCCCTTTTTCAGAGGAAGGAGCTTACCGTCCTTTGAGCGAGTACCTTCCGGTGCAATCCAGATGATAATGCCATCTTCCATTTTATTACGAGCAATTATTAAGTCTTTTTTAGCTTCATCTTTATTTTGTCGGTCAATTTTTACGAACTCCCCCATTAGCATGGCGCGACCAAAAATCGGGATGCGAAACAGTTCTTTTTTCGCCAGCATACGTACGCTGCCATCAATCGCGACGAAGCTTACTGGAATGTCGTAGGCACTGGAGTGGTTACACATGATGATCATTGGTCGACCATCGACAGGCTTAAACTGGCCTTTTACTTCGACTTTTAGACCAATCAATTTAACCAACCTGGTCGACCATTGGCGAATAACACGGTCAACCTTAAGCCGCGGTTGACGATAAAAAAGCACAACAACCATCACTTTAAGGCTGTAATACAGCGTAAGCATCCAGCTCATAATGGTAATGAGTACGGTACGAATTAACCCGGTTCGGCTTTCCAAAGACTGATTTTCGATGGTTTGTTGCTGATTCAATGCAAATACCGCTGACTATAAACCTCATAAGGCCGGCAATTTTACGAGTTTTACCCGCAGATTGCCAAAATTTTGACCATGAATACGTAAAGTAAACAAAGCCTTAAGCGGGATCGGGGGAGTAAATTGCGACCAGGCGCCAGGATTCTCCTGGATTTTGTTGTACACAATGCACCAGCTGTGCGGTGTGAAAACCACCAATTCGCTCATCGGCAGTGAGCTTTAAGGTCAATCTCGCGACTAATGGCATATGGCTCACCAATAGAAGCTGATCAAAATTGGACGCTTCAATTAATTCAACCAGAAGTGAGGGGTCTGCATCGGGAGTCAGTAACGCTTCGGTGTGAACACTTTTGAAATCTGCTTTAGCCGCGTCGGTAAAAGCTCGACAACTTTGCTCGGCTCTTAAATAAGGGCTGCACCAGACATCAACAGCCCCGGTTAAATCGCTTTTCCCAGCAACCGAGCGCAACTCGCGGATCCCCTGCTCGGTTAAGGGACGCTGCTTATCGCTTGGCGCCTGCCAGGCCGCCTGGCCATGGCGCATAATCCAAAGTTGTTTCATCAGGCTAACTGCTCCAGAAAGTTTTTCACTTTTTGCTCTCCCTGCTCTGATAACCTGGGTCCAAACTCGGTTACCAACAAGGATGAAGCGTAACTGGCCAATTTGCCTGCTTTGTCATAGTCCATTCCATGGGTAATGGCATAAATGAATGCACCTGCAAATAGATCGCCTGCACCATTGGTATCGATTGCTTTAACCGCAAACGGCTCAACACAATGCTGGCTTTGTCCATCCCAAAGTACAGCTCCTTCGGGTCCTAGGGTAATGGCAAAGCTTTGAGTATGTTGCTTTAATGACTCAATTGCACCCTCAAGCGAAGTGGATTGAGTGAAATTAATGGCCTCTTCCTTATTGCAAAATAGTAGGTCAACGCCCTCTCCGAGCATTTCCTTTAAACCATCACCAAAAAATTGCACCATAGCTGGATCCGATAACGATAATGCCACCTTTACGCCGTGCTGGCGTGCAAAAGCCATGGCCTTAATTGCTGCTTTTCTCGCGGGATCGGAGCTAACCAGATACCCTTCGACGTAAAGCCACTCAGACTGTTTTAAAGCTGCCTCGTCAATTTCGTTGTAGCTTAGATCCCCAGTAATTCCCAAGTGAGTATTCATGGTGCGATCCGCATCGGGCGTGATCATGACCAGACACTTCCCGGTATGCCCGGCTCCGCGCAGCTGGTGTTCTAAATTACTATCAACACCTTCGCGATTTAAATCAGCCATATAAAAGTCGCCCGTTTCATCATTAGCGATCTTGCAACTGTAAAAGCACTTTCCACCTAGTTTTGCCGCTCCAATTACGGTATTTGCTGCTGAGCCACCACAGGCGCGATTATGATGCGTACCCGGTAAAGCCTCGAGAAGGTAGTTTTGGCGCTCCTCATCCACAAGCGTCATGACGCCTTTATCAATTCCCAACTGCTCCAACTCTGAGGCGGTTACCTCAATTTCAATATCAACCAAAGCATTACCAATGCCATAAACGTGGTATTTAGTCATATATAAACCTTTTCGGCATTTACCCTGACTCGCAGCCATTATTGATCTTTATCAGGGTAGATAAATGTAAGATTCTCGTCACTGGCTTGTGTTAAAATCCAGCAATCAATTCATTTAACGCGCATTAAACTAGCTGTTGCGGACAATTTCAAGCAATGACCACACTATTTGTAGAACAACTGACGGTTATCGACTTCTCTTACTTTCACTCAACCCGGGGTATAGTGGGTGAAAGTTGGATCATGGATGTAGAGCTTACTGGCTCGCTAGACGACAATGGTATGGTGTTCGATTTTGCGCATGTTAAAAAGCAAATCAAGCAGCACGTCGATGCTTTAATCGATCACAAGTTTGTCGTTGCTAAAGATTATCGAGGTCTTTCCATCGAGCGACAAGCCACAAGCCTGTTATTAAACTTAACCACCCAGGATGGAATGCAGTATCAGCACAAATCACCAGAACAAGCGGTAACCTTGATACCAGGTGAAAATGTAACTCGAGAACTGGTCGCGGATTTTCTGCATCAAAGCTTGCTTTCCATACTGCCTGCTAACGTTGAAGGTTTAACAATTCAGCTAAGAGAAGAAGTGATCGAAGGTGCTTATTATCATTATTCCCATGGCTTAAAAAAGCATTTTGGCGATTGCCAGCGTATAGCCCATGGTCATCGTTCTCGAATTATGATTTTTCGCAATGATACACGCGATACAGAACTGGAAGAAAAAATAGCTAGTGAGTGGCGTGATATTTATTTGATTACAGATGAAGATCTTATCGAACAAGCTTCGGAAAATGGCGTTGACTATTACTACTTAGGCTATAAAGCCAATCAAGGAACTTTTGAATTGAAACTTCCAGTCAGTGTTTGCGATCGTTTGCCAACCGATTCTACAGTAGAACTTATCGCTGAGTTTTTAGCTAACAAGCTAAAAAAACAATACCCAGAAGACTCTATTAAAGTTAGAGCTTTTGAAGGCGTTCAAAAAGGTGCGATTGCAATAAAATAACCTTGTGGTTAAGCACTAACCGCACCTGTCTAATATGCTCTACAACTAAAATTGAAACTCACTCCATATAGGGCAGTGATCCGAAGGCTTCTCCATAGCTCGAATATCATAATCAATTCCAGAAGCTACACAGCGATCATATAATCCTTGAGTCGCGAGTATGAGATCGATTCTAAGTCCTCGCTTTGGATCATCATCAAAGCCCTTACTGCGATAGTCAAACCAGCTATAACGATCACTGACTTCAGGATAATGCTTGCGAAAAGTATCGTAGTACCCCTTAATTATTAGTTGATTCAGCCACTCTCTTTCTTCAGGTAAAAAACTACACTTTCCAGTCTTTAACCAACGTTTTCGATTGGCTTCTCCAATACCAATATCTATGTCCTGATGACTGATATTAAAATCGCCCAAAATAATGGATTCGTCACAGTCGAGCGAATCTACCATCGAATTCAGGTCATGATAAAATTTTTCTTTAGCGGGAAATTTAATTTCGTGAGCACGATTTTCACCCTGAGGAAAATAACCATTAAACACCCCCACCTTTATACCATTGATATCATAAAAGGTCGTTAACGCTCGACGCTGCGCTAGTTCGTCGTCACTTGAAAATCCTTTGACACATTCCAGAACTGGCAGCCTTGAAAAAGTGGCCACACCGTAGTGCCCTTTTTGACCATGAAAGTCTACACGATATCCAAGGTCACCTACTTCAGCCAGAGGAAAATCTTCATCGGCTACTTTGGTTTCCTGTAAACAAATGACATCAGGGTTTAGCCTGTCAATCACTGCTTTAAGCTGATGAACGCGTGCACGAATGCTATTAATATTAAAAGAAACGACTTTCACTAAAGCTCCTTACAATAGCCACTTAATTAATAAATTTTCGGTATTCTCGTTTTTCTTCAAAGTGCAGGTGTTTTTTTCTGCCGCTTTCAACTCTAACGAAAGAGCCATCAACTGATCCCGACGAAACGCATTTATTGTGATGAGATCGCCTTGCGAATAGGAAGCAATAACTGACTCAATATTACCTGCATCCACTCGTCGTTCATTCACCGCAATAACACAATCACCGGTAGCTAGGCCAGCTAGATGAGCGTTAGAGCCATGATAAACAGAAACGATTTCTGCACCCACTGGGTTTTGCTTTACGGTGGCACCAAGGTTAACCTCACTACTCTTTTTATCTGCGCTTAAATTTTTATAACTATCCACGGCCTGCCAAGAAAGCTCTACGCCGGCTCTAGCCAGTAATTCAGCTAAAGGTAAAGGTGCTGTAGCATACACCCAGGGCTTTATCGTTTGCTCAAGTTCAAGCCCAAACTCAGATTGCAGGATCGAGTCTAATTCTCCTTCAGATAATCCTTTACCCGGTTTACCGAAATACTGCCACATATATTTAACTACATCATCCAATGAATGTTGATTGTTACTGCGTTCTCGCAAGGACAGGTCCAGACACATAGCGATCAACTTGCCCTTTGCGTAATAGCTTACAATAGCGTTGGGGGCATTTTGATCTTGCATGTAAAAACGAGTCCAGGCATCAAAGCTGGATTCAGCGACCGACTGTAATTCGCGCCCCTTTCCACGTTCTACCCGAGTAATTACCTGTGATAAAAGCTTTAGATATTCTTCCTCACTAATGACTCCAGCAAGATATGCCATTCGATCTTCATAATAAGAGGTAAAACCTTCAAATACCCAAAGCTGTTGCGTATAACTTTCACTTTCGAGGTTATAAGGTAGAAAGGCTGCTGGCTTTATCTGTTTAATATTCCATGTATGGAAATATTCATGGCTACACAAGGTTAGAAAGTTTAAATAATCTTCTGTGTTAGACTCTTGCCTTTTGGTAATCAAATCCGATTGACTACAATGCAATGCGGTAGAACTGCGATGCTCCAAACCACCGTAGCCTTGAGGTAAAACAGTGACCAAAAACACATATTTGTCTACGCAAGATGGCAAAGAACCGAAAAGCTCAATTTGTTTAGCACAAACTTTAGCTAAATCGGTCTTTATACGGTCCAGATCAATCAGGTGCAGTTCCTTTTCTGGGTATCCTTGAATCACCAGTTCATGCGGTATCCCTGCCACCTCAAATTCGACTATTTTCAAACGCCCCAT
>JBFHVL010000137.1:0-9449 GCA_041589565.1 Kangiellaceae bacterium | reverse complement strand
GCGCGAAGCTTCTAGCCGACGTTTTCTGGAGCTTGCTTGGCAGGCGGGAGCTAAAGTGCAAGCTTACGATCCGGAAGCTATGGACGAAGCGCAACGTATTTATGGGCATCGTGATGACTTGCTCTTAGTGGGGACGAAAGAGTCAGCATTAAATGGAGCCGATGGCCTGGTGATTTGTACCGAGTGGGGGATTTTTCGCGCGCCAGACTTTGAATTAATTCGTGAAAAGCTCAAAACTCCAGTTATTTTTGATGGCCGAAACCTATATGAACCCGATCGTGTTGAAGAGTATGGCGTTGCTTACTATGCGATTGGTCGAGGACGTTCAGTGCGAAATAACAACTGACATTTATAGATAATGAAAATATTAGTTACTGGGGCAGCAGGTTTTATAGGATTTTATGTTAGTCACTACTTGTGTCAGAGAGGTGACACAGTCGTCGGTGTCGATAACTTAAATGATTATTACGACGTATCCTTGAAACAAGCGCGCCTCAGTCGACTAAGTAACCAGACTAACTTTTCGTTTATTAAGCTCGATATAGCTGATCAAGAAGCTGTAAAGGAGTTATTTGCTAGGGAGGAATTAGACGGAGTTGTTCATTTAGCCGCTCAGGCTGGAGTGCGCTATTCCATTGAAAATCCTCATGCATACATGGACTCAAATATAATTGGTCATTTAAACGTTTTGGAAGGTTGTCGTCACAATGATGTTAAGCATTTGGTTTATGCATCATCCAGCTCGGTGTATGGAGCGAATACTCTTCAACCATTTTCTGAACATCAAAACGTTGATCATCCGGTTTCGCTTTATGCAGCAAGTAAAAAAACCAATGAATTAATGGCTCACAGCTACTCTCACTTATATGGGATGAGTACCACTGGACTGCGCTTTTTTACCGTTTATGGTCCCTGGGGGCGTCCGGATATGGCGTATTTTTTATTTACCAAGGCTATTATTGAAGGCAACCCGATTAACGTTTTCAACAACGGAGAAATGGAGCGGGACTTTACCTATATCGACGATATTGTCGAAGGAGTCGTTCGAGTTTTAGATAGCCCAGCCAAAAAGAATAAGGAATGGAGTGGTGATAGTCCCGATCCTGCAAGCAGCTATTGCAATTATCGGATATACAATATCGGTAATAATAAACCGGTAAAGCTACTCAAATTTATAGAAGTAATAGAGGAAGCTGTTGGTAAAAAGGCGATAAAAAACATGTTTCCGATGCAAGCGGGGGATGTAGAGAGTACTTATGCAGATGTCTCAGAGCTTCAGAAGGTTTCAAACTTTTCCCCGTGCACGCCTATAGAAGAAGGCGTCCGTAAGTTTGTTGAGTGGTATAAAAGTTATTATTAGTAGCCCCCTGAATTGGAGCTCATTTCTTAATGTTGCGTTTAGGCCACTCGACACAAGGGTAAATATCGCCAACCGCTTATAACCTTTCTTATTTGCGCCCTTGCTAGCCAAGGGCGCAGCACTGATATAAAATCTCCCTCCTTTGCAGTTATCGATTCAAACAGCTAATTGAAATAGGGTAATTCATGCCAGTAATCACTCTTCCTGACGGCAGTCAGCGAGCTTACGACAATCCAGTCACTGTTTTTGACGTGGCGAATGACATTGGTCCCGGTCTTGCGAAAGCGGCTTTGGCGGGTAAAGTGGATGGTAAAGAGGTGGATACCAGCTTTACTATCGCTGATGATGCAGAGCTGGCAATTATTACCGAGCGCGATGAAGAGGGGCTGGATGTACTTCGCCATTCCTGTGCTCACTTGTTGGCACAGGCGGTTAAAGAGCTGTTTCCGGAAGCTCAGGTGACCATTGGTCCGGTGATTGATAACGGCTTTTATTATGATTTTGCCTATGAGCGCCCGTTTACCCCTGAAGACTTACAAGCCATCGAAAACAAGATGGTCGAGTTGTCAAAAGAAGACTTTCAAGTCGTGCGTACGGTTATGCCGCGTGATGAGGCGGTTGAGTTCTTCCGTAATATGGGCGAAGAGTACAAAGCCGAAATCATCGCCAGCATTCCGAGTAATGAAGACATCTCGCTTTATAAGCAAGGTGATTTTATCGACTTATGTCGTGGGCCCCATGTTCCAAGCACTGGCAAGATTAAAGCATTTAAATTGATGCGTGTATCCGGTGCTTACTGGCGCGGAGACTCCAATAACGAAATGCTACAGCGGATCTACGGTACCTGCTGGGCCAATAAGAAAGATTTAAAGAAATACCTCCACCGCCTGGAAGAAGCAGAAAAGCGGGACCATCGTAAACTGGGCAAGCAGCAGCACTTGTTCCATTTTCAGGAAGAGTCGCCCGGAATGGTGTTTTGGCACAACGATGGCTGGAGCATTTTTAAAACACTGGAAGCCTACATTCGTAACGTATTGCGTAAGTACGATTATCAAGAGGTAAAAGCGCCTCAAGTTCTCGATCGTAGCCTTTGGGAAAAATCCGGGCATTGGGAAAAGTTTAAAGACGATATGTTTACCACTGAGTCGGAAAACCGTACCTACGCCGTTAAACCGATGAACTGCCCTGGACATATTCTTATTTATAATCAGGGGCTTAAGTCTTATCGAGACCTGCCTTTGCGGATTGCGGAGTTTGGCTCCTGTCACCGTAATGAGCCATCGGGCGCTTTGCATGGTTTAATGCGTGTGCGTGGCTTTACTCAGGACGATGCGCACGTTTTTTGTACTGAAGAGCAAATTCAGAGCGAAGTAGCGACGCTGATTGACATTATTTATGAAGTTTATGCCGATTTTGGTTTCGATAAGGTCGAAATCAAGCTGTCTACCCGACCTGAAAAGCGTGTGGGTAGCGATGAAATCTGGGATAAGGCCGAGGAAGCTTTGGCAGAAGCGCTGAAGTCCAAAGGCATTGAGTACGAGCTGCAACCAGGAGAAGGGGCTTTTTACGGGCCGAAAATAGAGTTTTCGCTTCGCGATTGTCTCGATCGGGTATGGCAGTGTGGGACCGTTCAACTGGACTTCTCCATGCCGGGACGCCTTGGAGCGGAGTACGTCGCTGAAGACGGTAATAAAAAAACGCCTGTTATGATTCATCGAGCGGTGTTGGGTTCGTTGGAGCGTTTTATTGGCATTTTGATTGAAGAATATGCTGGAAAATTCCCCAGCTGGCTGGCGCCAACTCAGGCTGTGGTGATGAATATTACCGATAATCAGGCCGATTTTGCCCAAAAAGTCGCAAATTCTTTGAATAATAAAGGGTTTAGAGTCAAAGTAGACTTGAGAAACGAGAAGATCGGCTTTAAAATTCGCGAGCACACACTGGCGCGTGTTCCATTCTTATTGGTCGTAGGCGATCGGGAAATGGAAGAAGGGCGAGTGGCTGTACGTACTCGTTCAGGTAACGATCTAGGTTCGCTGACCCTGGAAGAATTCGAGAAAACACTGAATGAGAGCATTGCGCAACTTGGTAGAAACAAAGAAGCGCTATAACTAACTGGAGGAGTAGGATTATTAAAGGTCCACGAGGCAAGGGCGGTCAGGAAAAGCGTACGACTCGCCTAAATGATGAAATTACTGCAAGAGAAGTCAGATTAATTGGTGCCGATGGCGAACAAGTTGGCATAATGAGCGCTAGAGAAGCGCTTCAAGTGGCGGAAGAAGCCGAACTGGATCTGGTAGAAATTTCACCCGATGCCAAACCTCCGGTGTGCCGTATCATGGATTACGGCAAGTTTTTGTTTGAGCAAAAGAAAGCCGCTGCAGCTGCCAAGAAAAAGCAGGTGCAGATGCAAATTAAAGAAGTGAAGTTTCGTCCAGGAACCGATATCGGTGATTACAACGTTAAGTTGCGTAACCTGATCCGATTCCTGGAGCATGGCGACAAGTGTAAAATCACCATGCGATTCCGCGGTCGTGAAATGGCGCATCAGGAAATAGGTCTTGAGCTGCTTAAGCGGCTGGAAAATGATCTGGCTGAATATGGCGAAGTTGAATCCCGGCCGATCATGCAAGGGCGTCAAATGACCATGGTGGTCGCGCCGAGCAAGAAGCGAAAATAACATTAGTTTTTTTAGAGGGTGGTTAAGATGTCTACCTTCTAAATCAAAGAATCACTCTCTGCGGTCTATTCGCAACCGACTTGGGGTGGAAATGGGGAAAAGAGAACGGAGTTATTAAGTTTTTAATAGCTGACTCTTTTCAAAATATAAACGCTGTTGTGCGCAGTTAAACAGTTGATAATACCAATCGGTATTGTTAGCGGCCAACAGACTGGTTCAAATCGATACGGTCATGCCTGTCGATGAGAACAATGGTAACAAATGCGGAGTAATTACCATGCCAAAGATCAAGACTGATCGCGGCGCAGCCAAGCGCTTTAAAAAGACTGGCAAAGGTGGCTATAAGCATGGCCAATCTCACTTACGTCACATTCTGACTAAGAAGAGCTCTAAGCGTAAGCGTCATCTACGTCATTTGAAGATGATCGCACCTGCCGATGTTACTCAATTAAACCGTCAGTTACCGTACTTATAAGTGGAGGGTTGAACCATGCCAAGAGTTAAACGTGGTGTCACCGCACACAAACGTCACAAGAAAATCTTAAAGGCCGCCAAGGGTTATTATGGTGCTCGCAGCCGTGTATTTCGTGTTGCAAAGCAGTCAGTAATCAAAGCGGGTCAATACGCTTACCGTGACCGTCGTCAACGTAAGCGTCAATTCCGTGCTTTATGGATCCAACGTATTAACGCTGCGAGCCGTGAGTGTGGATTGTCTTACAGCCGTTTCATTAATGGCTTGAAAAAGGCGTCTGTTGAAGTGGATCGTAAAATCCTTGCGGATATTGCGGTTTACGACAAAGCCGCTTTTGCAGCCTTAGCCGAAAAAGCTAAAGCTGCCCTGTCTTAAGTAAGACATTTTCCAATTTAATTTGGATACCTTACGAGGGGAAGGGCCTGTCGTCCTTCCCCTTTTTTTGTTGTTTTTGGGCTTGATAGCACCATTATTTTTTCAAGCGACGAAATATGACGATTGTTTCTTTCCTTTAAGGCGATAACCGTCATATCTTTGCACACAATGATCAATATAGGTTGAACTATGTCATCACTGGAAGCGTTAATTGAGGCCGGAAAACAGGCCGTAGCCAACGCGAACGATTTACCGTCTCTTGAACAGGTTAAAGTTGAGTACCTGGGTAAAAAGGGATTAGTTACTGCTCAAATGAAACAGCTCGGTTCATTGCCGAAAGAAGAGCGTCCGGCATTTGGTCAGAAGATCAATGTGGCCAAGCAGGCTATTCAAGAAGTGCTCGATGCAAAAAAAGAAGCTTTACAGAACGCAGCGATTGAAGAGCAACTGGCTAAAGAGTCCATCGATGTAACGCTTTCGGGACGTCAGTCGGACGTGGGTGGTATCCATCCCGTGAACCGTACTTTAGAGCGTATCGAAGAGTACTTTGCGCAGGTCGGTTTTAGTGTGGAGGAAGGTCCCGAAATTGAAGATGACTATCATAACTTCGAGGCGCTCAATATTCCTGGGCATCATCCTGCGCGGGCAATGCACGATACCTTTTATTTCAGTGAATCACTGTTATTAAGAACGCATACTTCGCCGGTGCAAATCCGCACTATGGAACAGCAGAAGCCTCCGGTTCGTATTATTGCTCCTGGTCGTGTTTATCGCTGTGACTCTGATTTGACTCATACGCCGATGTTCCATCAGGTGGAAGGTTTGCTGGTGGATGAGAAAACCAGCTTCGCCGACTTAAAAGGCATTTTGGATGAGTTTTTAAAACACTTTTTCGAAAAAGACCTCGCGGTGCGTTTTCGCCCATCATACTTCCCGTTTACCGAGCCGTCGGCCGAAGTGGATATTCAGTGCGTCATGTGTAATGGCGATGGCTGTCGCGTGTGTAGCCATACGGGGTGGCTGGAAATTCTTGGCTGTGGCATGGTGCATCCCAAGGTATTGCAGTCGGTTGGTATCGATAGCGAAAAATACAGCGGTTATGCCTTTGGTATGGGTGTGGAGCGATTGACCATGCTGCGCTATGGCGTAAACGACTTACGTTTATTCTTTGAAAACGACTTAAGCTTTTTACGACAGTTTAATTAACTGTTCAGGAAATCATTAAGTCAGGGGTTAGCTAAACATTCATTGGCTAACCGGTAATAATCAATAATCGATATAAAAGTTTCGGAACAACTCGATGAAAATAAGTGAAAAGTGGTTAAGAGAGTGGGTTAATCCAGCTATCAGTACTGAAGAGCTGGTGGCGACCCTGACCATGGCGGGTTTGGAAGTTGACGGCATCGAGCAGCTGGGCGCTGATTTGGAAGGTGTTGTTGTGGGGCAAATTGAAACAGCCGAAAAGCACCCCGAAGCCGACAAACTACAAGTCTGTTCGGTGAATGTTGGTAGTGAAGAAAACCTGCAAATTATCTGTGGTGCGCCTAATGCGCGAGAAGGTTTGAAAGTAGCCGTCGCGACTATCGGCACTGTGTTACCCGGTGACTTTAAAATCAAAAAGGCTAAGCTGCGCGGCGTACATTCGTTCGGTATGTTGTGTTCTGGAAAAGAGCTGGAGCTTTCTGATGATCATGACGGCATTATGGAGCTGGCTGAAGATGCGCAAATCGGTCAATCTCTGGTAGAGCATCTGGGACTGAAAGATACCGCAATTGATATTGATTTAACTCCCAATCGTGGTGATTGTCTGGGGGTTAAAGGGATCGCGACCGAAGTGGGTGTTTTAACGCAAACTCAGGTGAATCCGGTTGCCATAAAACCACAGCCTGCAACCATCGATGATAAAGTTGAAGTTAAATTAAATGCACCCAAAGCGAATCCTCGTTTTGTTGCTCGTGTCATTAAAGGCGTCAATATTAAAGCTGAAACGCCCGACTGGATGAAAGCTCGCTTGCTGGCCAGTGACATTCGTTCCATCGATCCCGTCGTTGATGTCACCAATTACGTCATGCTTGAGCTGGGGCATCCGATGCATGCTTTCGATTTGAATAATCTTGAAGGTGCCATCGATGTTCGTTACGCCAAAGAAGGCGAAAAGCTAACATTGCTTGACGAACAGGAACTTGAACTACGCAGTGACACTTTGGTCGTCGCCGATGATAAAAAGGTACTTTCGCTTGCAGGCATTATGGGCGGCAAGCATTCCGGCATAAATGACTCAACAACCGACTTATTACTCGAAGTTGCTCACTGGGATCCTATCGACATTGCCGGTAAAGCACGTAGTTATGGCCTTCATACTGATGCCTCTCATCGTTTTGAGCGTGGGGTTGATTACAACCTTTGCGCTGATGTGATTGAGCGTGCTACCGAACTGTTACTCGAGATTGTCGGCGGCCAGGCAGGGCCGATAGTTGATGCGATTAGTGAAGAACACTTTCCCAAAACGCGTAGTGTTCAATTACGCCGTAACCGCATTGAACGCTTGCTCGGAATTAAACTGGACGATCAACAAATCGAAGATATATTGACGCGTCTTGGCATGGGATTAGGCTCAAACGAAGAAGGCTGGCAGGTTGAAATCCCCAGTCGTCGTTTCGATATTTCCATCGAAGAAGATCTAATCGAGGAGCTGGTGCGGGTTTATGGTTACAACCGTGTGCCTTCTCGTGCCCCAGAAAGTCAAATGAAGATGGTCGGGCGACCCGAAAATCGCTTACGTAAGTCCAATATTCGAAACCTGCTGGTGGCAAGAGGCTATCAGGAGGCCATCACCTACAGTTTTGGAGAGCCAGGGTTGATGCAAACCATCAACCCTGAGGTCCCAGGTATCGAACTACTTAATCCGATATCATCTGATCTTTCTGTTATGCGCACCTCTCTCTGGCCAGCTCTGATCAAAGCTGCTGAACATAACTTCAATCGCCAGCAAGAAAGAGTTCGCCTGTTTGAAATGGGGCTCAGGTTTGAAAACCACGACAGTGGCTTGCAGCAAATTCCCACCCTTTCAGCGGTTATTGGTGGTGATTTGTATGATGAAAGCTGGGAAGGGCGCGCACGGGCGGTCGATTTTTACGATTTAAAGGGTGATTTGGAAGCAATTTTAAAATTAACTGTAAATTCAGACAGTTATCTGTTTAAATTAGAAAGTCATCCAAGTTTACATCCGGGGCAGTCTGCTCGAATTTATCGAGGCGATAAAGCAATTGGCTGGATCGGTAAATTGCATCCTAGCAAGAAAAAATCGCTGGGGCTGGAGCAGGATCTGTATCTTTTCGAAGTGGATTTAGATGCGATCATTAAGCGAAAGTTGCCAAAGTTCGCCGAATTGTCGCGATATCCTTCAATTAGACGGGATCTGGCTGTGGTGGTGGATGAGCAGATGGAAGTTGCGCAACTTATTGATTTAATTAGACAAACGGCAGGAAATCTACTAAAACATATAAACATATTCGACATATATCGTGGTGAAGGTGTTGATTTTGGTAGAAAAAGTGTTGCGTTGGCTATGGTTTTACAGCATGCTAACCGAACTTTGAAAGACGCCGAAGTCAGCGCGATTGTTGATCGAATCGTAAAACAGCTCGAGACACAACTAGGAGCAGTGTTGAGAGACTGATCTGAGAGGTTGATTTATGGCATTAACCAAAGCTGACATGGCAGAACGATTGTTTGAAGAGTTAGGTCTCAACAAGCGTGAAGCCAAAGAAATGGTTGAAAACTTTTTTGAAGAAGTTCGCCGGGCGCTTGAGCATGGAGAACAGGTTAAGTTATCCGGGTTTGGTAACTTTGACCTGCGAGACAAAAATCAGCGACCGGGTCGTAACCCTAAAACGGGTGAAGAAATTCCAATTTCTGCGCGTCGTGTGGTCACGTTTAGACCAGGACAAAAACTGAAGGCCAGGGTAGAAGCGTATGCTGGAAGCGAGCAACAATAACGAATTAAAGCCGATACCGGCAAAGCGATATTTTACGATTGGCGAGGTCAGCGACCTATGTCAGGTAAAGCCGCACGTCCTACGCTATTGGGAACAAGAGTTCCCACAGCTGCATCCTATTAAACGTCGTGGTAATCGTCGTTATTATCAACGCGAAGATGTTATGGTCATTCGCCAGATCCGCGAATTACTCTACGACAAAGGTTTCACCATTGGGGGCGCACGCCAACAGCTTGAGTCGAGCGAGGAAGGCGCCGCATCTGCTGGATTAAATAACGATACCATTAAGTTATTGATCAATGAGCTGGAAGACGTGATTCGCGTATTAAGAGCTTAATATCGTTTAATTATTAAACCGTCTAGACATCGTCAAAAGCAATTCCAAGAAAAGGGATTGCTTTTTTTATATAAATCGTTATTATTTCGCCCTCCCCACCAGCAGGCAACTCAATCAAGCACGCTGGAAAAACATCTTAAATCGGAGCGTGGCGCAGCCTGGTAGCGCACTTGCATGGGGTGCAAGTGGTCGGAGGTTCAAATCCTCTCGCTCCGACCAATTTCTCT
>JBFHVL010000136.1:0-9474 GCA_041589565.1 Kangiellaceae bacterium | reverse complement strand
TGCTTGCAACCAGGTAGCACTGCTGAGTTGCGGTCGTAAGTGCCAGTCTAATGACCAGATAATTGAAGAGTCCTGTTCGAATAGGTGTCGACCGCCTAGGCCAAAATTAAACACCGACTCATCGCCCCGATAAGAACGCCCTATATAGCCCGAGAACACGATCTGTTCGACATAATATTGCCAACCGAACGAGCTGTCCGTGTGATTATTTAACTCAGGCCTCAAAGGTAACGCCGCGTCCACTTGATAATCATCCCATTGCAACTTGTAAGCCCAGTCATCAAAGTGTTTTTGCCACAATAATTCAGACTGAGAAATGGACAAGTCACCTAACTGCTGGGATTTCCAGCTTAATCGATACCCCGATGCTCGCTCAGCTCGCTGCCCCACCAGAATTCGTTTTACCGGCAGTATATCGTCGTCGCTCTGCTGATCATGCAAAAATTCAAGTCCTTGTGCGATACTTTCATTTCGGCGGCCCAAACGATCGAGCGCAACCATTTTATCCGCCAGAGGCAACTCGTTAAACTGCTCCAACACGTATTGCAATTCACTATGCTCTCCGTTTTGCAGTGCTATCGAAAATAACTGCCATCCCGGTAATTGAATATTAAGAGCCTCTGCCTGAGCCACCAGTGCATTGACCAGCGCCTTATTTTGTTCTTCAAGCGCCCAGCTTAATGCCTGAATAAAAGACAACTGTTTCCAAATTTCGTACGCAGTAAGGGACTCGGAGTGATGCTGTAACTTGCCCCACTCACTCCATCCAATCGCAGCCCCTCGGAGTTGACGGGTTAATTGCAAACGCGTTTCTCGTTCAGCTACATTTTCAGTTATCGACTCCGTCATTGTCTTTTGTTGCAATAAATAGAGTACGCGCCGGCGCAACTTCCACGCGTAGTCATGCATTCCAGCGGCCGACATTGCCTGAGCCATACCGTTCAGCCATTCCCAGTCATCTTCTCGCTCATAAAATCCACGCTTAAACCAATAAACCGATTGCTCAGGTTTTTGGAGAGCCAAATAGCCCCAAGCCAGCAGTGGCAAGTAACGATGGTTATCGGAAACGGTTGCGAATTGATTAAGTACAGACTCCAATTCATCACTATGTTTTTTCGGCTCTCTCATCAGCAACCACGTTAGAGCTTCTTTCCAAAGGAACTCATTGGGTGCCAATCGTATCGCGTGTTGCCAGGCCAGTCGCGCCTCTGAGTAATGCTGCCTGTGCTCTGCTACCCGCGCATGATGTGCCCAATAATAGGCTCTCTCGTTCAGGTCCTCTGGCGGCTTCATTTCGTTAAGCCACTGATTCGCGTTTTCCCATAGTCCAGCTTCTATCGCTAATGCAATCGCTTGCAATTGCACTGAACTGCTGTCGCTTTGCCGACCGACTTGATACATGAGCGGTGCGGCTTCTTGCAATCGCCCCTCTTGAGCCAACAGTTGCGCTAGCAAATAACGCCGGTTATTGGGTAATGCATCAGCAAATAACGATAACTGATCAACTCGTTTTAAGCTCAATTTCACATCGTCGACTTTTTCTAAATACTGAGCTAACTGCATACGCAATTGCCAATAGTCCACAGTATGACTGTGTGAACTTTCCCACTGTCTGAGTAATTGCCAAGCTTTTTCTGGCTGTAACAGAGCCTGAAAACTTTCAGCCAATACCACCAGGTGCTCTGCCGACAGGCCGCTGGGCGCCACCGCTCTTGGCTCCAGCAATGAGATAAGTTGGTCATATTGGTACTGCTCACGTAAGAGCTTAACCAACATGTTTAAATCGGTGTTTGAATTCGGATTCGCCTTAAGCCTTCTTTGCAAATATCGAATAGCACCATCAGGATCGCCAGTCTTAAAATAAAGCTGTACCAATTGGGTTCTTTGCTCGTCATTGAGAATGACCTGTTTATCCAACCAAATAAAACCATGTTTTGCCAATTGGTATTCATTTAGCATAATGGCCAACTGAGTTACGCGTTGCCATGACTCTAAATGGTTGGTTTTTTCTGCATGCAGTTTCCAGTATTGCAATGCAGCTCGCGGTTCACCGACCCATTCCATGAGCTGCGCTACCTGTCGAGTTCGTTCGGCTGACCAGCCGGTTACGGGTAATTGTTCGACTAGCCGACGTGCCGCGTTTATATTTCCTTTCCCCAAATACAAATCGAACAGTTGCCAGGTTTGCTGTTTATTGTCTGGATTTAAAGCGACTAATTTAGACAGCCAAAGGGTTGCTAAATCAACCTGCTCAGTTTGCAAAGCAATCGACACTGCACGTTGGTGCAAACTTTTATTGTCTGGAAAATCTTCTAATAGATTGGGAACAATGTTAAGTGCAGCGGTAGGATCGCCAGTCGCCAATAAACTGTCTAACCATTTGTGCGAAATGAACAATCGACGCTCAGCTTCAGCCTCAAAATATACAGTCTCCCAAATATTGGCGGCTCTATGTGCATTCCCCTGTTGCAAATAAAGATCAGCCAATTGCGACTGCCACTGGAAACGACGTTCGGGATCAGTTTGCCGAGACAAATAGTTATGCATCAGCTCGGTTTGTTGACTTAAACTCAAGTACGATAGTACCGACTCAAACCGATTAAATTGCATGGGTTCAAATTGAAAAGAATGGCTAATGTTCAATACCCATTGAAAAAGTTCTTGCTGCCTCAGGTTACGTTGCTGCGGAGAGCTTGCCGATGCAACTTTTGCGGCTAACAATTTCATCTTGATGTCCGCCACTTCAGCACTAATTTCGGACTCATCGTTCAGCAAAGGCTGAAGAACATTTTCGGCTTTCGTGACTTCACCCACTGCAAACAACTGCGTCGTTAACGACTTACGCAATTGCTGATTTTGCGGATCAGCACGTAGCAATATTTGTAAATAATTAATTGATAAAGCATCCGGATGAGCGAGTTGCTCCGCGCTCAGAGTGAAAGAGTCACGCGGAAATAACAAATACTGCACAGCACCGATGGTAAGCGCAACAGCAATCAGTCCTGGCCAGCTAAATAACCGCTCTCGTTTGCCTTTTAGACGCGGATCAACGGGTACAGACAAGGCTTACCCCCTCCGCTAAATTCCAGGGTAATTTTAAGTGAACACGATCGCGTCCCCGAAAGGTCAATTCTTCGTTTTTAAATCTCACCCGACAGACACTAACAGATTCCATCCAAAACTCGGGCTTTCGCCAACTGTGGTAACTGAAATTGGCTTGTGCCGTTTTTGTGTTTAGGGTTTCCCAACGCCATCGATCTAAAATTATAGTGCCACGGCTCAACCGAAGTTTTGACTCAGCTTGCGCGGGTTGCTGCCATTTCAAAACACCGGATGGAGCAACATGAAAGTAGCGCTGCCCCTGATGCAAAAAACTTCCAGCAATTTCATCACCCGAAATAGCACTGGCATTTGCGGCTAACCGTAAAGTACGTACCGGTAAAGGGGAATACAACCGCCAATACCCTTGCGTATCGCGAGTCAGCCGAGCCTTATAAAATGCAGTGGCACGTGCAGCGTATTCGCTTAAGTACATTGGTTGTGTCGATTCAGCCATCGCCCAGTCATAGGCATCTTTTAATGCACTTAAAGCTTCAGGTTTGGTTCCACTGTAAAAGTGATAGTACAAGTTAATGGGCTTAAGTCGCCGTGGTGACTCTAACATTTTGAAGCTATGAATCACTTGACGATAACCATAATAAGGTCCGTTCCATTCATTGGTGTACACATTTTCATTCATCACCGGAGCATAAATTTGAGTGCCTGATAACCGCTCTAGACCAATCGGCCAGACCTGAGTGAGGCTGTTCCGAAACGGCAGAATGCGGGTATTGCCGCCATTGACATTCCAAATACCGTTCTTGTTAACTTGTGTTAATGCGTTGTTTCCTGGCCTGGCATCACCACTCCAAAGAAACACTTTCACTTGCTTGTTATCGGGAGCCAGATTCTGGTTAATGAATTCGATAGACTGATCAACTTCTCGCGACAGGTTGAGTTGATAATTTGTTACCGGAAGATGCGTTCCATAAGGTCTAAAATTACCCGACGCTTCACCTTCGAGCACGCGCCAGTAAAACGGATGACTATAGGTATGACTTGCCACTTCGACATTGGGTTGCGAAAAAATTTCACGCGCTAATTGTTGAGCTGTGTTTGCGAGTTTTGGATAAACACCGTGCGGTGCAACTTCTGCTTCGATGACTGAAACGGTATGAGGAATCGGATATCGCTGAATAACCTGTTTTAAAATTACTTCCGCAGCCAGCGGCTCGCCGTAAAATTCAGCTTTCGATACAAAACCATCACCATCGATGTGAGCTAGCAGTATTCGTTGGCCGGTTTCGGTGGTTACATCAATCGCAGGAATGTTGGGCAAATCAAGCGCCTGTTTAAAAAATAACACAGGATCAAATAGCCAACGATCAATCTTGCCATCTGCTGCAGATAATACATAGGGATTAATGGCGTAGCCGCCCAATGAAGTGACGGCTATTGGATGAGTCTCTTTATTTTCGCCTATTTTAAGCGTTAACCATGAGCCTGACGCATCATGCAACTGGGTCACTTGCAAGCCACTTTTCCGTAATACCAGAGGGGCTTCAAATGCCCCAACAGTATCTGCCTTGCTGACTACTTTTAAAGAGTCTTTGACGAGCTGCCGATCACCCGCTATTCCGGCCACCCAGTGACAGTCAAACTGTGCCGGTATTACTCCCAGAAAAGCAACCTTTATTCCTCGCTCCGCCTGTTGTCGTAACCAAGGACACCAACGCTTCAACTTAAGACCACTTTCTGGCCAAACAATGATTCCAGCATATCGATGAATGATTGATTCAGTAGGTAACTCTTCACTTGCGGCATGATACTCTAGTTGATAACCGAGATACTCGAGTGGCGTAGTGGCATATAGATGGACTCGATTAAGATCGACGTCTTTTGGTTCAACCTCATGTAAAGCCAGAATTTTTCGTGGTATGGGAATTTCTGTCGTGCTACCAATTCGAGTTAAGTGTCCGTCTGATATAAAAGGCTGAATACCGTGCTGATGAATCTTTTCTGCCCACACTAAAGCATCACCAGCTGCTTTATCGGAGAGGTAATCAATGGCGACAACAGACAAACCTAATTGTTGGGCTTTACTGGCTTGTTGTAGAAGCCACCGGCGAGAACTTTCATCGACGTCAACGTAGCTTTGATTATCATTTCGATACCCTCGATACAAAGACTCAAATACAATACCCGACAGGCTGGGGGCCAGTTCCACTAACATATCAAACCCACGGTTTACCCAAAGTGTCCGGCTATTTCCTAACTGTTGTTTCATTCGCGCAACCATTGCCACAATGCTGGTTCGAAATGCCGCGTGAGTATGTTCGGGTAAGCGATGAAAGCTATCTACGGTATCGAGAAACACCCCTTCAAACCCACGCTCTAACAGTGGTTGAAAACGAACATCCAAGATCCATTGTTGAACATCGGGATTGCGTAGATCGAGTAATCTCGATTGCCAGTCAGGATTACTGCCTAACAACCAAGATTGAGCAAGCTTTCTTTGTAACGGGTTCGCATTAGCGACTTCTCCCAGACTTAAATAGGCGATAGGACGAACACCCGAACTTTTCAACGCCTGCAACTCAGACTTAGTGATATGGTTAGGCTGAACGACTAATTGCTTAAATTGCTGCCAGTCATCAACATCCAGTTGAGTTCCGTAATAAAACCCAAGCGATGCTGTAGTATCATTAGCAAAACCAGAAAAAGATAGAAGCGCAAAAAAAACAAAAGCTGAACGTGCCCAATTGAAAGGTGAGCAATTAACCATAAATCCCCTAAAAACAACTCCCGTTATTCAATTTTAGTTGGTCAGATCAAAGAAAGAAATCAGTTTATGAGATATGCTACATTATACGTTGAACCCATAACTAATCAATGAAACGGTATAATCACTAATCAGGCCGCCCTGCAAGGTTGAACTTTACAGCTCTACCCTTGAGGTTGCTAAAAATTATCTGCCCCGGCTTAAAATAGTATGACCAGTAACTGATGAAACAAATTATTATTCGTTATGCGTTAGCACTATTTGCTCTACTGACATTATTTAAATCGATTGAATATTTGTTTTTCAGTTACAAAATTTCTCTGGATCTCTATTTAGGTTTAACAGCCTTCGCTTTTCTCATAATTGGTGCCATTGCGGCTGCCTACGTATTTCGCGAGACTATATCAATAGCCTCGACGTCGTCCAAACCGGATGACAGGCTGTTAGAACAATTCAGCAAGCGCGAACTGGAAGTTCTGTCACTGCTCGGGCACGGTTATACCAACAAAGAAATCGCACAATTGCTCACTCTTTCACCCAATACGGTAAAAACTCACTTAAATAACTTGTACACTAAACTGGAAGTTAATAATCGTACTCAAGCAGCTGCCGAAGCTAAGCTTTTGAATTTAATTGATTAATTGTCGTTCACCCAAATGGGTGATGGTCAAATAGCCTACATTTGCGCATGATTTTTAAACCTTCGACTGCGACGGGTTTAGGTTGCCGACAACATGCACTATAAGGATTAGAAATATGAAAAGTTCTATTATTAAGTACGGTCTGATTTCGGGCACAGTTTTAGTTGCTATTCTCTTGTCGTCTTCATTTTTTCTGGAGCAGGGCCCTGAAGACTATAAACTGAGCGAGATCGTCGGCTATAGCGCTATCGTATTATCCCTGATGTTAATTTTGGTGGCGCAACACGAGTACAGCAAACAGCTCACTAGCCCTCTAAAATATGGTCAAGCACTGATTATCGGATTAGCCATTAGCACCATTGCAGGTATTGCTTTCGGACTTTACAACCTCGTCTACATCAGCTTTATTAATCCCGAGTTTATGGAGCAATACTATAGCTACTATATTGAAAATATTCGCAATAGCGGCGCTTCAGACGAGCAAATCGAAGCCACCATCGCCAAACTTAATAGCGAAAAGGAAATGTGGATGAGCCCAGGCATACAGTTTATCGGTATGTTTATGACGGTGTTTGTTGTCGGCTTGGTGGTCTCTTTAATTAGTGCAGGCTTTATGACCAAATTAAGCCAACGAAAATTAAGCAACGTCTAATGTTAAAGCGCGAATAAAAAAGCAAAGCTTGCTAGCTTTGCTTTTTTAATAAATTTAAAAATTCATCGGCCGGTACAGGTCGACTAAAATAGTACCCTTGTCCATAATCTACGCCCATATGTTTAAGCAATCGGGCTACAGCTTCAGATTCGATTCCTTCGGCTATCGACATTAACTCCAGTGAAGCACTCAAAGCCACAATACTCTGTAATAACTTTATACTCTTATCTCCAGAGTCCAGGTTAATAATAAAAGAACGATCGATTTTGAGATTGCTAAATGGGTAGCGATGCAGATAGCTCAGTGAGCTATAGCCAGTACCAAAGTCATCAAGCGCAATATCAATTCCGAGTTCTTTAAAACGCTCAATAAACTGCGACATTTGCTCAGTTGGATCCAGTGAAAGAGATTCGGTAATCTCTAGTACCAGACTACTGCTCGACAGCGCATACTTACCTAATAGGGTGGCTATCCATTGATCGAGAGAATCATCACTAAACTGACGAACGGATAAATTAACACCCACTTGCTTTAAATCAGTCTGGTAGTTTGACCATGCTTTAAAGTCAGCAAGTGCTTGCTCGATTATCCAGCGACCTACTGGAATAATTAAGTCACCTTCTTCAAGATGGGGAATAAATTCAACCGGTGGGATCAGCCTGCCATCTTTATTCCAGCGAATTAAAGCTTCGGCTTTAACTATTGCCAGAGTTTTCAAGTCAACGATAGGCTGATAATAAAGTTGAAACTCGTTGTTTTCTAAAGCTCTATTAAGCTCTAAATCGAGTCGTTGAACTTGTATCGCTTTATCAAGCATTTCGGTTTTAAACTGCTGAGGGGTCCCTCGTTTCTTTGCCTGTTTCACCGCGACCTCGGCATACTGCATTAATAAAGCCGCTTCGGCTTTGCGGGCATCTTCTATGGCGTATCCAATATGAAATCGAATTTTTACCCGCTCGCCATTCCAAACAAGATCCCCTTTAAATCTTTGATTAATGCGTCCGATAACACCTTCAACCGCTTCTTCGATATGATCGGACACCAGGTACAATAAAAAACCATCGCCAGCATGCCGAGTAACACTATCTTGAAGCCTTAGTAATGAGCCGATTTCGGAAGCGATAAATTTTATTATTTGGCTACCAGTATCAATGGAGTATTGAGTATTAATGAGACCCATGTCAGCAATATTCAGTCCGATCACCGCAAAACTCACGTTGTTGGATTCTTGGCTTTTAATTATTTTTGCTAATCGACTCTCAAACACAGGTTTTGAACAAAGCTGAGTTAATTGATCAAAGTGACTGATATTATGAATGAGCTCGGCGCTTCTTTGTCTTCCCACTACAAGTTTAAGTTGTTGGCCACAGTGATTAAGCAACTGCTCGTTGAATTCGAGGTACTTTTGCTTAGAGATAAAATTAAGAATAAAAAAGTATGTAGGTGCTTTACTGATTCGATATATCCAATGAAAAACTTTAGTTTGCTCAATAGTTGATTCAAAAGTGTACTTTAAAGACTGCTTATTGTCGTGGATAACATCGAGCCATTGCTGTTGTGTGAAATCGATGGAGTTTAACTGAAGTTCTTGATCTGCCTGGTGGAGTTTTATATTTACTTCACTATCAACCATCTCTAATAGAGTAAACCCATCTATTTTATTAAAGTCTATTAAAATAGTCGCAGTGGCACGACAAGCTTCCAGTAACCGCTCATTACGAGAAGTAGCGTTAATAATTTTATTCATCAAATCAACTTTTTCTTTTTCTTGAAAAAGCTGTCGTGTTTTTTTCTCGGCAAATTCTTCAATTTGCTCGCGCTTTTTACGTTCGCGTAACAACCTTCGCTCCAGGCGAACAATCGTTTCTTTTAAGCTCGAGCCATCAGCCACCAGTGTGACCTACTACTTAACTAACTTTATCGACAAATGACACTTGTTGTCACTGTTATGCACACAGCTCGGCTGAGTCACTTCAACCGGTGTATCGAACCGTTTAGCACTGCCTAAAATAAGCCCCTCGGCTAGATGGCACATTTGACGCGAAGATGTGTATTCGACAATCAGCTCATCCTCACTCTGCGATATAGTTTTAAAATAAGGAACTTGTGCACCGGGATAGAGTTGTTTTACCTGCGGATGAATAATGTCATTTAGGCTGAGAATGTATTCAAATAAATTGTCAAAGCGATCAAACATCTCTGGCCATTTTTCGTAAAATCGACTGATAGCTCTTTCGCCAAACCAGCGTAGAATATCTGAAGGCTGCTTTCCCAGCTTTTCTGAAGCCGCCACAACTAACTTGATGGCTTCTTCATCCGAGTAGTTGCCCAAGCTGTGATAAACGCCTTCCGAGCCTGTC
>JBFHVL010000135.1:0-9534 GCA_041589565.1 Kangiellaceae bacterium | reverse complement strand
AGAAGCTTCAGTATGTGTCCCCATGCCATGAACGAGTAACAAGGTGGGTTTGGGCATTGTTATTCTCTTAATTAGAGTTATTGAAGACTGCCTGACTACACCTTATCAAAATTTTCAAGCCTGTAAATATTGCCGGGAGATTTATAGGCTATTGAGATTTATTACGCGTTAATTTAAGCAACTTTCCATTTGAGCTATCTGTCAGCACATAAATCGCGCCATCGGAGCTCACCCGAACATCACGAATGCGATGATTTAAAGACTTCAACAATGACACTTGCTGCTTAACGTTGGTTCCATCCATTTCGACCAGTCGTAATTCTCGTCCAGCCAATGCTCCTACCAGAAAATCGCCATTAAACTGAGGAAACTCATCGCCGTAATATACGGCAAAACCGGAAGGCGCTATAGAAGGTGTCCAGTGCAACAAGGGCTGGGTCATTCCCTTATATTCGGTATACGGGGATATTGTGGCGCCTGAGTAATCTTTACCAAAAGTCGCTACCGGCCAACCGTAATTGTTACCGCTGATCAAAAGGTTAATTTCGTCACCACCTTGTGGGCCATGCTCGTGTAGAAACACTTGATTGCGTACCGGGTCATAAATCAGTCCTTGAGGATTACGGTGCCCCAAAGTCCAGATGGTTTTGTGTGCAGTTTTGTCATTAAAAAATGGATTATTACGAGGAATACTGCCATCAAAATTAAAGCGTGCAACTTTGCCTAACAGGCTGTCTTTCTGTTGCGCCTGTTCGCGATAATCAAATCCATCTCCGGTTGTGAGTAACAAGGTATTATCAGGCAGAACAACCAAACGCCCACCATAATGAACGGGAGTATCTTTGTAAGGCTCAACATCGAATATCACTCGAATGTTTTCCAGCCGGTTGTCCACCAACTTTGCTCGAATAACACGAGTCGTATTGGCGCTTATAGAGCCATGAGCAAAGCTAATAAACAGTTCGTTGTTATTCATAAAGTCCGGATGCAGTGCAATGTCGTGTAATCCACCCTGCCCTCGCGCTAACACTGGAGGCACATTTTCAACAGGAGCTAAGAGTTTTCCTTCTTTGAACTGACGCAGCTGGCCACTCCGCTCTGAAATTAGCAAGCTACTATCAGGTAGAAAGGCCAGAGCCCAGGGGTAATCGAGACCTTCGATAAGCGTTTCGATCTGTAGCTCAACTTTTCCGTCACTAAGGCTAACGGTTTCCGTAACTGACTTATTCGCTATGCAATCAGCCGATGCTATGAGTATTGAAGCAAGCATTAACACTCTAATAAAAAAATTCATTGTGACTCTCTCGTGCAGTCTTTATTGAAATGGTTTGAGCGAAATATAAAGCATCACTCGCAAACTATCACGCTTCACCTTAGCATAACTTCAGTAACATTTAAGCAAATCCCAAAATCCGTTAAACTGGGGCGAAAAAGTTAACGGTAACAACCTATGACACCAGCTCCAAGCTCATGGAAACAATGGCGTAATCGCCTATTTGCGTGGATTATCGCCGCATTGGCGACCTTCACCCTGGCAAGTGTTGCCCATACACAAATGGTTTTAAACCGACTTAGTCAACTTGGAGTTGAGCTCCCTTTGTCCACTCGGCTGGAAACAACACTCATCGACTGGCTTGGACTCGCAACAGGTTACCTACCCATTATTTTGATAGGACTATTGCTTGGTTTTAGCATTCTGGGGCTTGCCAACCGCTGGTTACGATGGCCCGAAAAGCTAACCTTTGGCATTGCCGGAGCAACGGCACTGTTCGCAATTCATAGTTTGATGTTCCCTATTTTTTACGTCACGCTCATTGCTGGCGCACGAAGCACTCTGGGAATGTCACTGCAAATAATAGCAGGGCTGATAGGAGGAGTGATTTATGCTCACCTTCGTAGTAGAAGTAGCTCAGCAAAAACCGAAAGTTCATAAATTACATCTTGTTTAGTCACCTGATGGTGAGGCTTTCAAAAGGACTCTTTAGCGGTAGTTTCATTATTAAGGCTAATCAAAACTAAGGTGAAACCTTAGCTGAGCTTGTCCAAGTCATCCTAAAATATAGTATGTCATTCTTCGGCTTGATCGAAGAATCCACATTTGCATACGACAAAATGTGAATCTTGCTCTAGCGATTATGGTGAAAGATATGTAGGCTTATTGGTCTAAAAGTTAGAGCGGTTTATTTAAGCTCTGGTGAACATAATATTGTGTTGATGTATATGGAAGATCGTGAATTAAGTGTAAATGAGTGGGAGCTTGTATCTTTCTTCGGAAAAGAACACGTATCTCGTGATTATGGAACTGAATGGTATGACAGTGATTCACTTTATGAAAAGGAATTTGATTCGGGCTTTAAGTTGAGCTTTGCGATTCATCCAATACATAAAGATATTCGTTTGTGCATGACTTTAAATGACCATATTTTCTATGATTGGCAAGCGGTAGACGTGCAAGACATCTGTTATATCGAGGAAACTAAGCGAACTCTTTTGAAAATAAAGATCAACAATACTGACTACCTTGAGCTAGTTGTCGAACCTGAGTTAAGAATTGATCAGAAGTCCGGTAGTTTAAAAACCTAACTAGGACCAGAAATGGGTTCAGCGAAAAACACGCCTCAAAATTGAAATAAATGTTAATGAAGTAAATATGTAAAGCATTAATTATGTTACTAAAAAATGAAGACCTACAGTTGTTAAATAATGGCATAGATAAATACTATGACGGTGATTTTCAAGAAGCATTGGAAATTCTTGAGCCTCTAGCTGAAAAAGGTGACTGTACAGCCCAACTTTATGCCGGTCGTATTTTTTATCATGGGAAAGGTACGAACATAGATTATTCAAAAGCCGCGTCATTACTAGAGAAAAGTGCTCACTCTGGCAATGTTGATGCTAAAACGCTAATTGGAATTTGCTACCGCGATGGTAAAGGCGTTGATAAGAGTTACTCTCGCGCTCGCATTTGGTTGCAGTCGGCTGCTAACGAAGGGTCTAGCCGCGCAAAATCCTGCCTAGCTAACTTTTACTTTAAAGGTTATGGAGTAAAACAAAATTACGGTAAAACGCTAAGTCTGTTAAATGAAGCTGCTGAACTAGGTGACAAATGGGCAATTGGCTTTTTAGGTTGGTTTTATGAGACAGGTCTGATAGTTGGAAGGGATGAAAATAAAGCCTTTGAACTATACACCGAAGCAGTAAATTTGGGAGATGCTCACGCGCACTATAATTTAGGGTTGTGTTATGTTAACGGTACTGGCGTTGCCGTCGATCTTGATAGGGGAAAGCAACTTATTAAACTTGCCGCAGCTCTTGGCTCTACCGATGCAATTGCATGTATAGAAAAATTTAGTCACGAATTTGATTAAACTCAAGATTTTGATAGCGTCCAAAAAAGTCTTTTTCCAGAAACGAGATAATGTCAGGAATTGGTAGAAAACTGTTTCTGTATTCTGCGATCAAGTCGCAGAATGACAATCTTGATAAATTTCGAGTGCTTATGGATGCAAAGAACTATACGACAAAAAGGATGTGATCTTAGCCAGTAGCGACAGCTATATCAGGCAACTTGAAACCCGTCAGTAGAAATAAATCGACTTTAGAAAGACTCTGAGCGAATGGCCAGCGCAGCGAAAAGTGTTTTTGGTGACTTTTGGGACGTTTGCCAAATGTCACTCGCGCGAAGCGGTGCGAAACCTAAAGGTTTGACTTCCCTTCGACACGCTCAGGGAACGAATCGTTGAAAAAAAATCCTCCCCCACCCTCCTTTGAAAAAGGAGGGGGTATTCCTCCCTTTTTGGTAAAAGGGAGGTTAGGAGGGATTAGAATCTTTTATCTTATGGCTCGAAGCGGCCCCTGTCCTCAGTGTCTGAGATTGCTTCGCTGCGCTCGCAAAGACAGCTTTCAAAAAAACGCTATAACCGAGCGCGCTTTTCTCCCCATTTACGAAGTGCTTCCACATAGCGTGAAATTTTATGATGCGACACAAAGCGATCTTCCAGCCGCCAATTAAACCAGGGTTCCTGCCACCACAACATAAAGCGATCATAAATGCCAAAGCTGTATCTTAATTTTGGTTCACTGCCAATATAGATAATGCGGCTATGATAGCCAATTTGTCCCATGTGTCGCATATCGCGCAGCATGGTTGAAAATTCCTGCTGCCGTTTATTGCCGATAAAGCCGAGAAACCGTTTGCTGTAATACCAGGCAAAACTGAGCGCATGGGCAAGTACTGGATTAGGTAACAAGGGAACCGGATCACGAGCATTCACCACTCGATATATCGGTGTTTTAATATCATCCTGAAAACTCGGCAAACTCACCGCAGGAGCGCCAAAGGTATAAGTACTGCCCGTCGTATCCGAGGCATAAAATTTGGTTGCAATGTTAGCCAGTGCACCACCCAAACTATGGCCACCAATATGCAGTTGACACCCTTGTACCTTTTCGAGCAACTCTTTTACCAAGGGATCAGCATCCATAAATTGTTGCCAGAATCCCTGATGAACCTTTTCTGTCATACCCTCGTAGGTCACCTCGATTAAACGTGCATTGATATCGGCTTTCACATCGCCAAAACTTTCCGTACCGCGATAAATTAGAAATGCCTGCTGTTCTCTTTGGGCCACAAAACCCTGAGTATCATTGATATTAAAGGTACCAATCAGCTTAAACCCATGGGTCGACAGGATTTTCTCGAACGCAGCTTCTGCCGCCAGATGCCCTATTTTGTGTCCTACCAGTACCTGCTCAGCGATGCGAGACAACTTCTGAAAGACCGCATCGTCTTCAACCAGCTTACGGGCAATTGCCAGAAACTTATCGATCTGATGCCCGCCTTCAAATGGAAAATAGGCCAATCGAGACAACTCAGCCATTAACCAGGCCATTCGATCGCTAAATGCCGCCCGGTTTGACGGCGGACGCATCAAAGATTTGGATTGGAAATACAGGTGGCTGTCGTCCTGCAATAACGCAGTTGTGGTGTCCGTTGTCATAGTGTTCATTCCTGAAGTTATTATTTTTACCAAACCATGACACAGAGAACCCAGAGCAGGCAAGCATCACGCAATTTACGCAACGGATTAATAGCTTGAAGAGATGATTTGGATAATATGGTCAATATTGGTGCTCTTTGGTCGGTGTGAGAGGATTTGAACCTCCGACCCCTTCGTCCCGAACGAAGTGCGCTACCAGCCTGCGCTACACACCGACTAACGCCCTCTAACATTATGATTTTCCTTCAATTTAGTCAATATATTGCACCGAAGCATAAATCGGGGAGTTTCAGTACCTGACTGCCGAGTGTAAAAGTCATTAACATTTTTCCTGTGGGCGCATTTGGCGATACAAGGTAGACTAGCCCAGCTCTATTTTGAACTTTGGGAACCTTTCACTATGAAAACAAAAATAACACTATTTGCGTCAGCCATTGCTTTAGCGCTGACGGGCTGTGGGGAACAGAAATCCGACGCTAACGCCGAGACTAAAGCAGAAACGGCGGTAACCACCACATCTGAAGCATCAACTACAGAACCAAGCAATAACGCTCAGTCAAATACTCTACTGGCCGAGTGGACCGGTCCCTATCAGGGCGTTCCGGCATTCGACAAGATGAATCTGGACGATCTTAAGCCTGCTTTGGCCGTGGGTATGGAGAAGCAACTCGAAGAAATCGAGGCTATTGCTAACAATCCGGAGTCCCCTACTTTTGACAATACCATTGTGGCAATGGAGCGCGCCGGGCAAGAGCTTAACCGTATTTTCACCTACTGGGGAATCTGGAGTTCGAACAAATCCAGTCCCGAATTTCGCGCTATTCAACAAGAAATGGCGCCAAAACTTTCTGCATTCTTTTCGAAGATCAATCAGAATGAAAAGCTTTTCGCACGAGTGAAAGCCGTTTTTGAGAGCGACGCAATGAAAACACTGCGTCCCGATCAACAACGTTTGGTGCAACTAACCTATGATGGATTTGCCCGCAATGGTGCAACCTTAGGAGAAGAAGCCAAAAAACGTTACGCAGAAATTAACCAAAAACTCGCTGAGTTACATACCAAGTTTTCGAATAACGTTCTGCACGATGAAGAAAATTACGTGGTCTACTTGGAAGAGTCTCAACTCGAAGGCCTAACTGAATCATTCATTAAAGCGGCCGCTGCAGCAGCCGAAGCGCGCGGACAAAAAGGTAAGTACGCCATTACCAATACGCGCAGCTCAATGGATCCTTTCCTGACCTATTCCAATGAGCGTGAGTTACGTAAGCAAGTGTGGAATAACTACTACAACCGTGGTGACAATGGTGGTGAGCACGACAACAATTCGCTGATTGCCGAAATACTAAAATTGCGCCACGAGCGTGTGCAGTTGCTCGGCTATGATAACTACGCGCAGTGGCGTCTCGAAGATCGCATGGCGAAAAATCCAGAAAATGCATTCAATCTTATGAAAGCCGTTTGGCCCGCCGCGATTGCCCGTGTTAAAGAAGAAGTCGCCGACATGCAGGCCATAGCCGATGCCGAATACGAAAAAGCCGGCAAAGAAAAAATCACCATAGAGCCTTGGGACTACCGCTATTACGCCGAAAAAGTCCGAAAGGCGAAGTACGACCTGGACTCGGACGAAGTAAAACAATATTTGCAACTGGATAAGCTTACCGACGCCATGTTTTACGTTGCAGGTCGTTTGTTTAACTTTGAGTTTACTCCGGTTAAAAAAGGCACCGTTCCAGTATTTCATGAAGATGTAAACGTTTGGGAAGTAACCGATAAAACAACCGGCGATCACATTGGCTTGTGGTATCTGGATCCCTTCGCACGTCAAGGTAAGCGCTCTGGCGCATGGGCCACCAGTTATCGAAGCCATACCACCTTTGACGGTAAGCGCAATGTGTTGTCTTCTAATAACTCCAACTTTATAAAAGCCGCACCCGGCGAACCTGTGCTGGTATCCTGGGACGATGCCGAAACCTTCTTCCATGAGTTTGGCCATGCATTGCATGCCTTATCGTCGAAAGTGGCTTATCCATCATTAAACGGCGGCGTACGCGATTACACGGAGTTTCAATCTCAGTTGCTGGAGCGCTGGTTGCTCACTGATGAAGTGATCAACAACTATCTGGTGCACTACAAAACGGGCGAACCGATTCCCGCTGAACTGGTGCAAAAAATTAAAAACGCCGCCACCTTCAATGAAGGATTTAAAACCACCGAGTATTTAGCCTCGGCTATGATCGATCTTATGTTGCATACCACAGATCCGAAGGACATTGATCCCGACAAATTTGAACGCGAAACCTTGGCCGAATTGGGAATGCCATCCGAACTTGTGATGCGTCACCGCACACCTCACTTTGGTCATATCTTCTCGGGTGAAGGATACTCTGCAGGCTACTATGGCTATATCTGGGCTGAAGTATTGACCTCCGATGCTGCCGAAGCTTTTGCCGAAGCACCCGGTGGATTCTACGATAAAGACGTGGCGGCTAAGCTGGTTGAGTACTTGTTTTCCGTACGAAATGCGATGGATCCGGCCGATGCTTATCGAGCCTTCCGTGGCCGCGATGCCAAAGTTGAAGCCTTAATGCGCGATCGAGGGTTTCCGGTAGAATAATGTTACCGACCTGGGAGTAATCGCCAAGTTACGGCAATGTTCTCCCAGGCTAAACTCTTGAATGCATGTTATGCCTAACTCTTATATAAAAACAAAGTAAACAGGAACTCATCTATGAATCGTTCACTCATCTGGTTACTGTCACTGTCTCTGGTGACCGCCTGTTCCAAACAGGATGATAAAACCGAACAAAACCAAACGGCCACTGAAGCCAAGTCAGAGCAGACTACCTCGGGTACAGTAGCAAAAATTGAATACCCTGAAACACGTAAAGGCGAAGTGGTTGACGAATATTTCGGCGAAAAAATTGCCGACCCTTACCGCTGGCTCGAAGACGATATGAGTGCCGAAACCGCAGAATGGGTTAAGGCCCAAAATAAAGTCACTTTTGGATATCTGGATCAAATCAACTATCGAGATGCCATTAAGCAAAAACTGGAAAAGCTTTGGAACTACGAAAAATACAGTCGTCCTTTTAAAGAAGGGAAATATACCTATTTTTATAAAAATGACGGTTTGCAAAACCAATACGTGGTTTATCGCACTGATGAAAAAGGCAACACTGAAGTTTTCCTTGATCCTAATAAGTTCAGTGAAGATGGAACCACCTCGTTAGCGCAACTCTCCTTTAGCAAAGACGGCTCAATCGCTGCGTATTCAATTTCGGAAGGAGGAAGCGATTGGCGCAAAATTATCATTATTGACGCTGAAACAAAGGAACAGCTGGAGCCTGAGCTCATTGATGTAAAGTTCAGCGGCATTTCCTGGAGAGGAAACGAAGGTTTTTATTATTCCAGTTACGACAAGCCCGAAGGCAGTGAGTTATCAGCTAAAACCGATCAACACAAGCTGTACTACCACAAACTGGGCACTTCACAAAAAGATGATCCGGTTGTTTTTGGTGGTACTGAAGAACAAAAGCATCGTTATGTTGGTGGATACGTTTCAGAAGACAATCGTTTTCTGTTTATTACAGCCGCGGTTTCTACTTCGGGCAATAAACTATTTATTAAAGATCTCAGCAAAGAAAATGCTGACTTGATCACCGCTCTCGATCACACAAACTCGGATACTTGGCCACTCGAAACGGTCGGTAGCAAACTTTATTTAGTGACTAACTTGAACGCTCCAAATAAAAAAGTTGTTACCGTTGATGCAGCGAATCCAACGCCAGAAAACTGGGTTGACTTCATAGCTGAGACCGATCATGTACTGAGCATTACTCGCGGTGGAGGTTTCTTCTTTGCCGAATATATGGTGGATGCCATTTCGCAGGTTAAACAGTACGACTACCAGGGCAAGTTGGTTCGCGACGTTCAGTTACCCGGGGTTGGTAGTGTATCGGGCTTTAGTGGCAAGAATGAAGACACCACGCTTTATTACACTTTTGCTAATTACAAAACTCCCGGTACCATTTATGCGTTCAACCCTTCCACGGGTAACGCCGATGTGTATAAAAAACCTGAGATTGCATTTAACAGTGACAACTATGTTTCCAATCAGGTGTTTTACACTTCCAAGGACGGTACTCGCGTACCTATGATTATTACTCACAAAAAGGGATTGAAGCTTAATGGCCAAAACCCCACCATTCTTTATGGCTATGGTGGTTTTAATGTCAGTTTAACCCCAAGCTTTAGCACATCACGCGCTGCCTGGATGCAAATGGGTGGTGTCTTCGCTGTTGCAAACCTGCGTGGTGGTGGTGAGTATGGTAAAGAATGGCATAAAGCCGGTACACAACAGCAAAAGCAAAATGTGTTTGATGACTTTATTGCTGCTGCCGAATTCTTGATTCAGGAAAAATATACCAGCAATGATCACCTGGCAATTCAAGGCGGGTCAAACGGTGGACTGTTAGTTGGTGCCGTGATGACTCAACGTCCCGACCTGGTGAAGGTTGCGCTTCCCGCAGTTGGT
>JBFHVL010000134.1:0-9610 GCA_041589565.1 Kangiellaceae bacterium | reverse complement strand
GATAATTTTAGTGCTATCGAAGCGGAAGTCGCCAAGTTTGCTGAAAGCAGCGAGCCTGAACTGGCCGAAAAACCACGCTGGTTGGTGCTAAACAAAATGGATCTACTCAATGACAAAGATGAACGCGAGCAAAAAGTGCGTGAATTTATTGACGCAGTGAACTGGGAAGGCCCGGTATTTGAAATTTCAGCTGCAACGGGAGAAGGCACCGAGGCATTAGTCTGGGCCATATTGGAGCATGTTGAGAGTAAGCGGCAGTCGCAGCTTAATGAAGAGCAGGGGATTGAAGAGGGAGCGCCGATTGCGCCACCGCCATTTATGGCTCCTGACGAGTTAGATGGATAATACATCCTAACTTATTGTTTCACATACAAAAAAACCGGCTGTTAGCCGGTTTTTTTATAAAATCCTGATGGATTTTACAGCGCTTTAATTTTCGCTGCTAAACGGCTCTTATGACGTGCCGCTTTATTTTTGTGAATCAGACCTTGATTTGCCATACGGTCCAAAACACCGGAAACACTTGTGAAGGCTGTTTGAGCAGCTTCTTTATCGCCACTGCTAATTGCAGCGATAGTTCTTTTAAGATGCGTACGCATCATTGAGCGCCGACTCGCGTTGTGCTGACGGCGTGCCTCAGCCTGGCGGGCGCGCTTTTTGGCAGATTTAATGTTAGCCAAGGTGATACTCCTGCAAATAGTTTGCGATCCAGAAATTTAAGGCCGCGAACTATGCCTGTTTTGCCAGAAGTTGTCAAGGGTAAAAAGGGTAATAGCCGGGATGTTATCAATTATTAGGCACTTGATTAGTTTGTTGCTATAACAAGTGGTATGATGAGTAAAAATAAGTTCGGAATTATAACAAAAAGTTAGGAGCCACCATGAAGAAAACAACGATTGCCGCAGCCATCCTTGCAACTTCGTTATCAGCCGTCGCAGACACTGACCGCACCGTCTACTTCTCGATCCTTGGCGGAATGCAGGACTTCCATTCCAGTGACGCTAATAACGGTCCAATTATGAGTAACTCACTCGATGAGAGTGATGCAATTGCCGCTGAGCTTGGCTTTATGTTTACCGATCAATCAGGTTTTCAATTGAGTTACACCAAGTTGAACCCGAATGATGCTGTCGGTTTTGGAAACGAAGACCTCATCATGAAGTCTTTGGACTATATGTATTATTTTAAAACCGATACTGATGGTAGCCCTTATTTGCGCGTCGGTATTGGGCAGTATGAATTTGAAGACGAAACTGCTGGTGGTGGCTGGAAAGAGTCTGACATTGGTCGTTTAGGCTTAGGCTTCGAGCAGTCACTGTCGGATCATTTCAGCTGGCGAACTGAGGTCGGGATGATTCGCGACGATACGACTGATCGTTACGATACTCAGGTACTACTCGGATTTACGGTTAATTTTGGTGGTGGCTCTGATGCTCCGGTTCCCGTTGCTGCACCGATAGCCGCGCCTGCCGTTAAAGCCAACCAACGTGGAGATGCTGATAATGACGGTGTATTTGACGATGTCGATCAATGCCCATCAACTTTAGCTGGTGTTACGGTTGATTCACGAGGATGTGAGTTGGACAGTGATGGTGACGGTGTTGTTAATTCAAAAGATGCCTGCGCTAACACTCCTGTAGGAGCCAAAGTGGATGCTCGTGGTTGCCGTCTGGTTCTGGAAGAAACGGTTCGAATGACGCTAAACGTGAAATTCCAGAACAACAGCAGTGCATTAAATGATCAATACAAATCGGATATTGCACGCTTGGCCAAGTTTATGACCGAGTATCCAGATACCAATGTAGTCGTTGAAGGTCATTCTGATAGCATAGGTAAAGATTCTTATAACCTGTGGTTGTCGGAAAAACGAGCCAAGACGGTTGCTGATGAACTGGTGAATACCTACGGAATTGCAGCCAGTCGTGTAAGCTCAAAAGGGTTTGGTGAAACTCAACCGGTTGCGGACAATGGAACCGCGGAAGGACGAGCAAAAAATCGTCGTGTCGAAGCTGTTATTGAAGCTACGGTTAAGAAACCGCAATAATATCCATTTTGCAGTCCCCGGGCCTCTGATATTATCAGGGGCCTTTTTGTATGTGAGATATGAATTGACCGATCTGGAGCAAGCTATAGCGCTGTGTAGAGTAGATTGGCAACAAAGGAACCTGGTTTGAGTAAAGGCAGTCTATTAAAGTCCGGTGCAGTCGTCAGCGTAATGACCTTGTTGTCTCGTGTAATGGGGTTGGTTAGAGACATTGTTATCGCTAACACATTAGGTGCAGCGGCAGCGACCGATGTGTTTTTGGTTGCTCAAAAAATTCCTAATTTCCTGCGAAGGCTTTTTGCTGAAGGCGCTTTTTCACAAGCCTTTATTCCGGTACTTACCGAATATCAACAAACAAAAGATAAACAAATTGTTCTGCAATTGGTGGGTAATGTTGCTGGAACCCTAGGCGGAGTTTTATTACTGGTCACTTTGGTGGGTGTTCTTGGCTCCAAAGGATTAGGACTGATTTTTGGTCTTGGCTTTTATACTGAAGGTCCTATTGAGAAGTACTACCTGGTTTCGGATCTTATCAAGATCACCTTTCCCTATATTCTATTTATCAGCCTTACGGCATTTGCTGGCAGTATTCTGAATAGTTTGGGGAAATTCGCGATTCCAGCATTTGCCCCGGTGTTACTCAATGTGTGTATTATTTTGGCGGCGATATGGGTAGCTCCATTATTGGCGCAGCCCGTTGAAGCTTTGGCTTGGGCTATTTTTGTCGCAGGTGTACTGCAGTTACTCCTTCATTTACCCTTTTTATGGCGAGCGGGTTATTTGGCTAAACCCACCTGGAATTGGAAAGACTCTGGAGTTCGACGAATACTGAAGCTGATGGCTCCCGCAATGTTCGGTGTGTCGGTTTCGCAAATCAACCTGCTACTCGACACCATGATCGCATCATTTTTGGTTACTGGTAGCATTACCTGGTTATATTTGTCGGATCGAATGCTGGAATTTCCGTTGGGAATTTTCGGAATCGCCATTGCTACGGTTATTTTGCCTAGCTTGTCACGAGAACATGCAGCAGAAAATCCGGCGCAAATGAACCGACTCTTAAATTGGGCGCTTCATATGGTGTTCCTAATTGGATTGCCGGCGGCGGTTGGGCTCTTTTTGTTAGCTGAGCCCGTGATGTTGGCGGTGTTCCAACATGGACAATACACCTTGGAGCATGCTTATCAGTCGTCTCTAAGTTTGCAGGCTTACGTGGTTGGCCTGATGAGCTTTATGTTTATTAAAGTGCTGGCGACCGGCTACTTCTCCAAACAGAATACTCGAACCCCAGTTAAAGTTGGAATTATCGCTATGGTGGTTAACATGGCCTTTAATCTGGCGCTGTTTAAACCTTTTGGCCATGTGGGCCTGGCAACGGCCACGGCAATATCAGCGACAGTAAACGCTGCACTGCTGTGGTTAGGTCTTTGCCGTAATGGTACTCTGACGATGGATTCACGCTGGTTGTTCTGGTTGTTCCGGGGCGGCTTTGCGGCTGCATTGATGGCCTTATTTATCGTCTGGACTACAGGTGAAATCAATGTCTGGCGACTAGCGTCACTACCGGATCGAATCTTTCAATTAGCGCTGGTTATTGTCGGTGGAGGAGTTGTGTATCTTATTGGCCTGGCGCTGTTTGGGCTTCGCCCAAAAGATTTACGAGTGCAGTAAAAATCACCTTAGAGCGACTGGTTTGAAGCGGGTGGTTGAAACGCTGTTGTCGCATAGGCCAATGCGTTATAATCCCGCGCTTTTGATTTGTTGCGAAAAGCGCGAAACTAACAGGGTCGAGTGGAATGAAGCTGATTAGAGGGCTTCACAATTTAACCGTTCAGCAAAGTTGCTGCGTAGCGACCATTGGCAAATTCGATGGGATCCACTGCGGACATCAACAAATTATTGAAGCTGTGGTCGCTCGAGCTCAGGCGATGAATGAAGAGTCCGTAGTGATATTGTTTGAGCCCGACCCCCATGAATACTTTGCCGGTAGCTCCGCTCCTGCACGTTTGACGCGTTTTCGGGAAAAGTGGCAGCAACTTGAGCGACTGGGTATCGATAAGGTGGTTTGCCTAAGATTTGGCGAACAATTGGCCACCATGGATGCCGAGCACTTTATTGATGACGTTTTGGTGCGTCGACTTCGGGTTAATCATTTAATCGTTGGCGATGACTTTCGCTTTGGCCGCGATCGTCAGGGCGATTTTGAACTGTTGAAATCGCGCGGTGCCGGAAAGTTTACCGTTCAGGCTACTCAATCCATACGCCAAGGCACCGAAAGGATCAGCAGTACCTTGATTCGTCAGAAATTGGCTCAGGATGAACTGGATGACGTGCGTATGCTGCTCGGAAGAAATTACAGCATATCGGGGCGTGTTGCTCATGGCGAAAAGGTAGGTCGAACTTTGGGATTTCCGACGTTAAATATTCCTCTGTTGCGACGAGTTTCTCCAGTAAGTGGTGTTTATTTGGTGCAAGTCACAGGCGTAGCTTCGCACCCTATCTATGGTGTCGCCAATGTGGGTAATCGACCTACAGTAAACCAGGTGAAGGCTCGACTGGAAGTTCATTTGCTGGACTTTCAGGGGGAGTGTTACGGTAAGCAAGTGACCGTATTATTTTTGCAAAAAATTAGAGACGAAAAAAAATTTAAATCCTTTGAGCAGTTAAAAGAGCAAATTGCTCAAGACATTATTACAGCTAAACAAATGATCACTCATTGATCGAAATTTTAAGTTTTGGGAACCCATATGGCTGACTATAAGCATACGCTGAACTTACCAAAAACTGACTTTCCTATGAAAGCCGGATTGCCTCAACGTGAGCCGCAAATGCTCAAAAGCTGGCAGGAAAAAGGTATTTATCAACACATTCGAAAGGCTTGCGAAGGACGTCCGAAATTTATTCTGCATGACGGTCCTCCCTATGCCAATGGCAACATCCATATTGGTCACGCGGTTAATAAAGTGCTTAAAGACATCGTCATTAAATCGCGCACATTAAGCGGTTTTGATGCGCCTTACGTTCCCGGTTGGGACTGTCATGGTTTGCCCATTGAGCACAATGTTGAAAAGAAAGTGGGAAAAGCCGGCGCCAAAGTGCCGTTTGATAAATTCCGAGAAAAATGTCGTGAGTATGCGGCTAAGCAGGTTGAGGGGCAAAAGAAAGACTTTATTCGACTTGGCGTGTTTGGCGACTGGGATAATCCTTACCTCACCATGAACTTCGACTTTGAAGCCAATATTGTTCGGTCGCTTGCAAAGATTGTTAAAAATGGGCATTTGCATAAAGGTGTAAAGCCAGTTTACTGGAGTGTGGTAGGTGGTTCTGCTTTGGCTGAAGCCGAAGTGGAGTATCATGATAAAACGTCAGCGTCGATCGATGTGCGATTTGCGGCGGGCGAAGATCTCCTGCAAAAATTTCATTGCCAAAATGAAGATAATTTAAAAGCGTCGATTGTTATCTGGACGACCACTCCATGGACACTTCCCGCCAACCAGGCGGTATCGGTTCATCCCGAGCTCGACTATGCACTGGTTAAAGTGGATACCGGAATGGGAGAAGAGCTATTGGTGTTTGCGCGGGAAATGGTTGAGTCCATTATGGCGCGTTATGAAGAAAGCCAGTTTGAAATTGTCGGGACCGCTAAAGGTGCCGAGCTGGAGCATTTAAAAGTTGCTCACCCGTTTTATGACAAGCAGGTTCCGCTAGTGTGTGGTGATCACGTAACTACTGAAGCCGGTACCGGTTTGGTTCATACCGCGCCGGATCACGGTGCCGATGACTTTGCTATGGGCAAAAAATACGGGCTTGAACTGTTAAATTATGTTGGACCCGATGGTGTTTATTCAGAGGCAACACCGATTTTTGCCGGAGAGCATGTTTATAAAGTTGAAGATAAAGTATGTGAATTGTTGGCCGAAAAAGGCGCTCTCGTTCGTAAAGCAAAATTGACTCACAGCTATCCTCATTGTTGGCGCACGAAAACGCCATTAATTTTTAGAACGACACCACAATGGTTTGTCAGCATGGACCAAAATGGCTTGCGCGAGCAGGCGATGAAAGAAATTGCAAACGTGCAATGGGTTCCCGATTGGGGACAAGCTCGAATTGAAGGTATGGTTGAAGGGCGTCCTGACTGGTGTATCTCTCGTCAGCGTACTTGGGGTGTGCCGTTATGCTTGCTTGTCGATAAAGAAACCGGTGAGCCTCATTCTGATGCAGCGACCATTATGGAAAAAGCTGCAACTTTTATTGAGCAAAAAGGTATTCAAGCCTGGTTCGACTTAGAAGTTTCCGATTTAATAGCACAAGATGCTGAGCGTTACATGAAAATAGACGATACGCTAGACGTATGGTTTGATTCGGGTGTAACTCACGCTTGTGTTCTGGCTGTTCGTGATGAGCTGATTGAGCCTGCTGATATTTATCTGGAAGGTAGCGACCAACATCGCGGTTGGTTCCAGTCTAGTTTATTGACAGGCGTGGCGATCAATAATCGAGCGCCTTATAAAGCCGTTCTTACTCACGGATTTACCGTGGATGAGAAGGGCGAAAAGATGTCCAAATCTAAAGGAAATGTTGTCGCACCTCAGGAAGTGATCAATGAACTGGGTGCCGACGTGTTACGCCTTTGGGTGGCGGCTTCTGATTATCGTGGTGAGATTGCGGTTTCGAAAGAGATTCTGAAACGTAATGCCGATACCTATCGTCGTATTCGAAATACAACGCGATTCTTGCTGTCGAACATTAATGGTTTTAACCCAAAAACTGACATGGTTGAAAAAGCCGACATGCTGCCGCTTGATCGCTGGGCGGTTCATCGCGCTTTGGAAACACAAAAGCAAATTCAAAAAGCGTTTGAATCTTACACTTTCTGGCAAGTGGTGCAGCTTATTCAGAACTTCTGCACCATGGACATGGGTGGCTTCTATCTCGATATCATTAAAGATCGTCAATACACCGCAAAGCAGGGCAGTGTTGCGCATCGCTCCTGTCAAACCGCTATGTACCATATTGTTCATGCATTGGTTCGGTGGATGGCTCCGGTACTTACTTTTACCAGTGAAGAAGCCTGGCAGTTCATTCCTGGTCGCAATGGCTCAGAAACTGTGTTCACCGAAACTTGGTATGATGGGTTGTTTGCTTATCAGGACGAAGTGCTTTCGCTTGAAGACTGGCAGCGAATTGCCGAGGTTAAATCGGTGGTTAATAAAGCCATTGAGTCGATGCGTGTGGCCAAAACTTTAGGTAGCTCACTTGAAGCCGAAGTTACTTTATACGCTCAAGGTGATTGGAGTGATAGCCTGCTTAAACTGAAAGATGAGCTTCGATTTGTTTTGATCACTTCAAAAGCCAAGGTCGTTTCCGCTCAGGGTGGCGAAGCTACAGAAATTGACGGACTTGGGCTTTCAATTGTGAAGTCGGAATATGGTAAATGTGAGCGTTGCTGGCACCGCCGCGAGGATGTTGGCTCTCATGCTGAACATGAAACTCTGTGCCATCGTTGTATTGAAAATGTTGATGGTGACGGAGAACTGCGGGAGTTCGGTTAATGTTGGCAAAATTTATGGATAGCGGTTTACGGTGGCTGTGGCTTACAGTAATTGCTCTCATTCTTGATCAATTGACTAAACAATGGGCTTCGGATGCGCTAGCGTACGGAAATATCATTGAGGTCATGCCTCATTTTGACTTGAAGCTGGCGCACAATTACGGCGCTGCTTTTAGTTTTCTTGCAAATGCAGGTGGATGGCAGCAATGGGCATTATCGATTTTCGCCATTATCATCAGTAGTGTTTTAGTGGTGTGGCTAAGCCGAATAAAGCGGACCGAACGATGGCTAGGTATTTCACTAGCATTGGTTTTGAGTGGAGCCATAGGTAACGTGATCGATCGAGTGTCCTACGGTTATGTTGTAGATTTTATTGACTGGTATGTGAGTAAAGAGGGCTACCACTGGCCCACGTTTAATATTGCTGACTGCGCTATATCGATAGGTGCGGTTATGCTTCTTTTGGAAGGCTTTTTTACCGATAAGGAGTCGGAAAAAAGTAGCAAGGTAGTCAATGAGTCCTAAAATGCAACAGAGTGTAAAGTCAGACAGTTTGGTATTCGCTCATATGACTTTGATACTGCCTGATGGTAGTGTGGCGGACTCTACCCGCAATGGTCGTAAACCTTCGGTAATCAGGATTGGGGACGGCTCTATCAGCGAAGCATTGGAGCAAGCGTTAATCGGAAAATCTGCCGGTGAACGTGTTAAAGTTTCATTGGCTGCGCAAGATGCGTTTGGTGAAACTCAGCCAAATTTGATCCAGTTTATGGATATTCATCAGTTTCCTGCTGATATTAAACTGGAAGAGGGAGCTGTAATCGCCTTTGATCAGCCTGATGGCTCTCAGTTACCGGGTATTTTGCGTGAGATTAAAGGTCATTCTGTGAAAGTTGACTTTAATCACCCTTTGGCAGGACAAGAGATTACCTTCGATATTGAAATATTGTCCATCGACCAACCACCGACGAGTTAAATAGACATTATGGAAATATTACTGGCTAACCCCCGTGGTTTTTGTGCAGGCGTTGATCGTGCGATTGAAATCGTGAATCGAGCACTTGAAGTGTTCGGTGCTCCAATCTATGTTCGCCACGAAGTTGTTCACAACAAGTTCGTAGTTGATGGGTTACGCGAGAAAGGTGCGGTATTTGTCGAGCATGTATCGGAAATTCCTTCGAATGCTATTTGCATATTCAGTGCTCATGGTGTGTCACAAAGAGTTAGAGCTGATGCCAAGGCACGTAACTTAAAGGTGTTTGACGCCACCTGCCCATTGGTGACCAAGGTCCATATGGAAGTCGTTCGAGCCAGTCGCAAGGGACAGGAGTGTGTTCTTATTGGACATAAAGGGCACCCGGAGGTGGAAGGCACTATGGGGCAATATAATAATGCTGAAGCAGGTATCTATCTGGTTGAGACCGTCGAAGATGTCAATGAGTTAGAGGTTAATGACCCAAATAACCTTCACTTTGTCACCCAAACGACACTTTCGGTCGACGACACACAGCAAATAATTGAAGCTCTACAGCAGCGTTTTCCCAATATCCAGGGCCCGAGAAAAGACGATATTTGTTATGCCACTCAAAATCGACAGGATGCGGTAAAAGAGATTGCAGGTCAGGTGGAATTGGTACTCGTGGTTGGCTCGCAAAACAGTTCTAACTCTAACCGTCTGCGAGAGCTTGCAGAAAAACAAGGTGCTGCGGCCTATCTTATTGATAATGCGGAAGAAATTCAAAAAGATTGGTTGAAGGGTGTGACTAAGGTCGGAATTACAGCAGGGGCATCAGCACCAGAAATTCTGGTGCAGCAGGTTGTTGATAAGTTAAAGTTTTACGGTGGTAAAGCCTCTGTAGAATTAAGCGGAAAACCCGAAGATATCGTTTTTGTATTGCCTCCCGAACTGCGAAGCTAGAGACTCCAAACCTCGATAATCCTAATCAAACTGTGATCAACTTCGCAGTTAAATTCAATGACTTAACCGCTTATCGGTAAGCCTCTGGCGCTTGTCG
>JBFHVL010000133.1:0-9614 GCA_041589565.1 Kangiellaceae bacterium | reverse complement strand
TGATTACTTGCCAATCGATTACTTTAACGATAGCGAAGGAGCGCTCTTTAAAAAACCTTAAAGCCGAATCTTGAACTTCGGCGTTTAAAACCAGCTGCAAAGGAACCTCTTTTTTGGGAAGCTCCTGCATTCTCATAAACAGCTGATCGGCAGGAATATTAACGCTGCCTTTAATATGACTGGTAAGAAACTCATCGCGAGGGCGACAGTCAATAAGCGCAACTTGATCCGAAAGGCTAATCATTTATGCTTGCGTTTTCTGGGTATTGAGCGATTTACCGTAGGTTAACTGGCGCCAAAGTTTTTCCAATGGTCCCATACGGAACTTTTCCAACCAGATATAAGAAAAAACTATCAGCAGCGACCAGACGCCAAGAGTGATGTAAACCTGTTCAATGCGCTCTACTTCGCCAAACAAACCCAATCCAAAACCATAGAAAATAGTCGTGCAGATAATGGACTGCAGAATGTAATTGGTAAACGCCATTTGTCCTACACGGGCAAATGCGCGTTTAACAACATTGCCATCAATATTGTTTGCCAGCAGCATTAAAATACAACAGTAGCCAAGCGCGCTAAACAGACTACCCCAATAATTATATTGAATGCCAAATGCAATGGAGTACTTCCAAAGAAAATCAACGGCTAGATTTTTCTCTGCGCCTAGATAAGAAAGTGTCACACCTAAACCAACTAACAGGATACCAGCTGCTGCATAACGAGCACTTGGCCACCGTCGATTGAAAAAACCACTTTTATAGAGCGCCATACCTAGGAGGTTTAAGCCAAGTATTTTCGGCAAGTAGAACGCCATATAACTTTGTAATAATGAAGCTTGTTCGATTCGCTGTGCGAATGCGTTTAACCAAGTTCCACGATAAGCATCAATTTCCAGTTGCAAGACTTCCTGCGCTGGCGACCACATAGGGATAATCTCTTTTGTAGCGACTTCCGCTGGCATATAAGGAAACATAAAGCCTTGTAAAAGAAAAACTAACGATGCAAAACCGATAAGCCCCAGAGCACTCAACCAAAGAGTTTTCAACTTAGCATTGCGAAATAGATAAACTAAACAGCCACTTATTGCATAAGCTACCAGAATATCGCCATACCATATAAAGTAAGCATGTAGCATTCCAAACACTAGCAGCCACATCATTCGAATATAGTGACGTTTACCGCTGTGTCCTTCCCGAGCATCAACTCGCTCAGCAAAAATGAATACTCCAACACCAAATAGGATGGAAAAGATACCCATAAATTTTTGATCAAAGAATATGTGCGACAAATACCATGTCCAATAGTTTGCCCCGCTGAGATCACCATAGTTAAGCGGATTTGAGTAGGTAACAAATGGCATACTGAAGGACTGAATATTCATGACCAGAATACCCAAAACTGCAATACCGCGAATTAAGTCAAGTGATCGTATACGTTGCTGATTGAGCAACTGAGAAGAGTTATCGTTCATAGCTATCCCTGAGCCAATCCCTAAATGTTTGTTAAAGATAAAATAGACAGAAGCTACAGATTAGTACCGACACTCGAAACTTTATTACATCAAGAAAGTATGGAGTAAGTGTCAACTAGGCAGAAACTGCCTTGCGTAGCTCCTGCCATTCCTGATCATCCACATCACCGGCTTCATTAAGTGTTGGGTAACGCAGGTTATGTTTGTGACAAAAGCGCATGATTTTGGGGTGCAGCCACTCAAACATGAGTTTTTCGAATTCATCGTCCGGAATTTTACGCTCACCGTACATGCCGGCATCGAATCGTTGGCGCTGCGCTTCATAAAGAATAGTCGCAGTTGCTACAGAAACATTTAGAGACTGCACCATACCCAACATGGGGATCAACACGTGATGATCGGCAGCGGCAGCGGCTTTGTCACTAACACCTTCTTTTTCCGCCCCCACTAAAACGCAGGTTGGTTTCGTGTAATCGATCTCACGAAAGTCGACGGCTTTATCGGAAAAGTGAGCCGCCAGTACTTGCATTCCTTTCGAGCGAATAACTTCAATACCTTCCTCAAAGCTATTATAGCGATGCGTTTTAACCCAGCGATCACTGCCCATTGCAGTGCCACTGCAACGGTGAATACTGCCTTCCGGTCGCACTGCATGAACATGGCCAATCCCCACCGCATCACTGGTACGCACAATAGCGGCAAGATTATGCGGCTTATGAACTTGATCCATAAAAACCGTGAGATCGGGCTGGCGATTGTTCAGCAGTTCGGTAATGCGGGCGACGCGATTTTCTTTCATCTTTTTAACTCTAACAACTTAATCGATCGGCAAGGACTCTGTGTTAGCCTAAAACCATGATGCCATCCATTTCGACACGCGCGCCTTTGGGCAATTCTTTAACACCAATTGCTGCTCTGGCGGGATAAGGTTTCGAAAAATATTCAGCCATTATTTCGTTGACGGTAGCAAAGCAAGATAAGTCAGTAAGAAAAATATTCAGTTTTACAAGTTCGTTCAAAGAACCGCCAGCCGCTTCAGCAACAGCAGATAAATTCTTAAATACCTGATGAATTTCTGATTCAATAGAGTCATTTTCCATTTCCATGGTTTGTGGATTAAGCGGAATTTGACCCGAAAAATAAACCGCATTATCAACTTTGACGGCTTGCGAGTAAGTACCAATGGCAGCAGGAGCATTTTCGGTGGCAATAATCGTTTTATTCATTTTTTCTTCCTTCTAACTTGTTCGTTTAAAAACCGAACTACTTACTTCGGTAAATTTTATTCACAAAATCGTACTTACGAACACGACGGATAATATTGGCCAGGTGAATACGATCACGTACCGTCATAGTAAAGTTTAAGGCGTTCGTCACACCATCCTGCGGATCAATATCGATGTTTACAATATTTGCTTCCGCATCAGCAATAACACTGGTTACTTTTGCCAGAACACCGCGTTGATTAAACACAACCACACGTAATTCAATCGCAAACTCGCCACGAATATTTTCTTCCCACTGAACCGGCATGTACTTGTGATCTTCTTTGGCGTATTTGGCTACGTTATTACAATCAGCACGATGAATAATAATCCCTCGTCCAGCGCTGACAAAAGCGACAATTGGTTCGTAAGGAATAGGATGACAACACTTGGCATAACTAACCAGTAGCCCTTCGGTACCGCGAATGGCCAATGGCTTGGGCTCTTTAGATACTGAGTCGTCTTTAGTTTCCAGTTCCGGTTGAAGTCGATGCGCGATCACGACACTGGCCAATCGTCCCAAACCAATTTCTTCCAACACTTCATCAAAGTTTTTGTGTTTAGTTTTGTGCGCCACTTGTTGCTTCAACTCTTCCGAAAGGTCTTCCAGCTGTAATCCATCATCCAGTGCACGTTGTAATAAGCGTTTACCCAGATTAATGGCTTCATCTTGCCGTAAGTTTTTCAAGAAATGACGAATATTGGCGCGCGCTTTACCAGTGATCACAAAACTGAGCCAACTGGGATTAGGTTTAGCGCCTGGAGCAGTGATGATCTCAACGGTGCTTCCGTTACTCAGAGGTGTCGATAGCGGCATAATTTGGCGGTCGATTTTACAGGCGATACAACTGTTACCTACATCGGTGTGAATGGCATAGGCAAAGTCCACCGCCGTCGCACCATGAGGTAAAACAACAATTGAGCCATTAGGCGTAAATACAAAAACTTCGTCGGGGAATAAATCGATTTTTACGTTCTCGATAAACTCCATAGAATCGCCTGCACGACTTTGCAATTCCATCAAACTTTTCATCCACTCGCGTGCTTTAACTTCGGCAGGATTGGTATCGTTGTTTGATTTATATAGCCAGTGTGCGGCAACACCGTTTTCCGCCATTTGATCCATGGCTTCGGTGCGAATTTGCACTTCAATATGAACACCATGAGGTCCTTTTAAGGTGGTGTGCAAACTTTGATAGCCATTAGCTTTAGGGATCGCAATGTAATCTTTAAAACGGCCAGGTACCGGAATGTATAAACTGTGCAGCAAACCGAGAATGCGATAACAACTGTCTTCTGAATCGCAAATCACCCGAAATCCATAAACATCCATGACTTCATTCAAAGAAGCACGACGCTCTTTCATTTTGCGATAAATGCTGAACAGATCTTTTTCGCGCCCAATCACCCGAGCATGCAAAATTTCCGCTTCCAGTCGATCTTGAATAGTTTGAATGATGGTATTAACAATTTCCTTTCGATTGCCGCGTGCTTTTTTAACCGACTCTTTAAGCACTCGATAACGCATAGGATAACGCGCTGCAAATCCAAGATCTTCAAGCTCACCACGGATCACATACATCCCCAGTCGCAAAGCTATGGGTGCATAAATCTCTAAGGTTTCATTGGCGATACGGCGGCGCTTTTCCGGCTTGAGCGATCCCAGCGTGCGCATATTGTGTAAACGATCAGCCAATTTGATGAGAATAACGCGAATATCCTGCACCATGGCCATCATCATTTTGCGGAAGTTTTCTGCCTGTGCCTCGGCGCGGGTTCGGAACTTAATTTGGGTTAACTTACTAACGCCTTCCACCAGATCAGCGACTTGAGCTCCAAATTTTTCTGCCAGCTCGTCTTTAGTGACATCGCAATCTTCAATCACATCGTGCAGCAGCGCTGCCATAATAGTTTGCGGGTCGAAATGATATTCCGCCAGAATGCGGGCAACCGCCACTGGGTGAGTGATATAGGGGTCGCCAGAGGAACGCAATTGTCCAGCATGGGCATCGCGCGCCACCACATAGGAATGCTCTACCTGTTTAACCTGCTCGGGATCCAGGTAGGTTTCGAGTTGCTCTTTTAATCCGGCAAACAGATACAAGCTGAAAACTCCAACCGAAATGCGAAATGACTAATTACAGGAGGCTATGCCCTAAATTGAAAGGATTTTTGTCCTGGAGCCGCCTCGAAATACTAGCTTTGAGAATAAAGCAATAGATACAAGAAAGCTACCGACCCGAGCAACCTCGAGATCCGGTAGCTTACAATTCAAGAGAGGCAGTGTTTACTCGGAATACTCTTCCGTTTCTTCAACTACCCGACCAAGACGGTCTACGTTACCACGGTTTACCAGCTCTTTTTCGATTTCTCGCAAGGCCACTACGGTGGGCTTGTCATTATCCCAATCGACCATCGGGTCTTTACCACCGGTTGCGATTTGGCGCGCACGCTTAGCGGCTACCAAAACCAGGTCAAATCGATTGCCAATTTTGTCTACTGCGTCTTGAACGGTAACTCGAGCCATTCAAATTCTCCACTGTTCTTCACTAATTCAAATTGCGCCGTGCTCCAACCCTTGTTGAGAGCGGCTACAGGGTCAAACCCCAGTAGCTAGGCGGCCGCGTATAATACCGTAAAATATCGGCTAAGCCAAAAGATTGTCGATTAATTGGGCATTCCGAGTCCGTTGATTTGCCATTCTTTGTCGCTCAGCAATAAATATGGCTTTTAACTCGGCTTTCGCGGTATCGAATTCATCGTTAATCACCACATAGTCGTACTCAGCGTAATGCGACATTTCTTCTTTGGCTGCTGCCATTCGGCGCGCGATCACTTCGGCATCATCTTGGCCGCGGCCATGCAGCCGTTGCTCCAGAGCTTGTTTTGAAGGCGGTAAAATAAATACCGAACGTGACTCGGGCATCAACTGACGGATTTGTCGTGCACCCTGCCAATCAATTTCCAATATGATATCGGTACCATCATTGAGCTGCTGCTGTACCCAGTCTCGTGATGTTCCGTAATAATTGCCAAACACCTCGGCGTATTCCAAAAACGATTCACCAGCGATCATCTCTTTAAAATGATCGACGCTAACAAAGTGATAATCGACGCCATTTTCTTCACCCGCTCGCTGCTTACGGGTGGTGTGAGATACCGAAATACGTACATCGGTTGTATCTTTAATCATGGCCTTCAGCAGGCTGGTTTTACCGGCTCCGCTAGGAGCTGACACAATGTACAGGGTGCCCTGATTGCTCATAATGTCTCTCGTATCACTTCGAAGTTTTCAGCATAGCAACAAATTGCCGGAGTATGGCAGATTTATTGAAAAAGCTATTCAATGTTCTGGATCTGTTCGCGCATTTGCTCAATCAGTACCTTCACCTCAACCGATGCAGCGGTGGTTTTAGCACTGATGGACTTGGAGCCCAGAGTATTCGCTTCGCGATTGAGCTCCTGCATCAGAAAATCAAGTCGACGTCCTACCGTGCCCCCTTTCTTCAGCAAACGGCTGACTTCGGCAAGATGGGTTTCGAGACGGTCGAGTTCTTCATCCACATCGACTTTTTGCGCCAACAACACCATTTCCTGCTCAAGACGCTCGTTATCCAGCTCGACTTTGACTTCTTCAAAACGATTGAGAATGCGCTCTCGTTGCCACTGAACAATATCTGGCATACACTCTCGCACCAGCTTCACTTGCTCACCAATGCCATCCAGACGCGACTGAATAAGCTCAATCAGGCTGGCACCTTCGCGCTTACGCATCTCAATTAATGCATCAATGGCCTGATCAAATGCGGCTAACAGTTCTTTTTCAACTTTCGAGGTATCCAGATCGGTAGTCTGAATAAGTCCCGGCCAGCGCATCAAATCAGTGATTTGCAAAGCCTGTTCAACACTGGCAGCGGCTTGCAGCTGTTGATGCGCCGCGATCAGCTGTTTGGCCAGTTTTTCGTTGATTGAAATGGCATCCGCTTCGGTGGGCGAATACTCAATGCGCAAGCTGATATCCAGCTTGCCTCGCTGCAGACGCTTTCGTAGTCGATTGCGCAACTCCAGCTCCATACTGCGAAAGGCTTCCGGCAGTCGGAAATTGGTTTCCAGAAAGCGCTGGTTAACTGACCGAATTTCCCAATGGGCGTTGCCCCAGTCGGCTTTAATGGGCTGGCGCGCGAACGCCGTCATGCTGAAAATCATAGGATCTCGTTGCTTTCTTTTGTCAAAGGAACAGCATTGTAACTAACTCATGGCACGCGCAAAAGTCCATAAGTTATGGTGAGATACCTGCAAACTGCTTTCGGGATGCTTTATAATCCCTGCATCCAATGTTTCCAGTCATACTCTCGAACCTTAATTAAGGAGAACTCCATGCGCCCAAGTGGTCGAACCCCCAATCAATTACGTCCTCTCGCTATTACTAGAAACTTCACCAAACATGCGGAAGGTTCGGTGCTGATTGAAATGGGAGAAACCCGTGTGTTGTGCAATGCCTCGGTCGTTGAAGGCGTGCCCCGTTTTTTAAAGGGTAAAGATCAGGGCTGGTTAACCGCCGAATATGGCATGCTGCCACGCTCAACTCACACTCGCAGTGACCGTGAGGCCGCGCGTGGTAAACAATCAGGAAGAACACAGGAAATCCAACGCTTAATTGGTCGAGCATTACGTGCGGCAGTCGACTTGAAACAACTGGGCGAACACACCATTTACATCGATTGCGATGTGATGCAGGCGGACGGTGGTACTCGTTGCGCTTCAATCACTGGAGCCTGCATTGCGCTGGTTGATGCACTTAACTGGATGCGTAAAAACAATATGATAAAAGTAAATCCGCTAAAACATATGATAGCGGCAGTTTCCGTTGGCGTGTACAAGGGTGTTCCGGTGCTTGATCTGGATTACAAAGAAGACAGTGCCGCAGAAACCGATATGAATATCATCATGGATGAAAACGGCGGCTTTATCGAAGTACAGGGTACTGCAGAAGGCGAGTCTTTCTCTTATGACGAGCTACAGGCCATGCTGGAACACGGTAAAAATGGTATTCGTGAATTAATTGAAGAACAAAAACGCGCGTTGGTTCAATAAAACTCTAAAATGATGCTGGCTTGAAAAGTCAGCATCATTTTTCGATAAGACACGAAATCAATCGTAAAAATTATCCCACTCAAGCTGCAAAAGCGGCACCAACCGACACACCACCGACTCAAGTCGATGAATATCATTGATCATTGAGTCATTGAAAACCACCAGGTGTCCCAACAATCTTGTATCAACACTACGGACAGACTTTCCTGCGTAATCTACAACGCCCATCTGGCGAAGTTCTTCGTCGTCAGGAAAAGCACTTTGAACGTCGTCAAAGCGACAAAACTTTTCGTTCGCCAGGACTTCCTCACAGGGAGTGCCATGAAAGTGATACGAATAACAATCCGTAAATTCGCCATTATCGAATAAAGCAAGAATTTGAACTTTAGTTGAGTTGGGTCGTACTTTATTGACCGATGCCCACCGAACTCCACAAACAGTAGCTGCCGCTGCGGCAACAGCCTCGCCTAACGAACAACCCTGATCCATCCAGTCAACAGCTAATTTATAAGCCGCATCATCAGGAGCAAGATCGTTATAGTAGATTGAGTCAGTGACCAATTGATTTGAAAAGGTTATCCGCATGTATTCATCTCTTGATACTTAATTATCGCCGCATGAGTTTTACTCCACGCCTTCAGCGAGAGCTAGAGAAGAAATACCAAACGCCACACCCCATTGTGGCACATTTACGCCTAAATACCGAATAAATAGGAAAATTATCAAAGTTAGAAAGGATGGGGCTCGTTAAAGCAGTGTGTAATAGATTAAATCGCCTTGGTTTTCCGCTCTCCACAGCGTTCACAGCGATACACAGTAATCAGTTTTCCTTGTTTTACATCAAACTGCTTTTCCTTCCAAATCATCCACTTATGAAAGCCATTGCCACATAGAGTTTTACCCTTTTGTCGCTCCTGCTTTTTCGCTTTACGCCGCGCATTGGTGAGTAACACCACTTTTTCAGACATAAATTCGCCTTGTTCAAACCATTTTTTGTGAAGTTTCGTCTAACGGACATCATTATTATAAATTGGAGCCGCTATGAAATCTTCAACCAAATCACTGGCACTACTGACCGCTTCTTTATTAACTTTTGGCAGTGCTGTTGCCGATATCCACGACGAGATTAATCAAGTCTACGACTTTAATCGTGACGGCATTATCAGCCTGTCTAATATAAATGGAGATGTAGAAGTTACTGGTTGCGATTGTAACCAAGTGACGTTGCGCGCAGAAATTATCGCTTCCGATCAGGCAGTGCGCGATCGAATCTCGGTTGAAATTGATGCCAGCGATAACCGGTTAAGCATTGAAACCCGTTACGCCAAAACAGGACTGAAATGGGGCAATAATAATGGCCACTCAAAGGTGAATTACTTTTTGTCCGTTCCTAATACTGTCAGCCTTAAAGGCTTTAGTCTGGTCAATGGCGATCTTGATATCAAAGAAGTCACCGGAAAATTAAAAGCTAATCTTGTAAACGGCGAACTGTCCACTGACGGCTTGTCTTCTGATGTACAAGCAGAAAGCGTCAATGGCGATATAAGCATTGTTATGACCAACTTAACCCATGTTGAGGATATTCGTCTTAATTCGGTAAATGGAGGAATCTCTCTGACACTTCCATCTAACGCCGATGCCACTGTAAAAGCTAATACGGTGAATGGTCGTTTAAGTAACGACTTCGATATTGATGTTAAAAAACATAAATATGTGGGTAGCTCGATGACAGGTACGCTGGGATCGGGACGCGTTAGTATTGATCTTGAAACCGTTAATGGTCG
>JBFHVL010000132.1:0-9634 GCA_041589565.1 Kangiellaceae bacterium | reverse complement strand
TTAATTGCGATAATTTATTTTCACAGTTTTTTTATTGGTAGAGTTAGGTTTGTCAAAAAGCCACAAGACAGCGCCAATCAAGAATACGCTATTTGTCCTAGTCAGAAATCTAGCTTAACTAAGTTTATTTCTCGCAATCTATTAAACATAAAATTACTTTGTCTAGAAAAGATACTCAAAATCAAAGTCGATCCACTAACACTTGCACTTTGGAATCAACAAAATATTGGTTTAGCCTTCTGGCGATGGACGCTACTGTTATTTACTCTGTTTACGTTGCTTTGGGGTAATGAGTTTTGGTTGGGATTTGCTGAAGGCTTAGCCGACAAAGAATTTCAGGTCGCTTTTCTGATTATGGCCTGGGGATTACTCGGTGGCTTCGATCACAGCATTATGAGTCGAATGAAGTTTGCGGAAAAATCCAGCTGGCTAAAGTATTCGGTTGACGGAATTACGAAATTTAAAACACGGTTTTTAAGTAAGTTATCACTAGCGGTTTTGAAAGAAGTTATATTCACCACGTTTATCTATTTATTAATCTTACAGCAGGTATTTAAAGAAACACATATTCTAATTTACTTAACCATAAGTTTTTTAGCCTTTAAAGCCTACTCTATAATTTGTAGTTATTTTTTAGTTCGGCTTAATTTAAAAGTTATTGGCAATTTACTTATTGCCTTTAGTTATGCGGTATTAATGTTGTTATGGTTATACCACACTAAGAACAATAACAATTATGATTATACCGTTGTCGTTGGCTTTTTAATTGCTTTAGTATCTGTTATTACAATCGGGTACCATAAAATAAAGAAAACTAATATTCTTGCTCTTGATTAACGGATAGTTAAATCGAACTATTTCGATTTAAAACAGTCGCGGGTATGGTCATTGACCAGGCCTGCGGCTTGCATAAAAGCATAACAAATCGTACTGCCTACAAAAGTAAACCCTTTCTTTTTAAGCGCTTTACTTATTTGATCGGATATTATCGTTGTTGCCGGAAGGTCTTTAACTGAATTAAAGCTATTGATCAGCGGTTCTCCATCGACAAAAGACCAGATAAATTCACTGAACTGTCCCTTTTTAGGAAAATGTTCTAGTAGAGCTTGAGCATTTTTTCGAAATCCAAAAACTTTTAAACGGTTGCGAATAATCCCCGGATCATTAAGTAACTTTTCAAGCTCATCATCACTCATGGCTGCGACTTTCTTAACATTAAACTTATGATAAACCTTACGATAATGCTCACGCTTTCTGAGTACCGTAATCCAACTGAGTCCCGCCTGAGCACCTTCAAGACATAACATTTCGAACAATTTTTGGTCATCGTTTACAGGCACGCCCCACTCTTCGTCGTGGTACTTAACATAAAGAGGATCACTGCCGCACCAAGAACATCGTTGTTTAATCATAAAGTACTATTTAAACCTCACTATTACGAGGGAAGAGGTTACAGGTAATGTAGCATCATCAATGAGTTAAAAGTGTAATGCAATAAGTGCTACTAAGAATTCGAGAGTGTTTACCTCTTAATCCTATCTTTTGTGAATGTTTAAACCTTTTTCCTTATTCACTCGTCTTACTAGCTCAACTGGCTTGCCGAAAGTTATTGAAAGACTGGTGGAGTACCGAGGATTCTAGGCCTAAAGAAAACTTTAATACAGGATGAGTTTATGAAACTGAGAATAATATTAATACTGTCAGCTTTGGTGGCTTGCGTTGCCTGCTCGCAAAAGAGAGCCTTTGTCGGAGAAAGCTGGCAAAAGTATACGTCATTAGAAGATGCTGGTTTTTCACAGGAAAAGCTCGAACTTCTCACTCAGTATATCGACCGCGTAGGAGAAACTACCGGTATGCTGGTAATCCATAAGGGTAAAATTGTGTACGAGTATGGTGATTTGATCGAGGTCAGCTATTTGGCTTCGGTACGCAAAAGTGTGCTGGCGATCTTGTATGGTAAATATGTTGAGAATGGAAAAATAAGTCTAGACACTACACTAGAGGAACTCGATATTGATGACAACCTGGGATTACTTCCTTTAGAGCGCAGTGCAACCATCGATCATCTTATTACCTCTCGTTCCGGGGTTTATCATCCAGCGGCTAACGGTGGCTACGATGACAGTTTTGCGTCAATGCGTGGTCAAATCAAGCCGGGCGAGAATTTTGTCTACAACAACTGGGACTTTAATGCCGCCGGTTATGTGTTGGAGAAGCTCAGTGGTCAATCAATATATAAAGAGATAGAGCAGCAGCTCGCCATTCCACTTGGGTTTCAGGATTGGCATATCGAGAATCAGAAAAAATATCATAAGGACAGTCGATCGCGGTATCCCGCTTACCACATGTACTTGTCAACCCGCGACATGGCCAAGATTGGTCAGTTAATCCTTCAAAAAGGTCGGTGGAATGGTCAACAGCTGATCTCGAAACAATGGATTGAAAAAATCGCGACGCCTGTTTCATCCGTTGAAGAAGTTCGCGCGCGTTATGGTCTCCCGGGGCGATATAAACCTGATTTTACCTACTCCTACATGTGGTGGAATTTTGATGAGCTCGAAGGCGATAGCCGATACAAAGACTCATTGCATGCTTCAGGTTGGGGCGGTCAGTTTATTACCATTATCCCAGAGCTTGAGTTGGTGGTGGCCCATAAAGCGAGTCTCAATTTTTTGAAAATGTGGGGGGTGCTGGATGGTGGTGTGAGTAACCCAACCTATTTCAAGATGCTAAGTATTGTTACATCCGCAATCACGGACAGATCCTGAACACCTACACAAAAGGAGCAATTCGCGCTGAAGAACTTAGGTTCTAACAGCGCCTCTCGACTTTCCATCCTAGAGTCCCATTTTCAATTCCCTTTCAATCATAGGATCACCTTGCAAGCCCTGATATAATCGCGCTTTTGCTTCATTGCTCGAATCCGAACGCTTACGGGAGGCCTGCTTTGGCAGACGATCAGCAACATTCAGGTATTAAGGGCGCGCCCCAGACTTTTCAGGGCCTTATTATGGCTCTGCAGGAATATTGGTCGAATCAGGGTTGTGTGATTGTGCAACCTTTGGATTTAGAAGTGGGTGCCGGAACCTTTCACCCCGCAACTTTCTTACGCTCCATCGGGCCAGAGCCTTGGAACTCGGCCTACGTGCAACCTTGCCGCCGCCCCACCGATGGCCGATACGGGGAAAACCCAAATCGACTGCAACATTACTACCAATATCAGGTGGTACTCAAACCTTCGCCGAAAAATATTCAGGAATTGTACCTGGGATCGTTAAGAGCTCTGGGTATTGATCCTCTAGAGCATGATATACGTTTTGTTGAAGATAACTGGGAATCACCTACTTTGGGTGCCTGGGGCCTGGGCTGGGAAGTTTGGTTAAATGGCATGGAGGTTACTCAGTTTACCTACTTCCAACAGGTAGGTGGCCTTGAGTGTAAACCTGTTACTGGCGAAATCACCTATGGTCTCGAGCGTATTGCCATGTATTTACAGGGGGTTAACAGTATTTTCGACCTAGTCTGGACTCATGGTCCACAAGGAACCGTAACCTACCGCGATGTATTTCATCAAAATGAAGTTGAGCAATCTGCGTATAATTTTGAGCACGCCGATGTGGATTATCTGTTCGGATTCTTCGATTACTGCGAAGGACAAAGTCAGCAGCTGATCGAAAAAGGATTACCCCTTCCAGCTTATGAAATGGTGCTTAAAGCTTCCCATGCATTCAATCTACTGGATGCACGACACGCGATTTCGGTTACCGAACGACAACGCTTTATACTTCGAGTTCGTGCTTTGGCCCGCGCAGTTGCCGAGGCTTATTTCGCTTCGCGTGAAAAGCTAGGATTTCCTATTTGTCAGCAATCGCCTTCCAATACCACTAAAGGAGCCAACTCATGACACAGGCCGCCGATTTCTTAGTGGAGCTGGGCACCGAAGAGTTGCCACCGAAAGCTTTAACCACTTTGGCGCAAGCATTTCACGATCAGTTAGTTTCCAGAGTGAAAGATGCTGAGCTGGAGTTTAGCGATAGTGAATGGTTTGCGACACCCCGACGTTTAGCGGTTCGCATTAATGACTTACAACTTCAGCAAAAAGATAAACAAGTTGAGCGTTTAGGGCCTGCCGTTGCCGCCGCTTTCGATGGAGATGGAAATCCCAAACCTGCGGCTACCGGTTTTGCTAAATCGTGCGGTGTAGAAGTCGAGCAACTGCAACGTATTGCAACCGACAAAGGCGAACGACTTGCCTTTAATGCGACGGTAAATGGTGAACCCTGTGAAAAGCTTCTACCTAATATGATCAGTGAAGCATTAGGTAAGTTGCCGATCCCCAAGGCCATGCGTTGGGGTAATAGCAGTGCCGAATTTATACGTCCACCGCACTGGCTGTTAATGCTATTAGGCGGCTCAGTGATTGATGCTGAAATATTGGAGCTAAAATCGAGTAATAAGACTTATGGTCATCGATTTCATGCACCTGCAGCGATTACTGTTACAGCGCCTGAAGATTACGAAGAACTATTGCGCGAAGCTAAAGTGGATGTCAGCTTTCAATCTCGAAAAGCCAATATTCGACAACAAGTAGAAGCTATCGCTCAAGAGAAAAATGCAATCGCAGTGATCGAAGAGGATCTCCTCGAAGAGGTTGCGGCTTTAGTTGAATGGCCAGTCGCTCTGAGTGGAAAGTTCGATGAAGAGTTTTTGCAAGTGCCATCAGAAGCGCTAATCGCGACGATGCAAAAAGATCAAAAATATTTCCATTTACTCGACAGTAAAGGAAAGCTATTACCCTACTTTATTACCATAGCCAACATAGAAAGCTCACAGACTCTTTCCGTCATCAGTGGTAACGAGCGTGTGATCCGTCCCCGTTTGGCTGATGCCAAGTTCTTTTATGATACCGACTGTAAAAGTAAGCTTGCCGATTCGGTAGAAAAACTCAAATCCATTGTGTTTCAAAATAAGCTTGGAACCATATACGACAAAACACAAAGGGTGAAAACGGTAGCCAGTTGGATTGCAGATCACTTGAACTGTAGTCGTGATGACGCCGAACGTGCCGCTGAGCTATGCAAGTGCGACCTGGTAACCAATATGGTTTACGAATTCCCAGAGTTACAAGGGATAATGGGGCGTTATTATGCAACTAATGATGGCGAAAGCTCTGAAGTTGCTTCGGCTATGGATGAAGTTTATAAGCCTCGATTCGCCGGAGACTCTCTTCCTGATACTCAAACCGGATTAGCGCTTGCTCTGGCAGATCGTATTGATACGTTGGTAGGTATTTTCGGAATTGGACAGGCTCCCACCGGTGCTAAAGATCCCTTCGCTTTGCGCCGTGCTGCGTTGGGCGTTCTTCGTATTTTGGTAGAGAAAGAGCTAACTTTAAATTTAGATCAATTGCTCGATGCGAGTCTACAAAGCTTCGACAGTATTCAACTACAATCTGATACCAAAGAACAAATACAGCAATTTTTTGAGGCTCGACTGCACGCCTGGTATCAAGACCAAGGTTACACACCTCAGGTAATTACTGCTGTGACTTCAATGGGCTTGAGCCAGCCTCTGGATATTAACCTGCGGATTAAAGCAGTCGCCGAATTTAATAAAATGGAAGCATCCGAAGCTTTATCGGCTGCAAACAAGCGAGTCGGTAATATACTATCGAAAAGTGAGCATACAGAATTTGGAACCGTTGATACCCGCTTATTACAACAAAAGGAAGAAGTCGATCTACACAATCAACTTTCAGCAATAAGCACGCAGGTTGAACAGAAAGTAAACACTGGAGATTACTCAGAAGCACTGAAACTTTTGGCCGGCTTACGCGATACGATTGATGCGTTTTTCGACAAAGTTATGGTTAATGTTGACGATGAAGCAGTTAAACTTAACCGACTGGCATTATTGAATCAATTAAGGGATTTATTTTTATCAATTGCCGATGTCAGCTTGCTGCAAAAGTAAATCAAAGAACCACACCCAACAATTCTTATAGAGGGTGTGGTTTAATTTAAACAAAATAAATACTTGCCAATAATGCTAACCTAACTAGATTTTTTCACTGAATCAGCTAAAGTTAGCAGTTAAATATTCTAATAACCTGGATCAATTGTTTAATGTCAAAGGATCAAGTTGAGTCGTCAACCAAAGCCATCGGTCGTTTATCTTTGCAAGCATTAACCTGGCTGAGAGATCGACAAATACCTGCATTACCCATCCCTTATTCTATCGCCTTCGAGTATCACCATAACGTAATTAATAAATTAGTCGAGCGTATTGAAGAATTGGATCAAGACGGTGAGTTTGACGATGAAACTTTAGATCAATTATTTCGCGAATACATACTAACCAAATACATCGACTTTGACGGATTCAATAAATCGGTGGTTGATATTGTTGATGATACCGGCAGTGCCGTTTCGGAAGCTCGCAACCAACTAAAGCAGTTTAAGGAATTCCTGAAAGAAGCCAAAAAGAGGCTGGATCAAATTACTTCCGATGACACTCGATCTTTGGTGACATCATTAATCGATAATACCTCGGAAACTTTTAACTCAGTTCAGGCTTTAGAAAAACATCTGCACTCGGTTATGGCCGAAATGCGAGTCTTGCAAAAGAAATACAATAAAATGCAGCGTCAGGCGCAACATGATCAACTCACAGGTTTGTTGAATCGAAGTGCGTTACAAAGTGCATTTAAGCGAATGCAAGAAAATGAGAACATTGAGTTTCTGACGTTAGCCGTAGCAGACATCGACTTTTTTAAGAAGTTTAATGATGATCATGGGCACACCATAGGGGATAAGGTAATCAAGTTAGTGGCTGATACATTAGTCTCAAACCTGAAAGGCTCGGATATTGTCAGTCGTTATGGCGGAGAAGAATTTGTCATTATTCTTCCAAACACTCGTGCAAACGATGGTTTAAACCTGATGAACAAAATCCGGCAGGTGGTGCAAAACCTAAGTTTTGTGAATAAAGCCACCGGAGACAAAATAAATGGGATCACTATGTCGTTCGGATTAACCGAAAACAAGGAAGGTGATAACTTCCACTGTTTGTTCGATCGGGCTGATAAAGCACTTTACCGATCAAAGCAAAATGGACGAAATTGTGTTCATTGTGAGTACTAACTTACTTTAACGACTCGGTAAATTTAAAATAGCGATAAATTTTTTGTGTTTGCTGGCTGAGCACATTTTGGTCCTTCGTTTCGAGGATTCTTAACCTGATCTCCAACGGGAAAATATTTTAGCGATGGATATTCTCTAGACTGAAGCATCGCCGACACCTTGTTGCTGTTATTTTCAGTCAGCCAGGTCCACCAATTGGCTTGCTCCAAAATAACCGGCATACGACTGTGAATAGGAGCCATTAAGCTGTTGGCATCGGTAGTGATAATACTGAAGTTCCAGTACTCTTCTTGATCAGAATGAAAATGGGTATATATTCCAGCCATCATAAATGTTCGTTGATCTTCAAATTCAAATAACTGCCAAGGACGATATTTCTGATTAGAAGGTCCTTTAGGCTCATAAAACCCATCAGCCGGAATTAGACAACGAGTTTTTCTGGCAGCTGAGGAAAACATTTTGCTATTAAACAAGGTTTCCCCACGAGAGTTGATTTTGGCAAATGATGGCTTGGCCCAACTGGGACGAAAGCCCCAACGCATGGAAACCAGCTGTGGCTTGGCCCCATCGAAAATTACTATCGGGCACTCCTGAGAAGGAGCGATATTGTACCTTGGCGTAAAAAGATCAATCTCTTGCCAGTAATCACGCCACAGCGTATGAGTTGCCCATTCGGGTTGGTTTCGTAGTAAGTAACGTCCACACATCTGAATCAATCCGATTAATAACTCAGTGTAAACCCATGGCGTTAATAACAAAACCCAAAGAACAACGTTAGTAAAATTTAGGAAGGTTGCGCCATTAAACAGACGAAGTGGAAATGAAAGAGGGCAACTTTAGCTGCCCTTCTTAATAAGCTGTTAAACGTCGAGATTAGCCACAGCAAGTGCATTAGACTCAATGAACTCGCGTCGAGGCTCAACCTGATCACCCATCAGACAGGTGAAGAGCTGATCGGCGCCAACCGCATCTTCGATAGTGACTTGAAGCATTCGACGGGTTCCAGGATCCATCGTGGTTTCCCAAAGTTGGTCGGGATTCATTTCACCTAATCCTTTATAGCGTTGAATATTCAATCCACGACGCGACTGATGCATTAACCAATTGAGTGCCTCTTCAAAAGTTGAAACCTCCTGAGTACGCTCTCCACGTTGTATGTAAGCACCCACTTCCAACAAACCTATTATTTCTTGGCCCAATGCAACAATCTTTGCATAATCGTTAGAGCCAAAGAACTCGTGATCCAAAAGATGTGGATGCTCCAGACCATGATGGATAATGTTCACATTCGGTAAATAGATATGACGTTCTGTATCTTCCTGAATAGTCACTTCATAACGAATGGCTCCAGCGGTTTTGTCTTTGTTTAGCACTTCCTGGAGTTTGTCGCACCATTCGTTAACTTTTGTCTGTTCTTTTAACATTTCTGACGAAAGTTGAGGTAGATAGATCATCTCTCGCATAATTTCCGAAGGATATAAACGAGATAAACGTTTAATTAAGTTCTGAACACCGCGGAATTGCGATACCAGACCTTCCAGTGCCGAACCTGACATTGGCGGTGCATCAGGGTTAACAAACAGTTTGGAGTCTTCTAAAGCTAAATTAGTTAGATACTCTTCTAGTGCCGGATCATCTTTAATATAGGTTTCTTGCTTACCTTTTTTCACTTTGTATAAAGGAGGTTGAGCAATATAAATGTAACCGTTTTCGATCAGCTCTGGCATTTGACGATAGAAAAAGGTCAATAACAGCGTTCGAATGTGAGCACCGTCCACGTCAGCATCGGTCATTATGATGATTCTATGATAACGGATTTTTTCTGGATTAAACTCATCTCGCCCAATGCCACAACCGAGTGCCGTAATTAAGGTTCCGACTTCAGCGGATGACAGCATTTTATCGAAACGCGCTTTTTCGACGTTAAGAATTTTACCTTTCAGTGGCAGAATAGCCTGGTTTTTACGGTTACGTCCCTGCTTTGCCGAGCCACCCGCAGAATCACCCTCCACTATATAGAGTTCTGATAATGCAGGGTCTTTTTCCTGACAGTCTGCCAGTTTGCCGGGCAGTCCCGCGATATCCAATGCGCCTTTGCGTCGGGTCATTTCACGCGCTTTGCGAGCGGCTTCACGCGCTCGAGCAGCTTCGACCATCTTATTAACGATGGTTTTTGCTTCATTCGGATTCTCAAGGAGATACTCACTGAACTTTTCGCCCATAGACTGTTCCACTGCACTTTTAACTTCCGAAGAGACCAGCTTATCTTTGGTTTGTGAAGAGAACTTAGGATCTGGTACTTTAACCGAAATAACCGCCGTCAAGCCTTCTCGAGCATCATCACCCGAAGTATTCACCTTTCCTTTATTAAGCCCTTCTTTTTCAATGAAGGTATTCAAGGTTCGAGTCAGCGCGGCTCTGAAACCAGCTAAGTGTGTACCACCATCACGCTGCGGGATATTATTGGTAAAGCAGTAAATATTTTCCTGATA
>JBFHVL010000131.1:0-9654 GCA_041589565.1 Kangiellaceae bacterium | reverse complement strand
AGCCGCGAATCGTCGCACCGCCGCTACCAAATTCCAAAAAAAGCTGAGTTAAGTCTCGGCTTTTTTTATGTCTTCTGGATAAGTACATTTAATGCTGGATTGCATCCAGCCGCGAATCGTCGCACCGCCGCTACCAAATTCCAAAAAACCGATCTTTAATCGTCGTTTTTTTGTATCAATAAAATTCGTTTGGGTTAAATAACTTTTACTAGAAGTTCGGCTAATATTGCCGCTTTTAGAAAAACGGCGTGATTAATTCCGCTACTTCTTTTACAAAGTCTTGCTCTTCGGGTTGCCATTGCTTAATTGTTTCACATTGCTCACAACATATAATTCCTTGTATCTTGTTACCTTTAAATATGGGTACATCCAGTAATGAATAAATATTATTGGGAACCAGGTAAACACTTTTGAACTCCGCCGTCGCTTCATTTTTTCGCGCATTACTTGCCACAATTGGCTTACCCATCAACAAGTGCTTAAAGTAGATCGGATAATCTATTTGTCTAACTATTGTAGGCTCTCTTAATACTCCTTTATTAACTTCAAGCACCAGCTCACAACGCATAAAGTCTTCACTTTCATCCAGGCGCCATATCGAACATCGTTCAATTTCGAGGCTGTTGCAAATACAGTCGACCACATCGAGCGATAAATCATCAAACTGTGAATAATTGGAGATGGAAGACTTCAATAAGTCCAGTTCGCGTTTAACTTCCTGCTTAGATTTCATGTCAAATCCTCTGACACTCGAGAGCGGTTTTATACAACAAAGCAAGACCCCGATGATGGAGCACCAAGATACTGTATCTTGTAGTGAGTGTAGTTCAGCACTCGAGTGAACACCAGTTTCGCAGTTGAATTGCGGAACGGATTAAATATCTGCTACTTATGCATTTGAGCGATAGCTTTTGCCGCCTCTCGAATAAGAGCAGGACCTTGATAGATAAAACAGCTGTAAATTTGTACCAGACTGGCACCAGCCGCTACTTTTTCAACCGCCGAATGACCGTCATGAATACCACCGACACCAATCGTCGGGATCTCGCCTTTAAGAGCGGTATTCAACTTTTTCAAAACCTGAGTACTCATATCTGTTAGAGGACGACCGCTTAGACCACCAGCTTCTTCAGCAAATGGTTGACCGGTAACAGCATCTCGCGACAAAGTGGTATTCGTCGCAATAACACCATCTACTTTATGAGATAAAAAGCTATCTGCGGTTTGTTCAATTTCGGAGTCGGTTAAGTCCGGTGCAATTTTCACTAGCACAGGCACTTCTTTTCGATGGCGTTTAGCCAGATTACTTTGCTTATCTTTAATCGAGCGTAGCAATTCATTAAGAACTTCACCAAATTGCAGATCACGCAAACCAGGTGTGTTGGGTGAAGAAATGTTCACCGTAATGTAGTCGGCGTAGGGATAAACTTTTTCCATACCAATGATGTAATCGTCCACCGCTCGTTCTTCGGGAGTATCTTTGTTTTTGCCAATGTTAATGCCAAGTACCCCATCAAACTTGGCGCGCTTAACGTTCTCTACCAAATTATCGACACCAAGGTTATTAAACCCCATACGATTGATAATGGCTTCTGATTCTTTTAGTCGAAACAATCGAGGCTTAGGATTTCCCGGCTGAGCGCGTGGAGTGACAGTTCCTACTTCAATAAAGCCAAATCCCAATGCACCCAGTGCTTCAACATAAGCACCATTTTTATCTAAACCAGCTGCCAGACCAACACGGTTAGGAAACGTCAATCCCCACAGCTCAAATGGATCTTCAACCCGCTGCTGCTCCATTAAAAATCGAAATGGTGAATCCTGCATTCGTCCCATCATCGCCAATGAAAGGTCATGCGACTTTTCCGGATCGAGTGAGAATAATAATGAACGCAGTAGAGGGTATGTCGATTGAAGCATAGCTCGGTCTTTTTTTGTATTAAATAAAAGGTGAAATGTTTGATCGTGCGGCGCGGATTAAATCATCTTTTTCCGACGGCGACAAGCGATTCCAGGGCCGGCTATGAATTGCGCCAAGCAGCGCGTCAAGTATATTAAGACTGACTTTAATTTTAGCGGCTTGCAGCAACTTGAAACAGCTAACAGCTCCAAGTTGCTGTGTATCTCTCAGGCAATGCACATTAATCTGCATCAACATTTTGCTTCTGCTTCAACATATTACCTGATTTAGGGCCTATGTTGGGCAGCTCTTTAGTGACCGTGTCGGGATCGCGCCAGGCCTTCATTTAGCCTCAAGCAAGAAGTCATTATGATTTCGTTTTTGACTTCTTTTCGGTTTGAATCCACTTGCCATTTTTATAATGAGCTGTCCAGCCAGTTGCTTTACCGTCTTTTTCACTCATTACATATTGCTCTTTAAACTTACGGCTGTAACGAATAACCGTTTTGTTACCTTCGGGATCTTCAATCGGCGCTTCAGCTAAATACTTATGCTTAGGATCCAGCTTGTCTTTAACCGACAGAATTTCTTCTACTAAAGGTGGACGCGTTTCCCGATTTTTCGGGAACTGACTGGCAGCGAGGAAAATGCCCGACGCACCGTCTCGCAACACATAAGTATCATCAACTTTCTGACACTTTAAGTGCGGCATGGGAATTGGATCGGCTTTTGGTGGTGCAGGCTCACCATTTTTAAGCAGTTTACGTGTGTTTTTACACTCTTCATTGGTACAACCGAAGTATTTACCAAATCGTCCTGCTTTGAGTTCCATATCGGAACCGCATTTATCACACTCAATCAACGGGCCATCGTAGCCTTTAATCTTAAATGTGCCTTCTTCAATATGATAACCGTCGCAGTTTGGACTATTACCACAAACGTGCAGCTTGCGGTTTTCATCAATTAAGAATGAATCCATAGCGGTGCTGCATTTATGACAACGACGTTTGGCAATTAGACTGCGCGATTCCGCTTCATCATCCTGATCCACTGCTACCGCTTCTTCACCCGGAACAAGATTCATGGTATTGCTGCAGCGTTCGTCTTTTGGCAAAGCGTACCCAGTACAACCGAGGAACACTCCCGTAGTTGCCATACGGATCGCCATCGGGTGTTTGCTGCATTTGGGGCAAGTGATGTTGGTTTCCACCGCCTTGTTATTTTTCATACCACCTTCTTCGGGTGGTAGCTCGGCTTGTTGCAGTTTGGCCGAAAAGTCTTTGTAAAACTCGTCGAGGGTCTGCTTCCAACCTGCGTGACCTTTGGCAATTTCGTCGAGATTTTCTTCCATGTTAGCCGTAAACGAGTAGTCGAGCAGATCGGTAAAGTTTTCGTTCAAGCGATCAGTAACAATCTCGCCCATTTTCTCGGCGTAAAAACGCCGGCTGCGTAAACTCACATAGCCACGATCTTGAATCGTAGAAATAATGGATGCGTAGGTAGAAGGACGCCCAATTCCTCGTTTTTCTAATTCTTTAACCAACGCCGCTTCGCTGTAACGGGGAGATGGTTTGGTGAAATGCTGTTTGGGTAACAGCTCTTTCAAACTCAATGCTGCACCTGGCTTTAAATCGGGCAAAGTAATGTCGTCGTCATTCTTTTTCATGGGCGGCTGTACTTTAGTCCAACCATCAAACCGCATTACTCGTCCTTTAGCGCGTAATTCATAGTCGCCAGCTTTCGCGGTAAGTGTTGTTACATCGTACTCCGCGTTTGGCATTTGGCAAGCAACAAACTGACGCCATATCATGTCATAAAGCTTAACTGCGTCCGGCTCCATACCCATGAGTTGATTGCTCACGGTATCCACATTAGTAGGACGTATTGCTTCATGCGCTTCTTGCGCGCCTTCTTTGTTGGCGTAATGAACTACATCAGGCGTCAGGTATTTGTCACCGTATTTCGACTTGATGTAATCGCGACAACTGGAAAGCGCATCATCGCTCAAAAAGGTCGAGTCAGTACGCATATAGGTGATGTAACCGGCTTCGTATAAGCGCTGTGCCAGCATCATTGTCTTTTTAACCGAATACTTTAAGCGAGTGCTTGCCGCTTGCTGCAAAGTCGATGTGATGTAAGGCGCTCCGGGCTTACTGCGCGATGGCTTGTCTTCGCGGGACACCACTTCGATGCTGCTTTTTTCAATCGCAGCCATGTCCTGTTTAACTTCGCCCTCGGATCCAGGACGGAAATTTTCACCGGCTTTTCTAGCCACCTGCATGCGAACACTGGCGCTGGCGGCGGTTAAATCAGCATGTAAATCCCAGTATTCTTCGGGAATAAAGGCTCGAATTTCACGCTCACGCTCGACGATAAGCTTTACCGCTACCGACTGAACACGTCCTGCAGATAATCCTCGCGATACCTTTTTCCACAATAACGGAGAGACCATAAAACCCACCACGCGATCAAGGAAACGTCGCGCTTGTTGTGCATTGACGTAATTCATATCGAGCTGAGCGGGTTTAGCAAATGCGGCTTGAATCGCCTTTTTGGTGATTTCGTTGAAAACAACTCGTTGATATTTATCGTCACCACCGCCAATCACTTCTTTTAAATGCCAGGCAATAGCCTCCCCTTCGCGGTCCAAATCCGTTGCGAGGAAAATATGATCAACTTTTTCTGCCTGAGTTTTTAATTCTTTAATAACTTTTTCTTTACCCGGTAGGATTTCGTACTGGGCTAACCATCCGTCCTCAGGGTTAATTCCCATACGCTTGAAGAGTTGCTGTTTAGCTTTTTCGGCCTTGTGACGTGCTTTTTCTTCGGGTGCCATTTTGCGAGTAATGGCCGCCTGCTTGGCTCGTTCTTTAGGATCCACTGGTGTTTTAGAACCACCTCCGGTGGGTAAGTCGCGAATGTGTCCCACACTCGACTTAACGATAAAATCCTTTCCAAGATATTTATTAATGGTTTTAGCTTTTGCAGGAGACTCTACGATAACCAGTGATTTTCCCATGTGTAATCAATTCGCTCCGGATTATTTTTTCTTTGGCATTGAGCCGTCAGTTAAAGAGTGTTTCGGCTCACCTAAGTTAGCGATCAGGCAGTGTATTGGCGTTGCAGTGTAATTTGTTTTCTGACCGAATCAAGTTTAATTGGTATTTATTTTTGGACGAAAAAGAAAGCGAAATCAAATAAATTTTTAGAAAAGTCCAATCAGCCAACACTGAGCGCAGCCCCAAAGATACTTCAAACAGTTTGAATATCAATGAGTTAGCCAGCGCCGATGGTAACTGATCGGACTCGCAATTAAAACCCTGACAATTTTAAAGTTAGCCCCGTCTTAAAATGGCAACCGGTGGCAAACTGAGTACCTGTCGATTACCAATCAGCCCTGCAGGCACTACCATCAGCAAGCCAGCCAGAGGTGCTGTAATCCATAACCAACCATGCCAAACTGGCTCCATTTTAAAGATCTGGCTGTAAAGCACCCAGGCCAAGCCTTCAGCGGCCATGGCGGCAAGAACGCCTGCCAATAATCCCAAAACCCAGTACTCCACCAAGGTAGTCTTGCGCACAAACTGACGGTTCGCTCCGAGAGTTTTCAGTACTGCCGACTCATACAGCTTTTCGTCCAGTGTGGCGCGGGTTGTTGCAAAAAGCACAGCGAGGCCGGCAAGAATCACGAAAACCAGCACCACCTCAACTGCCAGTGACGCTTTATCGAGCACCTGTCTTACTTCATTTAATATAAGATCCAGTTCGATCACCGATACGGTCGGAAAACGCGCCAGCACAGCATTTAGAAACAGCTTTTGTTCGGAAGGCAAATAGAAACTGGTAATATAAGTCGCGGGCATATTATCGAGCGCGCCGGGATTAAAAATGACATAAAAGTTGGGTTGAAACGAGTCCCACTGCACTTCTCGAATGGACTCGATGGTTGCTGTTATTTCATCGCCACCAATGTTAAAGGTCATGGTATCGCCCAGCTCAAGTGTTAGCTCTTCAGCCATTTTCCGCTCGATTGAAATTACGGGCGTTTCCCCCGCTTCCATTATCCATTGCCCCTGCATTAAGGTGTTGGCGTCAGGAAACTCTTTCGCCCAGGTCAGATTAAGATCTCGTCGCAATGTATTATGACGCTTCGATTTTTCCGGCAGTATTTCTAGCGGCTCCTGCCCTTTTAAAGCCACAACACGTCCGCGCACCATAGGAAATACATCCGTGGCCACCACAGATTGCTCTTTAAACATCTGATTCAGAGCATCAACATTTTCCGGCTGAATGTTCACCATAAAATGGTTTGGCGCGTTATCCGGCAACTGTGCTTTCCAGTCTTCAATCAACTCATTACGCATCAACACTATAGTTAAAATGAGAGTAAGGGTAAGGCCAAAGGCCGAAATCTGGATCAATGAAGCCTGCTTATGACGCTGTAAATGCTCAATACCAAACTTAAAGGCAATACCGCGACCTTTCACCAGTCTACGAGCCACATTGAGCAAACCATTGGCGACTACTAGAGCAATCAAGGTCAACGCTCCACCACCAATAATTACCGCCAGCACCAGCTTTAAGTTTTGCGCATACCAGTACAAGATGCAGCCCAGTGAAAATATCGCCAGGGCAATAGTAAACCAACTGCTGAACGACGCTGGTTCTAAATCACGTCGTAAAATGCGCATCGGCTGGACCATGCGAATACGCAGCAGCGCGGGTAATGCGAATCCAAGCAGAACTGTAATACCTGTTACGTAACTTACAGCAAAGGTTACCAGTCTGGGTGATGGGAGCTTTTCTGGCAGTAAATCGCTTAACGCGAGCACTAAGCCTTCGTTTACCAAAAATCCGGTAATACTGCCTAATAACGCCCCACTGGTGCCAGCTAAAAGCAATACCAGACAAAAAATCCACAACACCTGATCTTTTTTCAGTCCCAAGCACCGCAGCAAAGCGCTGTGATCAAAATGACGAGTGGCGTATCGGTTAGCAGCTATCGCAATGGCGATTCCACCAAGAATAAGCCCCAACACGCCTGAGAGATTTAAATAATTTTTTGCTCGCCCAAGAGCCGAGCCCAACTGCGGCGCACCGGAATCTGCGCCTAAAAACCGCTGAGTGGTATCCAGTTTAGGCTCCAGCCATTCATCATAGGCTTTGAGATCCGACTCAGCGCCAGATACCGCCAACCGATAATTCAACCGACTACCCGGCTGCACCACTTCGGTTTTTGGTACGTCTTGAATGTTCATGATCAAAGACGGAGAAAAGTTAAAAAAGCTGCTGCCACCGGGTTCGATAATAATCACTTTAGCGACATTAAAATTAGCCACACCTAACTGGATTGAATCCCCGACGTTCACTTTCAGTAAGTGCAATAATCGTGGTGATAACCACACTTCTCCTTGCTCTGGAGCACCTCGTGTTTCGGTTCCTTCCACAAACGGCTTATCAGCTAACGCCAGTGTTCCCGCCAGCGGAAATGCCGAATCCACGGCTTTCACCGTCGCCAGATGAAATTCATCACCGGCGATAATTACACTGGAGAACCACAATAAATTTGACGTTTGCAGTTCCAGAGAACGCGCCTGCTCTACGAACTCCTCGTCTATTGGCCGAGGGCTGGAAACAATGCGGTCGGCACCAAGAACCTGCGCCGCTTCCTTAGTCATGCCGCGATCGATGCGATCTACCAGCAGTGTAACAGCAGTGAGACCACCCACTGCTATCCAAAGTGCAAACATCAAAATTTTGAGTTCACCGCTTTTCCAGTCACGCCAGAAAAGCTTCCAGGCCAGACGCCAATTAAGCATCGCTAACCTCCATTGAAGCTTCTGCCTGAACTTCACGGTGACTGTCTCTTACTAACTTACCGCCCGACAACTCCAATTGACGGTCACAACGCTGCGCCAGTTTCATATCATGCGTCACTAATACCAGCGTCGTTCCCTGCGATTGATTAAGATCGAATAACAGGTCTGCAACATTCTTACCGGTGTTGGTATCTAAATTTCCGGTCGGCTCATCAGCAAACAAAATGCGGGGATTGGCCGCAAAAGCCCGTGCAATGGCAACACGCTGCTGCTCGCCTCCGCTCAGCTGATTAGGATAATGATCGGCGCGAGATTCAAGACCGACACGCTTCAACAGCTCCATCGCTTCGTCGTTAGCCGAGCGGCCATGTTTGAGCTCCAATGGCAAAGCGACATTCTCTAGCGCAGTCAGCGTGGTTAACAAATGGAATGACTGAAACACAAAACCAACGTTGCGAGCGCGAAACTCGGCCCGCTCATCTTCAGTAAAGGCGGTAATGTCTTCATCGAGCAGGGTTACGGCTCCTGAGCTGGGCGCATCTAACCCGGCCATTAAACTCAGCAGAGTAGATTTACCAGAACCGGAAGCACCAACGATGGCGACCGTTTGACCGTTTTCGACATCAAAAGAGATCCGTTCAAGGATTGTGAGCGTTCCTGCATGGGTGGGAACTTGTTTTACTAATTCAGACACTGATAGCATAGGACAACTCGTTATTTTTAAATGTTGTGGCAAGACTACATGAAATTGTTAAAGTTTTTTAGCCCGATTTTGTTAGGGCTTGTTTCCTTATACGCTCATTCTCAGGAATCGAGCAAATTGTTAATTATGGGAGACAGTTTAAGTGCTTCCTACAACATTCCTTTGGAATCAGGGTGGGTTCCTTTACTGGAGAAGCGGCTAGAAAAACAACATCCTCATATTGATATTATCAATGCCAGTATCAGTGGAGAAACCACAGGTAATGCCTTAAAACGCCTGCCCGATCTACTTACTCGCCATCAACCTTCCATTGTTGTGATTGAACTGGGAGGCAATGATGGACTGCGTGGGTTCAAGTTGCCACATATTAAAAATAATTTGGAAAGAATGATTCAATTATCACAAGACCAAGGTGCCGTGGTAGTGCTTACCGGTATTTTTGTCCCTCCCAACTACGGACCCGCCTACGCTCAGGTATTTAACCGAGCTTACACAGAGCTGGCAGGTAAATACAAAACTGAGTTTGTACCCTTTATCCTTGAAGGCGTCGGGACCAACCCGAACTTAATGCAAGCCGATGGTGTTCATCCAACCGCCGAAGCGCAACCCATGTTACTTGAAAATATGTGGCCTGCGATAAAAAACGCGATTGAGCGGTTGAAGTAAAATGGACGTTGGGTTTGTACGTGAATCGTTCGAACCAATTTGTATTGATCCGTATTTTTTTGTGCGCAACCTGCGCACACTACGACTAGATCATGCGGTCGCATAGCAGGGTGACAGAAGCTACTGAAGACCTTGTCATTCTGCGACTTGATCGCAGAATCCAGCTGTCATTGCGAACGAAGTGAAGCAATCTCCTAAATCAAAGTCGATTACCGCTGTGAGCCATTCGACGAAAAACTCTAATCCCTCCTAACCTCCCTTTTTTCAAAAAGGGAGGAATACCCCCTCCTTTTTCAAAGGAGGGTTGGGGAGGATTAATGAAAACAAATAAAGTTTAGGCTAGGGTGCGTTTGTAACACACCACGTTGAGAAAATAGAGTCTGCTGTGAGCCATAAGGTGAAAGATCTTTTTCCTAAACTTCTATTCATTTGTTTCGCACCGCTTCGCTGTGTGCGAGTCACCTTTGTCAAACGCGACAAAGGTAACCCAAAACGCTTTTCGCTGCGCTGGCCATTCGTTCAGAGTCTATCGAAAATAAGTCAATTCTACTGACGGATTTGATGCT
>JBFHVL010000130.1:0-9660 GCA_041589565.1 Kangiellaceae bacterium | reverse complement strand
GCTATGTTTTTAAATTTTAAAAATGGAATATTGAAATTCATTTTGTTCTCCCCGTTACACAGCCAGTTTCTTTACGGTTTTACCACCGTAAATGAGGTTAACCAGCGCCCGACTACCCACAATGGCAGTGAACATGGAAGTTAAAATACCGAACAGCAATGTTATTGCGAAACCTGCAATAGGTCCGGTGCCAATGGCAAAAAGAATTAATGCAGCAATCGCCGTAGTTATATTCGCATCCGCGATGGTCGAAAATGCCGCATCGTAACCATTGTGAATCGCTTGCGCAGGAGAAACACCATCCGCCAGTTCTTCACGAATACGCTCGTAAATCAGTACGTTTGCGTCGACCGCCATACCTACGGTTAATACGATACCTGCCATACCGGGGAGTGTTAACACCGCGCCAATCAAGCTCATAACACCGACAATCAAAATCAGGTTACATAACAGTGCGGCATTGGCAACAACACCAAAAACTTTGTAACGGAACAGCATAAAGATAAGTACCGCTACAAAACCGATGATGATTGAGTAAAGGCCTTTTTCGACATTTTCCTTACCCAGGCTTGGACCAATAGTACCGTCTTCTACAATGTAAATTGGTGCCTTTAATGAGCCTGACTTTAAGGTTAGTGCCAGATTGCTTGCATATTGCTGAGTAAACTGACCGGTAATGCGGAAGCTTTTACCTAACGTGGTTTGAATACGCGCTACACTAACCGCTTCTTTATTGACCACTTCGTCAATTTTGATCAGCGCACCTTCATTGTCTTTGACAAAATCACCATATTCATCTTTCTTAAAAACAGGCGATACTTCGGTAAGAACAATAGCCATCAATTTTCCGACATTCTTGCCAGATTCTTTGGCCATAATAGAGCCGCCCGCACCATCGAGTTGAATATTAATTTGCGGCAGACCACGCTCATCAAGACCTGTACTTGCACCCGTAACGTGCTCGCCATCAAGCATCGCTTTTTTGTAAACCAGCACTGGCGTGCCGTCGGCTTCATAAAGCAGTTCTGAATCAAAAGGTACACGCCCATTAACCGCATCGGCAACGCTACGTCGATCATTGACCATACGAAACTCTAGAGTACGAGTATCACCAATAATACTCCGAGCACTCGCTGTATCCTGAATACCAGGTAACTGAACAATGATTCTATCGCTACCTTGACGCTGAACCATTGCTTCAGCAACACCAATCGCATTAATACGATTATTTAACGTAGTGATATTTTGTTTGATAGCAAAGTCTTTAATTTCACGAATTTTTTGATCGGTTAAGGTAAAGATTAATTGATAGACACCCTCAACTTCGCGATCAGTAATCGTAAAACCCTGAATTTGGTTATTTAACTCAGAAAAAGCTGCGTTTTGTAACTCTTCAGTTTTAAAGTTAGCGACCAGCGTAGTTTGATCTCTTGCAGTCACGCCTTCGTGATAAATCTTTTTATCGTAAAGAGCAGATTTAATATTGGTAATGGCTTTTTCTTGCTCTTTTTCAAACAAGTTATCCATGTCCACTTCAAGTAAAAAATGAACACCACCACGGAGATCCAATCCCAGCTTCATCGGTTTTAAGCCAATGTCGGTCATCCACTTAGGTGTTGCTGCAGCAAGGTTGGCAGCAACAACTGTATTATTTTTAATACTTTCCTCCGAGTGATTTTCGACAAACTGAAACGCCACTCGTTTGGCTTCATTTTGATCATCTGGATTCACTAATCGGATCAAACCACGACTGTTTTCAACTTCATGGCTTTTTACGTCGATACCCTCTGCAACTATGGCATCTTTAATTTGCTCAACTAATTGCATTGATATTTCATTACCATTTTTATCGGAAATTTGAACCGCGTGGTCCTCTCCGAAAATATTCGGTAACGCCAAAAATGCGCCTAATACAATGATGAAAACCACCAATACATATTTCCAGGCAGGAAAGGTATTGAGTGGCATTTGTCGTGGTTGACCCAAAATCATGTGAAACCCTTTTTCGTTATTCTTTAATCGACTTTAAAGTGCCTTTTGGCAGAATAGCCGTCACTGCATGTTTTTGAACGCTGATAGTCACATCATCAGAGATACTGATCACTATGTAGTTATCGGTAACTTTATTCACTTTGCCTAAAATACCACCAGCTGTTACGACCTCCTCGCCCTTTTCAATAGCTTCAATCATTTTCTTGTGCTCTTTTTGACGCTTTGATTGAGGACGAATGATTAAGAAGTAAAAGATAAGTACAAAAGCACCCATCATGATCCAAAAAGTCAGAGGGCTTTGTTGTCCTGCGGCTGTTAGTAACATGGTTTATTCCCCAAATTTTTATGTGATTAATTATTAGCCAAGGGAGGAACATCCAACCCACGGCGCTGATAAAAGTCTTGTACAAAATCCGCCAATGTACCTGTTTCAATGGCCTCACGCAAACTGGCCATCAATCGTTGGTAATAGCGCAAGTTGTGGATCGTAGTTAGTCGTGCGCCTAAAATTTCGCCGCATTTGTCTAAATGATGTAGATAAGAACGACTATAATGCTGGCAGGTGTAACAATCACACGCTTCTTCAATTGGTCCAGTGTCCCTTTTATGGGGACTGTTTCGAAGTCTTACAACTCCATCGGCGGTAAATAAGTGACCATTTCTTGCGTTTCGAGTTGGCATAACGCAATCAAACATATCGATTCCACGACGTACCGCTTCAACAATATCCTCAGGTTTGCCGACGCCCATTAAGTATCTTGGCTTGTCAGCCGGTAATAATGGAGCGGTATAATCGAGTACCTTTTTCATTTCTTCTTTGGTTTCGCCAACCGATAACCCGCCTAATGCATAACCATCAAAGCCAATATCCATTAGTCCTTTTGCTGAAACGGCTCGTAAATCTTCGTACATGCCTCCCTGAACAATACCAAACAGTGCATTAGGATTGTCAGCGTGTGCCACTTTTGAACGCTCTGCCCAACGAAGCGAAAGTTCCATCGATTCTTTGGCTTGCTCCCAGGTTGCGGGATAAGGCGTACATTCATCAAAGATCATAACAATATCAGAGCCTAGTTCACGCTGAACTTGCATTGACTCTTCAGGCCCTAAAAAGACCCGATCACCATTGACAGGCGATTTGAACTCAACGCCCTGTTCGGTAATTTTACGCAACTCACCTAAGCTGAAAACCTGAAATCCACCAGAGTCCGTTAAAATTGGCCCCTGCCAGTTCATAAAGTCGTGCAAATCGCCATGTTGGCGGATAATTTCTGTACCCGGGCGCAACATCAAGTGAAAAGTATTACCAAGAACAATCTCGGCTCCGATGGATTGAACATCATGCGGCGACATTGCTTTTACGGTGCCATAGGTCCCAACCGGCATAAATGCAGGCGTTTCAACAGTACCTCGCTCAAACTTCAACTGTCCACGACGTGCTTTGCCGTCAGTCTGGAATAACTTAAACTCCATTGGTTTCCTCATTTACAGGGTCGGCGTTGTTATTACGCTCCAAAAACATAGCGTCGCCATAACTGAAGAAGCGATATTTGCGGTCAACAGCGTGACGGTAAGCACTTAAAATCTGCTCTTTTCCTGAAAAAGCACTAACCAGCAGTATTAATGTCGATTCAGGTAGATGAAAGTTGGTCACCAAAGCATCTACGGTATTAAATTTAAATCCTGGATAAATAAAAATATCCGTTTCACCAGTCATCGCTTCCAGCTTACCGGATCGTGATGCTGTTTCTAAAGATCGAACACTTGTTGTCCCAACCGCAACAACTCGCCCACCTTGCTGCTGCGTCTTTTTAACCAGACTGACGACCGATTCAGGAACATCAAACCATTCGCTGTGCATTTTATGTTCTTTAATATTATCCACTCGTACAGGAGCAAAAGTGCCAGAGCCAACATGCAAAGTAACAAAGTCCCACTCAATGCCTTTTTCGCTTAGACGTTCAAACTTTTGCTCAGAAAAGTGCAAGCCTGCCGTAGGTGCCGCTACAGCACCCTCTTTCTGAGCATAAACCGTTTGATACCTCTCCGCATCGAACTCGGTATCTTCTCGATCGATGTAAGGAGGAAGCGGCATATGCCCCTGTTTATCGAGAATTTCCAGGATGGTCGTTTGCTTATCGGCCGACTCCAAAACGTAAAATTGGTCACGGCGCTCAACAGTAACGATTTGAAAATCCCCTACCGTGATTAAACTACCCGGTTTAAGGGGATTGCTCGATTTCACCCGCGACAAAACGGTCTGAGTATCAAGTACACGCTCGATCAGTAGCTCAACTTTGCCGCCCGTTTCTCGATTGCCTAATAAACGGGCCGGAATCACCTTGGTATTGTTGAAGATAAGACAGTCATTGGGTTCGAGGAGATCGACTAAGTCCGTAAACTGGCGGTCGATAATATTTCCAGCAGAACTGAGGTGCAATAGTCGGCTCGCATCGCGCTTTTCAGCGGGAAACCGGGCAATTAGCTCTTCTGGTAGATCAAAATGAAAATCCGACAGATACATAAGAGGAAGGATCAAGGCTCTTTACAAGTAAAATTGAGGCGCAATTCTACCTGAAATACCAGCCAAAAACGAGGCGAAAAAAGGCCGCAAAAGCGGCCTTGCCTTTATGCAAAAATAAACTTTACTAACAACTACTACCTGACTCAGGCCAACAGCTGTTTAAATTTCCACTTTCATCAGTCCAAGTACGCACACCTTGGTGGTTGATAGTTAACGGTCCATCACGTCCCGCCATTGAGTTGATGGGTGTTGCGGTGATTCGATAAGATGTAGCAGTTAACTGATCTAATGACAATTGGTAGTAAGGGTCGTTCGCCGGAACATTTTGCATAAATGTCGTTCCAACTGCGGCTCCTTGATAGCCAAAGTTGACAGCTCTGTGTCGCTCCATAGCATTCATAGCATTTAATAGCGCAGACATGCCATCCGCTCTTTTTGAGCGGACAACATATCTATCATATGAAGGTATGGCAAACGCAGCAATTATTCCCAAAATTGCAACCACAACCATCAACTCGATCAAAGTAAATCCTCTGGGTTTCATCATTTTCATTACCTTTTAGTTAACTATATGGCGCCATTTAATTGGCATCAACCGCTCTGGTGATTGCGGTAATAGCTCATCACCTCGACAGTTACGGCCAATACACAAGTCCTGCGTAACACCTCCAGACGCAGGATCTTGGGTAATAATAACCTGAGGCTCAGGGGCAATACCCGTACCGGGAAGATCAATGAATATATCATTCTCATCAATCTCATCATCATAGTTGACATCAACATAAGGCTGGCCGTCTAAAACAGACATCGCATATAGCCTAGAACTTCCTGCAGGAGGGGTACAGTCACCAGTAACTGCGACAGCGGGAGGAGGAGTATATGTAGTAAAAAGCAAGGCATTATTAAATGTTAATGAGTCTGCCAAAACTTTTTCTCCTTCCGTTCTAAAGTCATAAAACCAACCGTGCTTGTCGGCACTTTGATCAGCTAAAACTTCGGTCACATCATAAGTTCCGTCTCCATCTGAGTCGGTAAAATTCTGCTCTACTAAATCATTTAAAGAAATATCCTTAACGAACTCACCTCGCAATACACCTTTGTCTCTTAAAACATACATATGTTCCGCAATAGTGGTATCTAGCGGATGAGCTCGATACCCAGATCCTATGGCTATGGTTACAAAGGTCGCTCCAGTATTAAAGTCTCGCACAAGAGCAACATCCGGTGAGTTATAAAAGCGTCGGTTATCTATTGGGTTAGTACTGGTTTGCAAATGTGCAATTCGACCACCACGAATCGTTTGATTACTATTATTTACATCAAACCTAAAAACCTGCCCGCCCATATCACCGGCGTAAAAGTGATCCACCAAGTTGTCATCATCTAAGTCAAAAACTTTTACATTGCCAGGAACAGAATTCATTGTGCTAATTGGGCCCGCTCCTGTAGCTTGAGTTGCCAAACTAGAGTCCCATATATACTGCCCCGTTAAAGCATCTGCTATATAAATCACATCACCAACACTTGGAGTCACCGTTCCTGAACCTAACGTATCGTGCGCAGTGTCATATCCTCCACCAAAAATCATTACCAAGCGGTTAGCTGTACCACCAATATTCATTTTAGCAACCACAGGTCTAGACCATGTTTGTCCTAGTTTTCCAAAGCCTGGTGTTGCTGGAGTAATAGGATTAAATAACATTTTCGGGTTTGTAGGATCCGAAATATCAAATCCATAATAAGAAGTACCTCCCCGACGCATTCCTACGTATAAGTAAGCTTTCTCTCCTAAATCAAAAGCCGAGTTACGGTTCTGGTCTTCAAGGTGAACAGTAATTTCACCATCCATTCCATACTCTCGGGAAGCTGAAGGTAAGTTATCTTTCTTCACCTTCAAAAGGTCTAACAGCTCTGCCGGAATAAACGACCAAAGCTCAACTCCGGTGGAAGAGTCAAATACATGAAGATAACCATTATTGGTACCTACGAAAATAACACTTCTAGGTGAACCACCGATATTATAAGTTAGCAGAGTAGGTCTTGAATGAAGCGGATCACCAATAATTTTGTGAGCACGAGCTCGGGAAGCATCATTAATATCATAGCCTAAAGCCCACTCGATAATCTCATCTCGCTCTGCAGCTGTACCAGCATTTAACATACCTTGAGTAATCAGGTTGTTAGAGACTGTCACTTGATTGCTCGTGGAGGTCAGTGCGACAGAGGGACTTAAGTTGGAATACAACGTCCGACCAATTTGCTGATGTTCAGCTACTCCGCCTTCCACAACTTCATTACCGTCAATAGCTGAAGACCACCAACTTTTCGCAGTTGGTCTAAATTCGCCATTTAACGGATCGACAGCCGGGTTTCCATTTACATCAACAACTTCACGATTATATAGGCGATAGCGTTTAACATTACCTTTCCAACGTGCATCCGTACTCGGCTCAAACAATGAATAGTACAATTCATCATTATGTGTAAGTCGGTTGTACTGATTCACCGTTAAACCTGCAGACACAAATGTTGTATTAGTTTTTAAGATCGAGTCAGCAATATTCTCTAATACTTCTAACAATGACTCTCTATTGTCCGCCGTATAATAGTCGCCGCCTCCCGCTTCTGCTAAATTGCGCAAGAAGTCAGAATCATAATCAAAGCCAATAGTGTAAGTCGTTACTATTTGCTTTCCTGGAATGCTAGGACTTTGGTCATTGTTGTTTAAGAAGCCAGCTATTTTAATCGCGCAGTCTTGTCCACTATTTTGAGCGCTACAAGTACCACCAGACCACTGGTTGTACATAGCAGTAGTTTGATTATCATGTGACGTAGGTGCGCCATCGGTTAGTAACACGATATAATTTTTCTGACAACTATCAACGATTGGCGATACATAATTCGGGTCACCCCTAACTTCTTCATCTCGACACGCTGAGCTATTGGGATCCGATGCAACACATCCAGGTGGTGTATAAACCACTCCTGAGCCATCAAAAGAGTTCGGATTACTAATTCGATTATAACGACTTGCTGGAATACCTCGTTGCTTACCATACAGAACCTGTTCACCACGATAGTATAATCCGGCTTCCAATAACGTATCACTAATTGGAGTTAAACCTCGCGCCTGAAAGTCCTGAACAACCTGCTTCATTTCATCGCGCTTAGTATATCCGCTTCCATCGTAAGATCCTCTAAACTCGATCACTAAACGAGGGGCACGTACAAAGCTCTGGTCAGCAGATACCACATCTCGATTTCCGGAAGGGGTTTGAATGTACATGGAAATCCCATTACCTTGCGTCCAGCCACCTTTATTGACGATAGTCTGGATTTGCGAGGTTAATGGTGGGGATTGATAAATAATATTTTGGGTAAAATTAGGCAATGTCCAAGAAACAGCTGCGAGCTTTCCACCATTTTGTAATGCGATTGCATCAGGTTGCGGATTCGTTTCACTAAACAAAGCATTTGGTGTATCTAGAATTTCTATTGATGCAGAAGCGTTACCATTATTACTGGCGTTCGCGACCACTTCTAAATAAGCATTAAGTATTGTTACTCCTGGTGGAACTTGAACACTATCAAAATGAAGACCGATACCAACATTCGTTCGGCCATTTCCTCGTTGATAAAAATCAAGAATATTACCCGTGTAATTTATGCTTCCTGAATTATTCTCATATTCAAAATCATAATTCACATTACTTATTTGACGAAAAGCTCGATTAGTATAACAACCAACTGGGTTCCCCATAGCAGTAGCATTGGCAACCGCAGTAGCATTTGCGGCAATTGTCGCTGGATCGGCATCAAACTCTATTCGAATCCGTGGTGCATATAAATCATCACCATCATATGAAATAGCACTTCTAAAAGCAGCTTGTACAACTGGCGCTTGGATGAAAAAGGCCATGCTATTCCCACCACACCAGTCTCCCAGGTTGACGATCTCTTGAACTACATCAGTTAGGTCACTTGTCACATAGCTATTGGGAGGAACAGGATCACCATTATCATCAACCAGCGGTGAAGGAGCGATCCAATCTTCAGGTGTCCAAACAGAAAAGTTTGAAGTGATGTTTAGCGCCATTCTGTCGGTCAATCGGTCTCCTGTAAAAGGCTTAGCATCACCTACAAGTTCGCCAGACACACTGTACTTAGCAGTCCCTACTGATGTGTCATACGATGAAAAAGTAATGTACGCACCTGTAATTCTAGCGCCTTGGGGAATATCTAGATCGTTAAATCTAAGACCTAAAACATCAGTACTCTTATCAATGTTGAAGTCAAGTGTCGCTTCCGTGTAATTTACCTTACCACTGGTGGTGTTTTCGGTTGCATCGTCGTCACTACTGTTTATCGTAGATAATGCGACAGGATCCGTTGCTGCATTCACATCAAAAATCGCATTTAATATGGGCCCACCTGGACGACTACTGAATCGAGCCATACCTATATTTAGATCATTGACTTCCGAAATAAACTCAAACATTACATCGCGCATTACATCAATGCGGCTTTCATTTGTCGTTGAGCCGGACGCTCCTCTATTCATACTACCGGATGTATCAAAAATAAATAGTACATTCGGAGTCATTCCTGATGAGGTAGTTCCATTAAAAAATATTTCTGTATCATCAGCATAACTTGAGCTTATGGTTCCTATACTATAGGCTGCAACTAACGCGCAAACTTTTAGTTGTTTGTTCAAAAACTTCATGACTACCTCCCGCCAAATGACGAAGTAAAAATCTTAATTGTAAACTTAAAAATCAACATTGGACCGTAAGCTGAAATGCCCACCACTCAACGGCGTCTGATAAATTATGACCGGAACTTACTGAATCTATTTCATAGACTAGGCAACTTACCGATTCGCCACCTAAACTGTAGCCAAAACACATCATTTGTACGCAACCACGAGTGACCACATTCACTTCTACTTGAACGACTTGGTTATCTAAAAAACTTCCACCGCAAGCTGCAGCGCTTCCATTTCCGTCAACACAAAAGTTGACACTTCCGTTTTGCCTGGCTTGAAACAAAACATGACCAGGATTTGTATCTTGTCCGGTATTGGCTAGTTCATTAAATGCCGAAACGCCAGATGCGGCAGCACTAAATACCCAGTTGGTTTG
>JBFHVL010000129.1:0-9688 GCA_041589565.1 Kangiellaceae bacterium | reverse complement strand
CTTCCTGCTTTGATTATTATTGCTTTAAACTCATGAAAGGGTAATCGGTTAAGCGTACCACCCTTTTTATGTCCGCTAAGTTACACCAGTTATTGCTAGCGTGACAGCCTTTTTCTGAACCATTTACGGGTCTGGTACACAAGTCCGGCCAGCCCTTTGGGTGCCGTTACTGGTGAGCGTAACAGCACCATTGAAATATTGTCTTGTCCACCTTTATTAAGCGCCATACGCAACAGGCGATCGGCGGTTTTAGCCAAATCCGACTCCGCCGAAAAAATGGTTTTCATATCGCCATCGTTCAGCTCTTCAGTCAGCCCGTCAGAACACAGCAACAAGACTTGTCCGGGCTCCCAGTTGAAGGCGACTTCATCCACTTTGACTTGCTCGAGCTCTCGCGATCCAAGGCACTGGGTGATTAAATGGCGCTGAGGATGATTTTTAGCTTCATCTTTCGAGATCAATCCAGCGGATAACAGCCGAGCTACCAGCGAGTGATCTTGTGTTATCTGAGTCAGCCGCTGAATGTCGGGCTGCCAAATGTAAGCCCGGCTATCGCCAACCCACGCCACCTTAAACTCATCACCCTGATGCTGCACTGCGACTGCCGTGGTACCCATACCATCGGCACCCTGACCACCGGCAGCTGCATCTAAAATGTCTTTATGGGCCTGCTGGATAGCCTCAGCAAGCGAGTTACCAGCGATACAGCTCTCTTTAATCGATTTAATTGCCAGCGCGCTAGCGACCTCTCCACAGGAGTGACCTCCCATTCCATCGGCCACTACCCATAACCCCGCTTCCGGCTCACATAAACAGGAGTCTTCGTTCAGTTCTCGAACGCGACCGGGATCGGATCGGCACTCAAAGTGCCACTGTGGCTGAGGGTTTTGCTGCACCTATAAAGGCCCTATTACTAAATAACTTATTGTATTTATTAGGCTTAGTGTACGTATTTTAGCGCATGAAGCCAAATGTTGAATATCTCATTTTGTGACGCATGACAGCTTTCACCGCACAATTGAACCGGCTAATCGACATTAAGTCTTTGCTTAACCTATCTTTTATCAAACCGATATTCCGCGTTGAGTACCCAGTACCTTTCACTCACAGCGTTAATTTCAATATCCCCGAAAGTTCTGACATCTGCAAGCCACCGATCACTATCGGTTAAATTATTAATACCAATGCCGATGTTCCAAGAGCCCTTCTGCCAGTTATAGCTGACATTTAATTGATGATAAGCTGGGACATTCGCTCGTTTTGAAGCGTATTGCAAAGCACCGCCCAGTCGATGATTTCCGTTACTGTACTCGGAACCAATATTCAGCAACCATCGTGAAGCATATGTCGCAGTATGATCATCAGTAATCTTTTTATTGCCTTCAACTAGATAATGTATGTTACCAATCCAACGAAAGCGATTATCTTGAAAATTAATCTCATACTCTATGCCGTTACGTCTAATGTCAGATTCACTATTGATAATTTCCAGGAACGATACTTGGATTAAGTTTTTTGCGTTGGTACTGTAGGCACTCAAAACATGATGAAATTTATCATCACCATGAACATAGGCCAGATCCCAGGTTTTTATTATCTCAGCTTTTACATTAGAGTTTTGTGGAATACCAAAACTGTTACGCCCAGAAATTTGACGAAAAGTCGGAGAATTAAAACCTTCACCATACAAAAGCTTGACTGAACTTTTACTATCCAGCTGATGAACCCATGAAAATCTTGGGCTCACCCGACGCCCACTCGATTCATTGTGGGTATACCTTACACCTGCAATAATACGATTATTAGCGGTTGTTGACTCTGCTTGTAGCCAAAGGGCCCGCTCATTGATCTTTCCACCTTCAATTAACGTTAGTGAGCCATCGGGATCAATAACAAAAGGAAAATTAAATGGGGGTTGTGTTAAAGCAAACAACGCCTGTCCTTGACTTTGTTCGCTGAACTTATAGTTATCCGTTTGTCGTCGTTCAAACTCTGCGCCCGATTTTAATAACCACTGCTGGGAGATGTCCCAATCAAAATGGATACCACTGCGCCAACGATAGGTTCCACTACCATTGTTATCAAAGTCAATTTCTCCATCACCAGGTATGTTTAAAAAGCCGAGAATGTTGGTAATTTCTCGCCTCCAGTGATAACGATTCCACTCTGTAAAAACTCTAAGCTCTCCACTGGATAATTCGTGATATTTGTTGACCGCAAAAAGCTGTCCGTATTCACGTAAATCCGCAGGACTGAACACATTACCATTGCTGTAAACTTGTGAGCGGCTTTGAAAAGCCTGAGCAGTCAGTAACCAACTTCCATAGTGAAGCCGGGCATATAAAGATGAAGTATCATCAAACTGCTCGATTTCAGATTCTGGTACCGATGGAAAACAAACACACTGAGGAGAAAAGGCACCAAAAGTATTGGCAGCAGTTGTATGAAATCCATTATCACGTTGGTATTCAAAAGAAAGATCGAAATGGCCATCAGTCAAGGCTGCACTATGATAACCTTGCAGCCGAGTTAAGTTATAACTGGAGTAAAGTAATGATAACTCACTCTCATCATCGTTCCGTGTAACAATATTAATGACCCCAGCGGACGAGTTTGTACCATACACTACAGACGCCGGACCTCTAATAATTTCTATCCGTTTAATTGCCGAAGTAGGTATACCCAACAAGGGAATGTTGCCATCAGAAGCAGACCAGTAGGGTATGCCATCGAGCAGCATTAATACTTTCTGATTGTTGGCATCAGACATACCACGAATTTGGATTGATCGGGCTCCTGTAATGGTATCATTGACTTCGACTCCAGTAGCAAATGCCAGCATGTCGGGCAGGGTATATAAGCCCAAGGATACTAAATGGTCCGCATCATAGACTGAGACTACCCCGGGAGAGGCGACAACGGCTTCCGTTTTACCGGAAACCACATTTACCTGGAGTAACTCCTCAAATGTCAGCGCGAATAGCTCTCTTACATCTTCCTCAGACTCAACCTCCCGCGTCAGGACCAGTGAGAGCAAAAACAAAAATACACCGCAATTACGAATAAACCTCAAAGCCAGCTTCTCTTGTACTAAGCGATTTAAAAAGTATAGGCGAAGGATATCTTACCGCCAAAGTAACAGCCCTTTTCCTTCTGTTGGTTATCTATCAGATACGGCCCTTGAAACAGGATTCATTTGTCCCCATCTTTAGACTATGGGATAATCTCCCTAACCAGGTTCTAGAACTGGGGCCGATCTGGCTTCGACGTGGATTACGAACCTTTTGGTGCATGCCGAGGTGACAGCGAACCTCGTAAACACTAGCTGTAACAAATAGTCGCAAACGACGATAACTACGCTTTAGCCGCTTAATGGCTAACTGTCGACTCTGAGTGTCCTTGGTAGGAAATCGACAGTCATTTACAAGGACTCGCGGGTAAGCTTGCTTGTAGCCCAACCGTTAAACTTAAACAAGCTCCCCAGTGGATTCCTGTTCGTCGGGCCGCCACTGGTTAAGTTAAAGGCGAAACTAAGCATGTAGATCCTTAAGCAGAGGATTCGCGGACGCGGGTTCGATTCCCGCCGGCTCCACCAAATAAAATAAGGCTCGCCGCTCAGGTGGGCCTTTTTTATTTGTGACTCAGGTGTGGATGACAAATTTATTGGGAATAAATTTGAACGTCGGAGGGAAAACAACGGCCTGAAAGGCGAAGCCCATAGATTAATTTGACTAACCTATTCTTGAGCAATTGTGCCGCAGTGTAAATTAAAGATTAAAAATATTCTTAGCGCTTAAAGCCCGATGACAAAGTCATACATTGTTTGTATCTGGATTTTTTGAGAAAAACCAGAGTACAGCACAGCCTGTAATTGCCGATAAGACCGAAGCAAACAGTATCGATAGTTTGACCGTATCCAGCTGTTCTGCATCGAATGCCAGATTAGCAATAAACAAAGCCATGGTAAAACCGATTCCTGCCAACAGCCCGCCTCCTGTGATGACAGGCCAGGACATACTTACTGGTTTGATCGCGAGTTTCGTTTTTACGGCAACCCAACTAAACAGTAAAACACCAACGGGTTTGCCCAATATAAATCCAGCGACTACAGCCATATTCAATGAATAATCCAACTGAACTTCACTAAAAACAACGCCTGCATTAGCAAAAGCAAATAATGGCATTACCACAAATCCAACCCATGGATGGAGTATCATTTCTAACCTTTCAACAGGAGACAAGGTTTCACGAGCCGCCGCTTCAGCGGTTCTCAATGCTTGCCGGTCGGGAGTGTCTCCACTCCAATGATCACCCGGAGCATAGGCCACAATACTATCCATTATGGTATGAAGACGTTCATCACTTACCCATCTTTTTGTGGGAGTTAATAACCCTAAAATAACACCCGTGACAGTTGGATGAACTCCCGAATGATCGATAGCTAACCAAATAAAAGCACCTATAAGCATAAAAAGTAAAATGCTTCGGATCCCAAGAAATGCGACAACTTGAACAAGCAAAACGCCGATTAAAGCCAATCCAATTGCAAACCAGTTCAATTCAGAGCCATAGCCAATCGCCACAACAAGTATGGCACCGATATCATCGACAACAGCCAACGACAACATAAACACTCTGAGTGACTTGGAGATTTTACGTCCTAAAAGTGCTAAGCATCCAATAATAAACGCCGTATCCGAAGCCATAACTGTGCCCCAGCCACCTTGCGCTACTTCGCCATACTGAAATACTAGATAAACTAAGGCAGGAACAATCATTCCTCCTAATGCAGCTGACACCGAAAGCATGGCCAGCCTAGGACTTTTCAACTCACCAAGAACCAGCTCGCGCTTTAATTCCAGGGCAATTAAAAAGAAAAACAGCGTCATCACAGCATCGTTAATCCAGCCGTGCAACGTTCGTGAAAACGAGAAAGTGCCAAACTGAAAGCCGGCGGGAGTCTCCCAAAACTCGATTAAAAAATGATTAAAAGAAGTATTCGATAGAACAAGAGTAAGTGCCGTGACCAAAAATAAAATTACACCTGCCGCAGCTTCAACTTTAATAAATCGAGTAATCGGTGCGACGATCCAGTCGATATATTCTTTTGGTAACCGCGTCCCTTTTTCTTCTAAAGGCGTCATGGTTCATTTCTTACTGTTTAATAAATTCATTGAAGAATGACTATTACTCCATGGATTTGATACGACTTTTCGCAGGGGTAACTTTATGGTCCACGATGGCATAATTTATCGCATCAACTAAGTTTTCATACTTATATTGTTTGTATTGATAAATCACGATCTCCTCTACCTTAATACCAAAGGACTTTATGAGTTCACTTTGTTCAGTTGTATGATTCATGGCCAACTCCTGCTCATTCAATTAATGTACGGGACGCCATTAAATAGACAGTCCTCGGATCAGTTACCAGACTTAATAGAGACTCCTTTTAAATACTTATACAAATCACTATCTGTTGATGTCACGAAAGTCGTATCGCGATCTATGATCAATTCATAGGTTTTCAAAGTACGTGTAAACTCATAAAGGCTAACTGACTGAGCGCTCTGATTATACGCAAGCGCATAAATTTCAGCGGCTTTAGCATCGGCCAGACCTCTTATTTCTTCAACCTGCTGATATGCTTCCGACTCAATTTTGTTTAGCTCCCTTACTCTGTCGCCTCTTATTCTTGCAGCTTCACCATTTCCCTCTGACAAAAAGCGCTCGGCTATCTGTCGTCGCTCACTAATCATTCGCTCATATATTTTTGGCCGTACACTGGCATTATAATTAATACGCTTAAATCGAATATCAAGTAACTCAATACCAAATACTTTTATTTTTTCAGATGCCGCAGAAAATATTTCTTCTTCAACCAGCTTTCTCCCTTTTTGTATTGGCACCAATAAACCTACATTGTTATCAGAGTCAGAGTCTTTGATTATTGCCGCCTGTAACGGTTCGCGATCTTTTGTGGTCCGAATAATTTCTATTAACTCGTGCTTTGCCACTGCATTGCGAGTTTCACTCCCTAAAATATCATCCAGCCTCGATTGAGCGCTACGTTCATCTCTAAGTCTTAAAAAATATTGAAGAGGATCGGTAATGCGCCAACGAGCAAATAGGTCAACCGAGATATAAAGCTTATCTTTTGTAGGCATATCGGATGGTTCGCCATCCCACTCCAGCACACGTTTATCAATGGCGTTAACCATTTGGATAAACGGTATTTTAATATTAAGACCGGCTTCTAAAACCGGTTCACCCACGGGTTTTCCAAACTGGGTAATAATTACCTGCTCAACTTCACTAACTGTATAAAGTGCACTTTTTAAAGTAAGCGCGGCCAGTGCTGCAAGCACCAGAAACAAAGCATGTTTAAACGTTTTCATTGTTTTGCTCCCGACTTGCTGTCTAGGTTTAGCAGAGGTAACACATTACTTGTTCGCTCATCGATAATAATCTTCGACCGAATTTTCGGCATGACCTGCTGCATGGTTTCAAGATAAATTCGGCGTCGCGTAACTTCAGGCGCCTTGATATATTCTGCGTAAAGAGCATTAAATCGCGCAGCGTCACCTTCTGCTTCATTGATCCTTTTGAGTCGATAGCCATCGGCTTCGCGAATTCGTTGATCCTTTTCACCGAGTGCGAGAGGAATCACTTTGTTGTAGTCGCGACGAGCTTCATTAATTAGCTTTTCTTTTTCTTGTTGCGCTTGATTGACTTCGTTGAAAGACTCCTGAACGGGCTTAGGAGGATTAATATTCTTCAGTTGAACCTGATCGATACTGATACCCATTGCATACTTGGTCGATAGCTCTTGCATTTTGGTTAGCGCTTCAGACTCAATGTCCTGGCGGCCTACCGTTATGACTTCGTCAACTGTTCGATCTCCCACAACTTCACGCATTACCGACTCAGAGACATATCGCAAAGTTTCACTGGGTTCTCTTACTTCAAACAAAAACTTAACCGGATCAGAAATCCGGTATTGCACAACCCACTCAACTAACGCCGCGTTGAGATCACCAGTAACCATTTGCGTTTCACGGCTGTGATCATACGTTCGGGCGGCTTGATAGGGATCCGACGCACCCGGCGTCGCAAAGCCAAATTCTTGCTTAAGCTGTCTTTTAACCGGAACAATTTTTGCTGAGTCAATACCTAAAGGAAACTTCAAATGTAAACCGGGCGGAACAACATACACATATTTGCCAAATCGTTGCACGACCGCAACAGAGTCGCTTGGAACTGTATAGAGTGCAGTCCACAAAGAAAAACCAAACAAAGCAACAAGAAATATGATTAAGAATCGGAAGGGACTGCCGCCCGGAAGCATTTTTTTAACACGTTCAATATTTTGAACCAGAAGTTGGTCCAGGTCAGGAGGTGTTCGGTTACCGCCTCCCCAGGGATCTCGCGGAGGTTCGCTATTGCTGGGCATAATAATAGCCTCTTAAGTTGAGTAGAAGAATATCAACTCATCAAATAGATATGGGGACGAGTTGTACTAATTCAATGGCGATTTCACACTAAGTTACTACCTCATAAGAACTTGTTTTAATCTTCAGTTACTTGCAAAGAAACAATTTATTCTTTAATACCAACTCTAATTTCCGATCACTTGCTGGTCTACAAGCTCCCACTCGTTAATTGGGACTGAGTTGCCACTATTATCTTCCACCTGATACCAAAAGTTATACTCACCAGTTAATACGATAATGTCAGCTAATGAGGTACTGGTGCGGCCCATAAAAATGCGATCGGTATTTCCGAGGCCACCCCAAATCACACCGTCGGCGTAAGGCGAGTTTGGAAAAGCACCGCCATTCAAAGTTGCAGAAACTTCTACCCTGGCCGACTCAAGGTCCAACCCTAATTCAATATCTGAGCTCACTTCAATATCCTCAATAATCAGAGCATCGGTGTTGAACGGAATGTTGGTACAGGTCTGACAAGAGTAATATACATCGTAGGTACCCGGTAAAATCATCACAGGTTCTTGCTGAGCATAGGTCGAGAACAACAAGATATCTTCAGTACTGTTAGAGCCTCGCATAATAATATCCGCAGCGTCGTATTGATTAAACGGAAACGATTCGCCATCTAAAGTTATGTTGCCGGTAACGTTGTACCCAGTAATGTTTAACTCAAGATTTATATCGCTAGTAGCATCTACATTCGGCTCTACAATTGCCCGTTTATTTTGTGGAACTTCGGCACCATCTTCCTGGCTGTACGCAATTGCGTAAACACTGCGAATCACTTTAATGTTTTCGATTTGATTCCACGTCCTACCTAAAAATGTATAACTATTGGTTTGATGATCGTATAACTCCAATACGCCGTCTAAATAGGCTGATTGTGCAAAAGCTTCATTATTGAGTGTCGGCGTCAACGACAAGTTAGCAGTTTGAATATCCACCGAAAGTGGTTGAGTTACATCATGATTTTCAATAATCACCGACTTGCTATTTACCGGCACAACGCCTCCACCTTGTGCAAATCGATACTCAAGATTATAAACACCAGGAATAAGATTAATTACGCCACTAGCTTCAAAGGTTTTACCTAAAAACACCTCTGCGCCAGTATCATTAGTAAAATAAAAGTCGCCATTTTCGTATGGACTATCTGGAAATTGAGCGCCATTTAACGTGGCTCCAAAACGCATAGCAGTAGTCACCACATCAACATTTAAACCGGTGTTAGCTGTAATAGCTACATCGGTCATGACTCGGGTCAAGTAGTTTCCTGGAACTATCGATCCTTGCTGGTAATCCCAAACTACATGATAAGTACCCGACAATACTCTAACCGGATCATTAGACCTATTGCTATGACCAAACTCAATTAGGTCTCCTCCTGTAGTGGGCTCTAAGTAAAATACGCCTTTGTCATAGTGGGAATTAGGGAAAGGAGCCCCATTAAGTGTAAAGCTTCCACGGACCGTATAGGTCTCAATATCAATATCCTGACTCATATCTGAGTTGATAGACAAGGTAGTTGGCAGCTCGTCATCAACATTGGCTGCCAGTTCAGTTCCCTGTATATGCTGATAGAACACCTGATAAGAGCCGTTAATCACCATGACCTGAAAATCCTGATCATCGCTCTCTCCAAGCAAAGTCACCTGCTCATTGTCTGGTTGTTTTATATAGTATTTTGCTCGCACATAAGGGCTATTAAAAGCCAGCTGACCATCGACTAAGAAGTCGCCTTCTATCACACTGGCATTAACATTTACGATTATCGGCTGGCTAATTGGCTCAGGAGGTTCTTGAATAACGATTTCAGTAACGGTTACCGTCTCTTTTTTCTCACATCCAATGATACCCCAAGAACTGACTAGAATTATTAATGTTATCAATCGCATATCGGCCTCCTGCTTTGTGATCGATACAAATACTGCATTATCAAAAGCGCCGATAACAGCGAGATGGTCAGTCAACACGGCGACGGTGTTTAACTAAGTATACGCGCGACATTTGAAGCTCGCGAAGTATTCTTGCCTCCGTAGAAATTCAGTCTAAAAAAAAGAGATTTAATATCAAAAAGAAATAGAGATAAAGCAGGCCATTTTTCGTCAATCGTTCGCGTCATCAAAACCAAGCACGGAACCCAACTACCCACTCTAAGTTGCTGACGACTTCATTATCTTGTCGAGCGAAAGTCGCTG
>JBFHVL010000128.1:0-9692 GCA_041589565.1 Kangiellaceae bacterium | reverse complement strand
TTAATTTTGGCCTAGGCGGTCGACACCTATTCGAACAGGACTCTTCAATTATCTGGTCATTAGACTGGCACTTACGACCGCAACTCAGCAGTGCTACCTGGTTGCAAGCAACGGAAAACCGAATCACACTGCAGCATAACCAACAGTGGTTCAGTCGATTGAATACATTCGCAGGTATACGTTGGCAACAAATTGATGATCTTGCTGGCGAGCAACTGGCAACCGGAGGCGGTCTTGATTTAGGCGCCAACTATCTTTTGTTTGCTCAGGATCCAACCTGGCAGCTAAGCTCTTCAATTCAGTGGTATCGTTACAACCGAGTTGATTCACTAACCAATAATCTGTTATCAACTTTTATCAACCCGGTTTCTATGGATGCGGTGGTTCCTGAAGAATTTGGACGATTGGGCGTTTCGACGCGATGGTCACATGGCGATGTGCATGCGATCAACCATCAAGTTCCCTCACCACGTTGGCATCTAGCGTTTAACCTGGGCTATCAGTGGTTGAGAAAGGTGAGCGATTATGGTGTGAGTGCAGGAATGGGTTGGCGCATCTTTGGCGACGATGAGTTAGGATTGAGTTATGACTGGGTGAATGAAGACGCACTGGGCAACAACAACTGGACGCTATGGTTATCTTATAACCGAGCATTAAGTCGTTAATGTTAACGTATTTTCATTAGCAGCGAAAAAAACGAATGGGAAGGGGAGTCAAGATAGCAATGAACAGTAGTGTGAGAGCATTTATGCGTTATAAAGCTGGAGCAAAAGCCGCTCAATTAAGTTGGTGGTTAATCGGCTGCATTATGTTAGGTGGTTGTTCAGTGATGCAGCAAAGTGAACGAAGCATCAATTTACCGGCAGATGCGACATTAGTTGTTTTGCCATTTAGAAATCTTGCCCAAACACCTCAGGCGGGGCAAAAAATAGCCGCCATTACAGGCGCTTTGTTACGTGTGCGAGATTACAATGTTGTCGAGTCGCCTCAGTCGCAACAAAGCCCTTCACTGACCAGTGATTTACTTAGCGATGACGATGCGCTCATCGAGGATGCCATGAACTGGGCGCGTAATCAGGGCGCACAATACGCTGTTAGCGGGAGTATCGATGAGTGGCGCTACAAAGCGGGCCTTGATGGTGAGCCCGCCGTCGGTGTCACTTTAAATATTATCGAGCTTGAGACTGGAAAAGTCGTATGGACTACGACTGGAGCTCGAACCGGCTGGGGAAGAGAAGGGGTTGCCATGGCTGCGCGAACGTTGCTTTCCGATTTGTTAAACGATCTTCCCTTTAATCAACCATAGAGAGTGCGTTTTGCAGTATCGTAATCTTGTTGAAGCACTTAAGCAGTTACCGCCATGGATGCCTGCTTTTGAAACCGCGGTAGTTTCGTTTTTCGGGCTGGCACTTTGTTGGTGGGCCGAACCGAGTGACCCCTATTTTGTACTAGCGGTTTACCCATGGCCAATCATTGCACCTGTGCTCGTTGCTCTACGTTATGGCTTTTTTTATGGCACTATATCGGTTGCTATTATTGATATTAGTTTGGTGATTGCCATTCAGCAGCAGTGGGTCGATTACTCAACTATTCCTTACTCCTATCTGGTAGGTATGGCTCTGACAACCATGTTGGTTGGCGAGTTTCGTGATTTTGGTCAACGCCAGTTAGAAGTTCTGCGCCAGTCGAATTTATATCGACAGGTAAGGCTGGATGAGTTCACTCGAAATTATCATCTGCTTAAAGTATCGCATGACCGCTTAGAGCAGCAACTGGCCGGGCATGGCCAAAGCCTTCGCGAAGCTCTCAGGCTGTTACAGCGTCGCTTTTCTCATAAACTTTCCGAGACTATCAATACCAAACAGGGGCGACAAATTTTAGAGCTATTGTCCCAGTATACCTACTTACAAGCGGTTGCTTTGGTGAATGTTGTCAACAACAAAGTGGTACCCAAGTCGATTGCTGAATTGGGTGGCGTTTATGAGGTAGAGCCCAAAGACCCACTGGTTGTTCAAGCCATAAAAGAGCGACGATTGATGGCTGTTCCCGTGAATAAAGATGGTCAATTAGAACCTTTTGACTCTCAGTATATTGTTGCTGCACCCATTATCGATAGTGAAAACAATCTTTATGGCTTAGTGGTTGTTAAGCGAATGCCATTTTTTGCGCTGACCTCTCATACCTTAACCTTGTTGGCGGTTTTGGTTGGGCGTATTGCTGACTTTATTAATTACAGTAAGTATCACGATAATGCCGAAGATGAAGAGCAGCAATGGTTTGCGGTTAATTTAATTCGTGCAGCGTTAGATGCAGAACAGGTACAGGTACCTTCAAGCCTATTGTTGATACGATTTAATAGTGACGAAACGGCAGAACGGGTCACTGCATTAATTAAAGATATTCAGCGCGGCCTTGATTTAGTAATCCGCTGTCATAAAGAAAAATCCAATGAACAATTAATTTTATTTCCATTAACGGATGAACTTGGTTTAGCTGGGTACAAGCTCCGGCTGGCACAAGTCGTTCGTGAACGCTTAGGAAAAGATCTCGATTCGATGGATATGGAATTGCGCCAGCACTCTATCAGTAATCGCTCAGAACTCGCACTGTTTTTAAAATTGGAGGGTATCGATGGCTGGCAAATGGCTCGTCATACAGGCAATCTTTCTTGAGATTGCTGGCCTTTCGTTATTCTTTTATCTCGATAGTTCGGTAGCGAGTTTATGGTCCTATTTGTTTTCTCACTTTTGTGCGTCACTACTTTTTTCATTGTTTATATTATCGCTGCTGCCCAAACATTATCAGCGGCCCATTATTCCAACCTATTTCGCGTTGGTAACCATACAGTTTTCTATTCCAGTGCTTGGCTCTATAGGCACTGTACTGGGTATTTTACTAGCGCTGTATTTGCCAAGGCATAGGCACAGTGCACCGTGGCGTGAGGTAAATATTCCGGACTTGCCTTATCAACCGATAAACATCTCTTCGGAAGCGTTATACAGTCACGGTGGTTTAACCCAGGTGCTTCGCGAAGCGAGCGATCCGGCAAAGCGACTGAAAGCAGTCATGGCGAGTAAGCATATTAACCCTCGTGATCACGTAAGAATTCTAAGAGAAGCATTAAAAGATCCCGTTGATGATGTTCGCTTGTTAGCTTACGCCATGCTTGACGACAAAGAAAAAAAAATCACCGAGCGAATGAATCAACATCAGAAAGAGTTGGTAAAAGCAAAAGGCGAGCATCATGCCCGATTAACTCTGGTTTTAGCACAAGACTATTGGGAAATGGCTTATCTTGGACTGGCGCAAGGCGGTGTGCGTCAGCATTTTCTTAATAAAGCGATACAACTGCTTCAGCCTTTGGTTGAGTATCCCGCCGATGCGATGGCTTGCAGAATGCTTGGGCGAATTTACTTGGAACTTGAACAATGGGACGTTGCCAATGGGTATTTTCTTCGAGCTTTAGCCTTAGGCGTGGAGCAAAAACATATTCTGCCTTACTTGGCGGAAACCTCTTTTAGAATGAGGCGGTACAAAAAAGTTCAAGAATATATTCAGCGATATGTCGACACAGGAACCGCTGATCCCGGATTTATTCCAGTCATGAATTACTGGTTAAAAGGAGCCTCTGTTGGATCCTCTTAAACATCAAACACAACACAATAGCGTGTCACAAAAAAAGCATAAACCGATTGCAGATGTCGCCTTATTACTCGAAGGAACCTACCCCTATATTCGAGGTGGTGTTTCATCTTGGGTCCATCAAATTTTAAATGGATTGCCCGATTTAACCTTTGCGTTAATTTTTTTAGGTGGCGCACGGGAGCATTACGGTGATATGCAATATGAGTTACCTGATAATGTGAAGCATCTTGAAGTGCATTACATGATGGAAACATCACTTGAAGGAAATCCACGTGCTCGACCAGGCAATGCTGAAAAATTTGCTGACATGCGAGAGTTACATCGTGCCTTTAAGCGCAACGACATAATCAAGCCCGAAGTGATGCAATCAGTTTTTAATAGTCTCGGCGCTGCCGATGGAATAACGAAGGAAGACTTTTTATTCAGTGAACAAGCCTGGAAAACCATAACAGAAGACTATCAACAATATTGTACGGAACCGTCGTTTATTGATTACTTTTGGTCCGTACGTATCATGCATGCACCCCTTTTTATGCTTTCGGATATTGCACGAAAGGCTCCTCCGGTAAGAATGTTGCACACCATTTCAACCGGCTACGCGGGATTGCTCGGCGTGATGATGAGCCAGCAGCGAGACATTCCGCTGTTAATATCAGAACATGGAATTTATACCAAAGAGCGAAAGATTGATTTAGCACAGGCGAATTGGATACATGATCCTGTTGATGCTATGGGTAGTAATTTGCAAGCCGACTCGGGATATATCCGGCAAATGTGGATTCGTTTTTTTGAGGCTTTGGGACGAATGGCTTATCAACAGGCGACTCAAATTATTTCACTTTATGATGGTAATCGGCAGCGACAAATAACCGATGGTGCGCCTGAGCAAAAGTGTCAGGTGGTGCCTAATGGTATCGACCCAGAACGCTTTACCAAGCTAAGAGAACAACGACCAGAAGCACTGCCTAAAGTACTCGGGTTAATTGGTCGAGTCGTTCCTATAAAAGATATTAAAACCTTTATCCGAGCAATGCGTGTTGTGTGTGATCGCATGCCTGATGCTGAAGGATGGATAATAGGCCCGGAGGATGAAGACCCAACCTATGTTCAGGAATGTAAATCACTGGTAGAAAGTTTTGGATTAGAAAATAACGTAAAATTTTTAGGGTTTCAAAACATCGCGGATGTTCTACCTAAGTTAGGACTCATGGTGCTCACGTCAATCAGTGAGGCTCAACCATTGGTCATTCTTGAGGCTTATGCGGCAGGTATTCCATGTGTTGCAACTGACGTGGGTAGTTGTCGAGAGCTGATTGAAGGCTTAACGGAAGAAGACAAAGCCTTAGGCGCTGGTGGAACTGTGGTCTCGATTGCTGATCCAGAAGCTACCGCGCAGGCAGCTCTGGAGTTATTAGGCGATGAAGACAAATGGCTTGCGGCCCAACATGCAGGACTAAAACGAGTGTCGCAATTTTATACGTTAGAGCGAATGTTTTCGACCTACCGAGATCTGTATTTAGACTCTTTGGAAAAAAGTTCATGGCCGGAATTGGATTTGAAATAAGAAAAATCTTAAACAAGCAGTCACTGCTTTCGGTATTGGAAGCATATGGCTATGCTGCGCTTATTGGTTCTGGGCCCTGGGTTTTATCAGTTATTGGAGTCATGATTATTGGGATATTGAGTTTTGGTTTAGTTCTTCCTCAAAGCTTAATTATTCAATTTTTAGTATCGGTTACTTACTTAATGGCCTCGTCACTCATATTAACCGGTGTTTTGCAGTTAATGTTTACTCGATTTATAGCCGATCGACTATTCGAAAATAAGCAACACATTATTTTTTCAAATTTAATGGGCGCGTTATGGTTAACCATTGCGGTTAGCGGAATTTTTGGCACTTTGGTTTTATGGTTATTATTTGATGAGTCATTAATCTATGAAATGTTAATGCTGGCAAATTTTGTGGTGCTTTGTGGTTTATGGATAGTGGTTATATTTTTATCCAGTATGAAGGCTTATAGAGCCATAGTAGCGTTATTTTTAATCGGGTATTTGATCGCTGTGGTGGCTGCTTTATCGCTCACCGCATTCGGTCTGCCTGGGTTGCTTGCGGGCGTGCTGTTGGGCCACGGTTTTTTATTTTTTAGTTTTCTGTATTTAATTGTTCGTGAATACCCTGGTGAGCATTTTGTCAGTTTCGATTTTACGCAGCGTCGTCAGGTGTTTTTATCGTTGGCATTGACGGGGCTTTTTTTTAATGCCGCAGTATGGATTGATAAATTTATTTTTTGGTTCACGCCCGAAACGTCGCAAGCTGTGATTGGCCCACTTAGAGCATCGTTAATCTACGACTTGCCGATATTTCTTGCTTATCTTTCGATTATTCCCGGTATGGCGGTTTTTCTGGTTCGCATGGAGGCTGACTTTGCTGAGCACTATGATAATTTTTATCGCTCCGTTCGAGAGGGAGATACTTTAGAGCATATCTGGTACTTGAAAGATCGTATGATTTACACGGCACGCCAAGGTATCTATGAAATTTTTAAAGTACAGGGCGTTACGGTGATGATCGTTTTATTGCTGGGTAAAGATATTCTTGAACTCATAGGTATCTCAACACTCTACTTACGACTGCTGTATATTGACGTTGTTGGCGTTAGCATGCAGGTTTTATTGCTGGCTATTTTAAATGTGATGTTTTATCTAGACTACCGCAGGCTTGCTCTTGGCGTATGTGCATTATTCTTTTTTGCCAACGCCCTGCTGACGGTACTGAGCATCGAATTAGGTGCGGCATTTTTTGGCTATGGATTTGCCGTTTCGGTAACATTAACGGTGTTGGTCGGCTTGTATTTACTCTCACGAAAACTCGATCGACTGGAATACGAAACCTTTATGTTGCAAGGGCGTTAGGCCGCGGTAAAAAAAGGGGCCAGTATGGCCCCGAAAGAGATGCTGAGGAATAAAATGCTTGTGACATTAAAAGTCATAGTCGGGAGCGCCAGCTGCGGCGGACTTTTTGTCCTGAGGCTTGTCCGCAACCATCACTTCGGTGGTTAACATTAATCCGGCAATTGAGGCTGCATTTTGCAGAGCCGAACGCGTTACCTTAGCTGGATCGATGATGCCCATTTCCAGCATGTCGCCGTACTCTTCGGTTTGCGCGTTGTAACCGAACGAAGTACTGTCGTTAGCGCGAACTTTCTCTAACACTACGCTGCCATCGACACCGGCATTGGCGACGATTTGACGGAAGGGTTCTTCCATGGCACGGAGGGCAATTTTAATACCCACTTGCTGATCATCATTGGCACCTTTCAGATCGTCTTTACGTAACTGATCGGCAATACGTACCAGACTGATCCCACCACCGGGTACAATGCCTTCATCTACTGCGGCACGAGTCGCGTGAAGGGCATCGTCGACCAAGTCCTTCTTCTCTTTCATTTCGACTTCGGTGGCAGCACCGACTTTGATCACGGCTACACCGCCGGACAATTTCGCCAAACGTTCCTGCAGTTTTTCACGATCGTAGTCGGAAGTGGTGCTTTCAATTTCGCTCTTGATTTGAGAAATACGACCATCGATGTCGGCTTTTTTACCTTCGCCATCAACGATGGTGGTGTTTTCTTTGCCGATCACTACTCGTTTGGAGCTACCGAGCTGATCAAGTTCAACCTTCTCCAATGACAAACCCACTTCTTCGGAGATCACCAGACCGCCCGTTAAGGTGGCGATGTCTTGTAACATGGCTTTACGACGATCACCAAAACCAGGGGCTTTTACTGCTGCCGCTTTTAAAATACCGCGCAGATTATTAACCACCAAAGTGGCAAGCGCTTCGCCTTCAATGTCTTCAGCAATAATCACCAAAGGACGGCTGGCTTTAGCAACGGCTTCCAGTACCGGTAGCAAGTCGCGGATATTGCTGATCTTCTTGTCGAACAAAAGAATGTAAGGATTATCCAGTTCAACCTGCATCTTTTCCTGATTGGTGACAAAGTAAGGTGACAGGTAACCACGATCAAACTGCATACCTTCAACCACGTCCAATTCGTTGTGCAGCGACTTGCCCTCTTCGACAGTAATCACACCGTCACGGCCAACTTTTTCCATGGCTTCTGCCAAGATTTCACCGATATCGGTATTCCAGTTGGCCGACACAGTAGCTACCTGGCCAATGGCTTTATTGTCATCGCAAGTTTTGGATAATTCGGCCAGCTTTCCAATGGCGGCCTTAACCGCATGGTCAATTCCTCGTTTCAGATCCATGGGGTTCATGCCTGCGGCAATGGCTTTATGGCCCTCAATAACTAAAGACTGCGCCAACACTGTTGCGGTGGTCGTTCCATCACCCGCGACGTCAGCTGTTTTCGAGGCGACTTCTTTAACCATTTGTGCGCCCATGTTTTCAAATTTATCGGCTAGTTCAATTTCTTTCGCAACCGATACGCCGTCTTTGGTAACGCGAGGTGCGCCAAAGCTTTTATCGAGCACAACATTGCGGCCTTTAGGGCCAAGCGTCGCTTTTACAGCGTTAGCTAAAGTGTTTACGCCAGCCAACATGCGCTCACGGGCATCGTCTGCAAACTTTACGACTTTTGCACTCATGCTGCTTTCTCCTGTAGTTCAGTGTTCTCAATAACCGCTAAAATATCAGACTCTTTGATGACCAGATATTTCTCGCCATCCATTTTAATCTCCGAACCCGAGTATTGACCGAACAACACTCGGTCACCGACTTTAACGCTCAGAGCTCGTAATGCTCCATTGTCGAGCAGGGCTCCATCACCTACTGCAACCACTTGTCCTTGGGTGGATTTTTCTGCGTGCTTGTCGGGAATGACAATACCTCCTTTGGTTGTGGTTTCAGCGGCTAGACGCTTGACTACCACACGATCGTACAGCGGTTTTAAATTCATAGGATTTCCTCCCACAAATAAACAATAAGTTAAGGTTAATAGGTTGGGTATTTGGCCCCTTAGCTGAAAATTCAAAGGGCCTCGATCGCTGTATATAGGCGCAGGCTAAAATTTTTCAAGAGGGAGTACTTTGAATTTTTTTATAAAATTTTGTTCTGTGGTTTTAAGCAACGCTATTAATTTTGATCTAAGCTTAAAGTGTTGGGTAACAGAGGAGAATGGCTGATGACTCGTAGTTCCATTCCAGCGTTTGAGCTAAAACTGGCTGAGTATTTTCGGCAACGACTGCAACAGGTGAGTGAGCAGCTCTCACCGCGACCCCATCAGGATACGCTTTGGTATATGGGCAGTATGTTGGCGCGTTTTGGTGATAGCCGTCAGCTATTTTGCGAATCTCAAGGCGAAGTTAGTATTCGCCCACTAGCAATGTTGTATAAAGATGCTCATGAAGCCAGCGACCCTCGCCATCGCTGTTTAATTATGCGTCAGTTGGGTGACATGGCTTTGTTTTTGGGGGCATTGTTCCCAGAAAAGTATGCTCGGCGAGGTATTTTAAAAGATTACTTTGTTGGGATGGGTGGCGGAGCATACGACTATCTGTCAGAGAATGCAGCGCAAAATCGGCATATATTTTCGGAGCTTGCCGCTACGTTTACTCGAATGCTCGAAATAGTGGCTCGCGCCTGCTCCAGACAGACAGCGTTTGATGCTTCAGATGTGTTAGGCTTGTACCAGCGCTGGCAAAAAACTGGAAATCAGCGGATTGCCAGGCAGCTACAGGCATTGGGATTGGAGTTAACCGAGCCTAAAGTATTACACTAGTACCTGGGTTGCCCAAAGCGAGGTGACTCTCAATAAATTTATTTCTAAAGAGTGAAGCTTGTGGGAAAGATTAATCACGTAATGATCATAGATGATGATAGCTCCATACGGATGTTGCTGGAGATGTCGCTGAGTAAAGTTGGCGGATATCAGGTATCGGTTTGCGAATCGGGAGAACAAGCTATCGAACAGGCTGAACATTCATCTCCTGATCTTGTGTTATTGGATGCCTATATGAGAGGAAAGGATGGAGATGAAACACTGCGGGAGCTGCGCAAATTTGCTAACTTTCAAACGGTTCCA
>JBFHVL010000127.1:0-9693 GCA_041589565.1 Kangiellaceae bacterium | reverse complement strand
TGGAAGGAATGGGAGTAAAAGGTTACTGGATTGGAATTATTGTCGGCTTAAGTACGGCGGCAATAATGCTATTGATTCGCTGGTTACGAATCACCTCTCGCTATAGAAGGTTACACACACCTATGTAAATTGGCCTAAGTTTTCCGAGTATTAATAAAAAAGGCCCAGCTGTTTAGCTGAGCCTTTTTATTTGGCGTCCCCTAGGGGATTCGAACCCCTGTTACCGCCGTGAAAGGGCGGTGTCCTAGGCCTCTAGACGAAGGGGACTAAACCTTCATTTTTCATTGAGATGCCATCAATGAAATTTAAAATTGTGGAAAGAAACGAGCAGTTCAATAAGTCGCTGAAGCGTCCTGTTTCTTCCACCGAACTTTGCTACGATAGTAAAGTTCCTGCAATATGGTGGAGCTAAGCGGGATCGAACCGCTGACCTCTACACTGCCAGTGTAGCGCTCTCCCAGCTGAGCTATAGCCCCAAAACGGAGGCGCATTTTAATGAGCGGGTAGCTTGGTGTCAACCGAAATCTAGGATAAATTTTAAAAAATTGTAGTTGCACATCAAGCTGTTAGCGCAACAAGTTGATTTGCTGAAGATTTAAACAAGTCTGAATAACCTGTGCCAGTAAACGGATCATATTACTCACCAATTGACGGAAAAACTTTGGTGATTCTGTTAAAAGTGGTATCGTTAGGCCAATAAAAATAACAAACACTTGAATCCGGCCTTTCGTATTTATGCAAATTCGCTAAAGCCGCCCTTCTTCAGGTTTAGCCTCGAATCACAAAACAAGACCTTTACATCATTTTCGAATTCATTAGAAAGTTCATATACATTTATTGTTAAGTAATTAAAAGATTGAGGAAAACAACCACCGTGTTCAAACGTACCAAAATCGTAACTACTCTTGGCCCGGCAACCGATAATGAAGAGTCACTAAAAAAACTATTCCAAGCTGGCGCTAATGTCGTAAGAATGAACTTCTCTCACGGATCGCCAGAAGATCACCTTCGACGTACGCATCTTGTGCGAAAAGTGTCTAAAGAAATTGGCTTGGAAGTCGCCATATTAGGTGACCTGCAAGGGCCTAAAATTCGAATAGCTCGTTTCCAAGAGGGCAAAATTGAACTTAAGCAGGGTCAAACCTTTTGTCTTGATGCCACGCTGGAAACCAACGCCGGTGACCAAAGCCAAGTCGGTATTGACTACAAGGAATTGCCCAATGACTGTAAACCGGGAGACTTACTGCTCCTTGATGATGGTCGGGTGGAGCTTCAAATCACCGCTATTGAAGGTAGCCGTGTCATTACCGAAGTGGTGATTGGAGGTCCCTTAAGTAATAACAAGGGCATCAATTTAAAAGGAGGAGGCCTCTCTGCAGCGGCTTTAACTGACAAAGATAAGCAAGATATCAAACTTGCCGCTGAAATGGGTGTTGATTATCTTGCAGTTTCTTTTCCTCGTAGTGCCGAAGACATTGAATACGCCAAGCAGCTCGCGCGTGAAGCAGGAAGCGAAGCTGGGATTGTAGCCAAGATAGAACGAGCTGAGGTTGTACTGTCCGACGAAGTTTTAGACAGCATCATTTTAGCCTCCGAAGCGGTTATGGTGGCTCGTGGTGATCTGGGTGTCGAGATTGGTGATGCAGAACTTATTGGCATACAAAAGAAAATCATTGCACGCGCTCGAACACTTGATCGTATCGTCATTACCGCAACCCAAATGATGGAGTCGATGATCACCAATCCCATTCCAACCCGCGCGGAAGTATTCGACGTGGCCAACGCCGTACTCGACGGCACCGATGCCGTCATGCTGTCAGCTGAAACAGCAACTGGCGCTCACCCTATTCGCGTCGTCGAAGCGATGGCACGTGCCTGCCAAGGTGCCGAAAAACAAAAGGTTACTCAAATCTCCAAGCATCGAATGCTGGACGAGTTCGAACGGATTGATGAAGCCATCGCGATGGCGACTATGTACACCGCCAATCACTTGAAAGGCGTCAAAGCAATTTGTTGTTTAACCGAGTCGGGAGCTACCGCCTTGTGGATGTCCCGTATTCGCTCCGGAATGCCTATATACGCCTTAACACCTCGACTAGATACCCAACGACGACTAGCACTATACCGTGGCGTAGAAGCTATTCCGTTTGACCCCAAAGTACTGGCGCGTCACGATGTTAATCGACTGGCAGTGGATGAACTTAAAAACCGGGGAATTGTTAAAGATGGTGATCTGGTTTTGTTAACCAAGGGTGATCACATGGGCATTCTGGGAGGAACCAATGCCGTGAAGATTGTTCGTGTGGGTGAAGTGGTATAACCCTTCGGTACAGGAATTGAAGTTTGGATAAGCGCGCCATGCGACGCGCTTTTTCGACGACTCTTCGAAGTTTTATCCGGCAATACGACCTTCCATTTCAGCAATAATTGCTTTGCCATTTTCGACATTGGTTACCGCACCCGAACTAACCGCTTGCTTGGCCCAGTCGAGTGTTGAGACACCGTCATGCTCTTTTATCGCTAAATCTTCAGAGGAAATTTGGCGAATGATAAAGTTGGACACTTCTACAGAGCCATAATAAGCCGCCGTTCGAAGTAAGGTTCCGCCAGGGAAATTACCTTCAGGCTGACAAACCAGGCCTGGATAAATTTGACGCAACTTCAAGTTAACCGTTTTAAGCTTTTTACGGATGCTGGTGCGGTCATCACTTTTAACGTAATCGCACATGGCCGATGAAAGGCGCGCTATATCATCAGTACTGCCATAGGATACGTTTAAAGTTAAGGCAAGTGCGCACAGGGTAATGAGTTTTTTCATCAAGCTATCTCCAAAAACACATCAATCGATAACGGGAGATAAGAGCAGAAAACGCGTAGGAGGAACTTCTTCAACACTATCGCTGAATGCGACCGTGGGATTGCCTCTTCCCGGTAACTCCGCTGTCTTAGACCTTAGCCCTTAGACCGGTGGTTTTGCGCCCTGTAGCTTTCGCTTCAAGTTGCCCTTATCAGAAAGTGAGGCGACTATATTACGAAACTTACCACTAAGCAAGTATTTTTTTTAACCAATTTTGCAAAGCAGATAAACGGTCGAAAACAGCTACCCACCGCGTTTAGCGGCCAAACCTTTTAACCGAGCAAAAAGATAACCCAGGCCCCCCAAAGCCAAAGATGCGTAACCAATTCCGAGATAGACATTGGATGCCATAGTCTTACCAAAGTAATAAAATAGCACCCCAACTAAAAAGATCAGCATAGAACCATAAACCATCATTTGCAGTCTGTGGCGTTGTTTCAGTCGAACAATGCGCGCCGCCCGTTCGATATCTTCTGCAGAAGCCTCTTTATAGGTGAAACCACAGTGCGAACACAGTGTGGCTTTATCAGAAATAGGTTTACGGCATTCTGGGCACTTAACAATGGCCATTAATATTACCCCTTCAATGTTTCATTAGTTTTCGAAACAATTTCATATACGTCTTTAGAAAGGCCGTCTTTTTGTAAAATCCGCTCTAATTGACGACCGATTAATTGTTGTCGTTCGCCATCGAGTTTACCAGCCACCCCAAACTGCTTAGCTAAACTTGAAGCTACCTGTGGGTTTAACGGATCGAGTTCTATAATGGTGTCGGCCACCATTTGGTATCCTGTGCCCTCTTTGGCATGAAAGTGCGCAAAGTTTAATGAAGCGAAACTGCCAAACAACGCTCTCACCTTATTCGGGTTGTCAATGGCAAACACTGGATTTTGCCGTAGCTCTTTAATTCTTTCAATTACTCGTTGGTCATCAGCGGTGGCCTGAACCGCAAGCCATTTATCCATGACCAGTGCTTCATGGTTCCATTTAGCGAAAAACGCATCAACTATGAATTCTGCGTCACTTGTTTTTCCATGAACGGCAGTGGCTAAAGCGGCGAGTTCATCGGTCATTAATTTCGCTGACTCGAATTGATGTTTTACCAGTTGGTCATGACCATTATTGGCAACAGCCAGATACTGCAGCGCCAGGTTTTTAATTGCTCTATTAGCAGCTGCAACTTGCTCAATGCAAGTGTCTCCCCCAACATATAATTTGTCATAAGTGGCTAACCAATCATTTTCCAGTTTTCGAGCAACCTCTTCTTTAAGTTGTTTATGTCGCGCGATCAGGTGATCCACACCTTTATCCGAATGTATTTCGAACAGTGTTTTTAAATCAGGCAAGGATAGAGCGCGCGCTTTAAATGCATTGTCGATCTGCTTATCATGTAAAATGGTTTTAAATCCTTTCACAATCAGTTCCAGCAACTCATCGCTGTCCGCTGCAATAAATTGCGTCATCAATGACTGACCTGCATCCCAGCGAGTAAAGGTATTAGGGTCATGGGCAAACAGCAGTGCTAAATTTTCTTTTGTCAGCGTCGTACTGAGCTTTACCGGCGCGGAAAAGTCTCGTAACAATGAAGGTATGGCATTTTGTTTTACATCGTTTAAAACAAATTCTTGTTCAAACTCTTCAACCAATAGCAATGATTCCTGCGTCATTTCATCCGACTCAGCAAGTCTAAACGAAATTGACTCACCACTTTCACCTAGCAACCCAATTTTTACAGGAATAACATAGGGCTTTTTAGCTGACTCATGTGAATTCATTTGCTTAAATTGAATACGTAACTGTTGTTTATCTTCGGAATACTTAAACTCACCCCTGAGTTCCGGTGTACCCGCTTGCGCATACCAGGCTCTGAACGTGTCTAAATTCTTACCATTTGCATCCGCCATAGCTGCCACAAAGTCATCACATGTAGCCGCACTACCATCGTGACGCTGAAAATACAATGCCATTCCTTTTTGAAATCCTTGTTCTCCCAATAAGGTATGCAACATTCTGATAACTTCAGCGCCCTTGTTGTAGACAGTAACGGTATAAAAGTTATTCATCTCAATGTAAGAGTCAGGGCGAATAGGATGAGCCATGGGACCAGCATCTTCTGCAAACTGAAAGCTGCGAATGACTTTCACATCATCAATTCGCTTAACCGCTTTTGAGCGCATATCTTCCGTAAACTGCTGATCTCGGAATACGGTAAGCCCTTCTTTAAGACTTAACTGGAACCAGTCTCGACAAGTAACACGATTGCCGGTCCAGTTATGAAAATACTCATGGCCGATAACACTTTCAATATTTTCAAAGTCCTGATCCGTTGCCGTTTGTGGGTTAGCTAAAACGTATTTGGTGTTGAAAATATTTAACCCTTTATTTTCCATAGCGCCCATATTGAAGTCACCTACAGCAACGATCATGTATAAATCCAAATCGTACTCGAGGTTGTAACGCTCCTCATCCCAGCGCATCGCATTTTTAAGTGACGCCATAGCAAACTCACTTTGATCGAGTTTGCCTTTATCGACAAAAAGCTGCAGTTTAACCTTGCGACCTGTTTTGGTTTTAAAAGAGTCTTCCAGTAAGTCGAGATCACCAGCCACTAACGCAAACAGGTAACTCGGCTTAGGAAAGGGATCTTCCCATTCGCAAAAATGTCTTCCCTCTTCAAGTTGCCCCGACGATTTAGGGTTGCCATTGGAAAGTAATAACGGATAACGTGATTGTTCAGCCTCAATCCGTACAAAAAACTTCGCCAGTATGTCCGGACGATCGAGGTAGTAGGTAATTTTACGAAATCCTTCAGCTTCACATTGAGTGCAATACTTTTGATTAGACGTATATAAACCTTCCAAAGATTTGTTTTTATCAGGATAAATTTTGCACACCGTCGTCAACTCAAATTGATCGCTGACTTTCAACAGGGTTAATCCTTCTTCGTCAATGTTATAGGATTCGCGCGGTAATTCGTCACCATCAAATCGAAGCGACAATAACTCTAATTGTTCACCATCGAGTCGCAATTGATTCGCCGATAAATCGCCCTTAGGGTTGCGGCGCACCATTAAGCGACTTTCAACTAAGGTATGGTCGTCAAATAACTTAAACGTCAGATAAATCTCGTCGATTAAAAAGTCGGATGGACGATAGTCAGAACGATACTTGGTCATTGGCGCGCTTGCGTCTTTCATTAATGTCTTCCTGATGGCCTAAAGTTAACAGCTTGTTAGTCACAATATTGATGCAGAAAGCGTAACGGAATCTTAACGAGAGCAAAACCACTTTCACACCCAACTGGTCTGATTTGTTGCGATATGTGGGTTAAATTTCGACAAACTTGGATAAATTCCAGCCAATTTAAGACAAGTATTACTGTTTTGCGCTATACAAATGACGTTTAGATCCTTATGATCGGCGCCGCAAGAAACACAGAGATTTTACAAGACATAGCCAAAGATCAGTCGAAACTACTCGACTGCCTCTAAAGGAGGTTTGTTGTGACCACGGTTGCAAAGTTTGAAATTAAGTACACACAGTACATCGATCAAAACGGGAAGCCGACGACTAAGAAGCTTCCTGCGTTTGCCAAAGACGCCGACACGCTAAAATCCCTATACCGCGCCATGTGCCAGGTTCGCCAATTGGACACTAAGGCCTACGCACTACAGCGTACCGGTAAAATGGGAACCTACCCCGCAGCCACAGGACAAGAAGCCATTGGTGTGGGATTCGGTTCCGCATTGAACAAAGAAGACGTGCTAGTGCCCTACTACCGAGGTCAGGCAGCAATGATTCAACACGGCGTAACCATGGAAGAAGTCTTACTTTACTGGGGTGGTGACGAGCGTGGATCTGATTATCAGCATGCCCGTGAAGATTTCCCCATTGCAGTTCCAATCGCTACCCAGTGCTTACACGCAGCTGGGGTAGGTAAAGCCATCCAGTTGAAAGGTGAGAAACGCTGCGTTGCCACCGAGATTGGTGAAGGCGGTACTTCCGAAGGTGACTTCTACGAAGCGATTAACGTTGCCGGCATCTGGAACCTACCGGTTGTATTCGTGATCAACAACAATCAATGGGCAATCTCGGTACCTTCCGAAATTCAAACCGCCTGCGAAACCTACGCTCAAAAAGCTATTGCAGCTGGTATCGAAGCAGTACAGGTTGATGGTAACGATGTGATCGCGGTACGCGATGCCGCTGAAAAAGCTTACGCAAAAGCGCGAGCCGGTAAAGGTGCAACCTTAATCGAAGCGGTATCTTTACGTTTGTGCGACCACACCACCGCCGATGACGCTCGCCGCTATCGTCCCGAAGGCGAGCTCGATGAAGGCTGGAAAGCCGAGCCTATCCTGCGTTTAAGAAAATACATGGAGTCTCTGGGTATCTGGACTGAAGCAGATGAAGAAGCGCTAAGCAAAGAAATCGCTGAAGAAGTTCAACAGGCCGTAGACAACTATCTGGCGACTGAGCCACAGGCACCAGAAACCATGTTTGATTATTTGTACGAAGAATTACCAGCGCGCACTATGGAACAACGTGAATACGCCATTAAGCTTGCGCAAGCTAAGGGGGCAAAATAATGCCAGCAGTTACCTTAATTGAAGCCGTAAACATGGCGCTCTCTCACGAAATGGAGCGCGATTCAACCGTTGTTGCCCTGGGTGAAGATATCGGTACCAATGGCGGTGTTTTTCGAGCAACCGATGGTTTAATCAAAAAGTTCGGTAAAGAGCGAGTCATCGATACGCCGCTGGCGGAATCTATGATCGCCGGTGTTTCTATCGGTATGGCAGCTCAGGGTATTAAGCCAGTTGCCGAAATTCAGTTCATGGGATTTATCTTCCCTGCCGCTGACCAAATTATTTGTCACATGGCCCGTATGCGCCATCGTACTCGTGGCCGAATTACCTTACCTATGGTAATGCGAGCTCCTTTTGGTGGGGGAATTCACGCGCCTGAGCATCACTCAGAAAGTACCGAAGCTCTGTTTGCTCATATTCCTGGCTTAAAAGTGGTAATTCCTTCAAATCCATCACGCGCTTATGGCTTAATGCTGGCCGCTATACGCGACCCAGATCCGGTTATTTTCCTTGAACCAAAGCGTGTTTATCGTATTGTTAAGCACGAAGTGGAAGACAATGGCGAAGAATATCCGTTAGGCTGTTGTTTTGTTGACCGAGAAGGCACCGACCTTACTTTGATCAGCTGGGGCGCCATGCTGCACGAAACCCACATGGCAGCGGAGCAACTGGCTAAAGAAGGCATCAGTGCCGAAGTGATTGATGTCGCGACCGTCAGCCCTCTGGATATTGATACTATTCTAGAATCGGTGGAAAAAACTGGCCGTGCGCTAATTGTTCAAGAATCACCTAAAGCGGGTGGCCTGGGCTCCGAAATTGCAGCAGAAATTGCTGAAAAACGAGTATTCAGTTTGTTGGCCCCTATCGGTCGAGTCGCGGGATACGATACCGTAATGCCCTATTACCGACTGGAAAAACAGTACATGCCTACTGTCGACCGTATCCTAGAACAAGCCAGAAAAATCGTGGAGTACAAATGAATATCTTCAACTTACCCGATCTAGGCGAGGGATTACCCGACGCCGAAGTGGTTCGCTGGCTGGTAAAAGAAGGCGATATCGTTTCGGTTGATCAACCTATGGTTGAAATGGAAACCGCCAAAGCGGTGGTTGAAGTCCCCTCTCCTTACGCTGGAAAAATTACTAAATTACATGGCCAACCTGGAGATGTTATTCAGGTTGGAGCGCCACTGGTTGAGTTTGATGGTGACGGTTCATCTGGTGGAACCTCAGAAACACCCAAGAAAGAAGCTCCAGCAAAAGTCGCTGAACCAGCTCCAGCTGCTACCGTCAGTGGCGGTGAAGTTTTTAAACTACCGGATCTCGGTGAAGGCTTACCCGATGCAGAAGTTGTTCGTTGGTTAGTGAACGAAGGCGACACGGTATCCGTTGATCAGCCTATGGTTGAAATGGAAACCGCCAAAGCGGTGGTTGAGGTTCCTTCTCCAATCGCTGGTGTGATTACCAAATTACATGGTCAGGCTGGAGATGTGATTCAGGTTGGCGCGCCGCTGGTCACCTTTGGTGGTAATAAACAAGCTGCACCTGCTGAACAACCCAAAGCAGAAGAAGAGCAAGCTGATGCTGGAACGGTAGTCGGTGCTGTTGAAGTGGGCAATCAAATTGTCGCCGAAACCGCTAACGCTGTCGTTAAAGCATTGGCTCGAAAATTAAAAGTCGACTTAACACAAGTTAAAGGTTCTGGTGCAGATGGCCAGATCACTCAAGCCGACGTAAAAGCAGCGGCCAAGTCGGGTTCTGCACAAGCAGACCAAACGGCAGCTGCTACTCCGGTTGCTGGCACCGATACCAGCAATCCATTGGCCTATAAAGCCTCACCCGCTGTGCGTGCTCTTGCTCGCCGTTTAGGAGTAGACCTCGGCCAATGCCAGGCTTCTGGCCGAAAAGGCAGCATCACTCGTGATGATGTTGAAGCTGCAGCTAAAGGTGGAGCAAAGCCAGCACAAGCTACGGCGGCAACTAAAGCTCCAGCGGCGTCAGGAGGTTCACGTCTGCCCAGCGTGTCAGTGACTCGAGAGCCACAACCCGTGCGCGGTGTTCGCCGTGCGATGGCGCAAGGTATGGCACATTCGCATGCCACAGTGGTTCCAACCACACTGGTTGAAGATGTGAACATCAGTAAGTGGCGCAAAGGTACTGACTCGCTAGCACGCTACATTCGAGCTTTATGCTACGCTTCACGAATTGAGCCAGCGTTGAATGCCTGGTTTGATGGCGACAACATGGA
>JBFHVL010000126.1:0-9727 GCA_041589565.1 Kangiellaceae bacterium | reverse complement strand
GGGGGAGATGGAGGGGGTTTAATCAACACTCCAGAAGCCATCTCAAAAATAGCGAACAAAGATGAGACAAGGCAAATTTTGACGAAAAAGCACAGTTTACATTGAGTAAATGAGCATTTTGAGACGAAATTTAACGCAGTATCATCAAGTGCAGCAATTTTGATATGGCTTCTAGTAGTAACTCAAATCCTTGGTCTTCCCTCTGAAGATCCAGTACGACAAAATGGTGTAACCAATAATAGCAGGCAATACTATCGCCACCCCGTAAAATACAAACCTGAGTGACGCTATTGCCGCATGGGCATCATGTGCCAGCAGCTTTCCGGGAATAACATAAGGATAATAACTAAACGCAAAGCCCAACAAACACAGGGTAAACAAAGTTACGGCACAACTCATGGGAACCCAGCAGGCTTTGTCATCAGCAAAAGGAATTCGTTTTAATATTTGATCTCCTATGACTAACAACAAGGCACACATTAATGGAATAGGAAACAATAGCAAGGCATTGGGTAACGAAAACCAGCGCTCGGCGACCTGAGGGTTAATGATTGGATTAACGATACAAATAGCCAACATGGAAATCGCCATAAACCAACCTGCTCTTCGTGCTTTTTGCGCAGCAAACTTTTGTAATTCACCCTGAGTTTTTAAGACCAACCAAGCACCGCCGATATACACATAAGCAGCGGCTGCACCGAAGGCGGTTAACATTGCAAATGCGTAGCTTGCCAACGACATTTCAAACCCACACACGTACAGGCCCAACATAAACCCTTGGGAAAGCGCGGCAATCAGCGAACCGATCTGAAATAATTTATCCCATAAAGGCTGATAACGAGTCACCGCTTTGGCGCGAAAATCGAAAGCCACGCCGCGTAAAATTAATCCAATCAACATTATCGTCGCTGGCAGGTAGAGTTCGCGCAGTACCAGATTATGAGCCGCAGGAAACGCGATTAATAAAATACCCACAGCAAGTACCAGCCAGGTTTCGTTGGCATCCCAGAAGGGACCAATGGATGCGATCATCTGATTACGAAACGTTAGGTTATTTTGCGGCATTAAAATGCCAACACCCAAATCATAACCATCGAGCACCGCATAAATTAAAACAGCAAGCGCCATCAACAATAAAAAGATATCGGGCAACAATGTATCCAGTGTCATACTGCACCTCCGGTTGAAGGATTAAGATTGTCGTCCTTGCTTTTCTGCCAGTGTTGCTGCTCCTGTATCGAGCCGACCCCTTCGGATATGTCAAACTCTTTTACCTCTACCGATTTTCGCGCCATATAAAATAGAGTTTGAATATAGGCGAACAATAGTGCTGCATAAACCAGTGAATATAACAGTAAAGACAAGCCGACGTTGGTCGATGCAATAGTTGTCGCCGCCTCAGACGTTTTCAAAATACCGGAAACTAAATAGGGTTGTCGGCCAATTTCGGTCACATACCAACCTGCCAGCGTTGCGAGCCAACCCGAAAAAGTCATAGCTACCAGTGTTCTTTTCCAAAATAAAGGCAGCTCTCTTTTTCGAATAAGTTGAAATGACAACCACCAACTAACTAATAGCATTAACAAACCCATACCCACCATTATTCGAAATCCATAAAACACTGGTTTCACCGGTGGATGCTCGCCGTTAAATTCGTTGAGTCCTTTTATCTCTCCTTCTGCCTCGTGAGTAAGAATTAAACTGGCAAGTTTTGGAATACCTATTTCAAAATGATTGGTTCGTTCTTGCTCATCGGGAATGGCAAAGATCAACATAGCTGCACCACGTTCCGTTTCCCAAATCCCTTCCATCGCAGCCACTTTTTGCGGTTGATGTTTAAAGGTATTCAGACCATGCAAGTCACCTATTAATATTTGCAGCGGAATTAAAATGGCTGCGGTAAACAAAGCAACGCGCATTGCTAATCGTGGTGCCCGCTTACTATCGCCCTTTAACAGTCGGTAAGCAGAAATACCTGCAATTAGGAAACACGCTGTTAATCCTGATGCCAGTAACATATGCGTCAAACGATAAGGAAATGACGGATTAAAAATAACTTCCCACCAGTTAACCACATGCACAACACCATCAATAACTTCGTGACCTTGTGGTGTTTGCATCCAGGAATTCAGAGCCAATATCCAGAACGCCGAAAGGGTTGTACCTAATGCTACTAAAAAAGTTGATAACGTATGAAACCAAGGTGGTAGTCGATTCATACCAAACAACATGGCGCCTAAAAAAGTCGCCTCCATAAAAAAAGCAGTCAGCACTTCATAACCCAACAAAGGCCCCGCCACATTACCAACTTTTTCCATAAAGCCGGGCCAGTTGGTACCGAATTGAAACGACATGGTAATGCCACTGACAACACCTAACGCAAAAGTAAGCGCAAACACCTTTACCCAAAAGCGATAGATGCGCATCCAAACCGGATGACCAGACATGTGATGACGAATTTTGAAATAAAACAGAAACCAGGCTAAGGCAATGGTGATGGTAGGAAACAAAATATGAAAACTAATATTCACCGCGAACTGAATGCGAGAAAGCATGACAGTATCGGGATTAATCACTTCGAGCATGACTTACTCCAGTGTTAGAGCCAAATTACGTCGAATATGAAAGAAGCACTCAGTTTTAACTTATTTTCTAAGCACTTTATCCTTCATATCCAATACCTTCCCTACCCCGGAGCCCAGCTTGAGTAATGTTTTTAAATTGTCTGGGTTCATTTTATGAATGTCGTCGAACCAACCTATCAAAAGTTCGAGCAAGTCGTGGATCTCACGCATTTTTTGTTGCGCGTAATTATTAGAATCATCGTCACTGTTCATCAGCTGGCCGCGCAGCATAGACAAAGTCGGATCGACTTCTCGCTTGCGCCGCTCCTGCATGACCTGCAAGCCAAGCTCCCAAACGGTCCCATTGGGAATAAAGTAGTCTTTGCGATCACCAGGCTGCGGTTGAGTACGAATCAAGCGCCAGCTTTGCAACTCTTTCAGCCCCATGCTTACATTGCCACGAGAAATGCCTAAAGACTCCGCGATTTGATCGGCATTCAGCGGTATTTCGGAAAAAACAATCAACGCCAACATTTGACCGACGGTGCGATTAAAGCCCCAGCGGCTCCCCATTTCACCGAAATGAACCACTAAAGACTCAATGTTGGGAGGGAGATTCATAGTACTTTTCGCATTTTCAGAAATTTCTGAAATTATAAATACCACCGATTAGATAGGCAATTGAATCTGAGCTCATTTCCAGAGTAATCGTTTTTTACGAACGCAGCTGCAGTGTAAAGCCATTTCAATTTGATTAATCTTCGAAGTTAGCCCAAACTGCTAACACAACTCATAGCTCGCCTAACTCCATGAATGTATTGACTCTTTTATTTTTAATTACGGTAGTTTATTTCTCTTTTCAGGGTTATCGGCGAGGCGTGTTGCCGCTTTTATTTCGTCTATTGAGTCTTGGCGGAGCGTACCTTGCGGCATTCCTGTTTACGCCATCTCTGGGCACATCGCTCAACCACAGTACTCAGCTCAATGGAATTATGGGGTTTATTGTCGCTGGGGCTGGAATATTTCTGTTTACCAGTATCCTTATTGATTTCGTACTGAGGTTAATTAAACGCGTTATAAAAGCAGACACCGAAGAGCCCTCTCAGTCATCACGTTTTGGAGGGTTGGCACTCGGAAGCGTCGTCGGCTGTGTAGTTGGGATACTTCTGGTTTGGGTTGGCTCTTTGACCAGTCAACTACTTTCCAAAGAGCAAACTGCGCCAAACTCGGTGGTCGAGCATGACGTCTCTGGTATTGAAAAAATCGCTCGCCAGCTGACCAGTGGCGCAGTTAGAAGCGCAATGGAAGCAACAACGGATCAGCCCGAAGTGGCCAACTTTACTGCCAAGTTACTCGAACAACCGGAAATCGCCATTCAGCACTTTCGCGGCGTGGTCGAAAGCCCGGAGTTCCGAGATTTATTTCTTACCGAGCGGAATCAACGCATTTTGAACCGGGGTAATGTTAAAGAGATTGCTCGACTGCCTGAACTTAAACAATTAATGGCAAATCCTGGTTTTACAGCATTAACAGAGGACATTATTGAAGTTAACGCCAATGAGTCGCCAGAACTGCAAATTGCAGAGCGCGTGCGAGATATGTGGGCCCGGGCTCAATTTGTAAAAAACGATCCTCAAGCACAGGCCATTGTTAACGATCCGCAACTCAGGGCCGCAGTAGAGCGGGCCAATATTGTACAGTTGTTAAATGATGAACGTGTGGTGCAACTGTTCGAGCGGATTATGTCAGAAGAAGCCAATCAGTATTCTCTATCACTTCGAGAAAAAGAATACGAGCAGGTTGATTTAGATGCGCTAAATTCTTCAGTAAATACTCCCACTGATAGCACTCAGTCGCAACAGCAGAGCAATAAAATTTATCGTTGGGTCGATGACAAAGGCCGCGTCCATTATTCCGACAAAAAACCCGAAGACGATAATAAAGGAAACTAATATTACTTGACAGTAAAGCTGAGTTTCAATTGCTTGGGAAGTAATAAATCATGCACCCAATCGCCAGGTTGGCGAGACCAAATTATTTCAACCTCGTCAACCGTATTCCCATCAAACGTACCACTCCAGTAAACACCTTCATCATTTTCTATTGTGTAGCGTGAACTGAAGTGCCAAATGCCGTCTTGTTCAATGACATGATAATCACCCGACTCTAAAGAATCTTTTGTTTTCCAAATTAATTGACCGTTATAAAACTCTAGTTCACCAGTAACGCCAACCAGCCCATAAATTCCTTTTGCCCTCACTTCGCCAGAAAACTTTTTCCCGTCCAATGGATTTTGAACCACCTGTTCTTTCGCGTTGCTAGCGTATACTATCGAAGCAGCAGTCATATAAATTACCATTAACTTCATCTTAACGTTCATTACCTACCTCCATTGGCCATAAAAAGTCCAATCTATTACATACCTTAACCGATGGCCAATTTAAATATGAAGTCTCATAAGATAATCCTTTCAGTGGCAGGACCTTAAACTTTTCTTATTGTGACAACTCTACGGCTTCATTTCTTTTTTTGATAAGCGCTTGTTTTTTTATTCCAACTTACTAATCCTTCACCTTAAAAGCTCAGTAGAGGAGCCTAGATCGCGCAGATATATAGGAGTCACATCTTCCATATCGCAACTGGGTAATATGTTATGATTAATAATGAAACACCTCCGTAATCGTACGCAGTCACTTTGTTGTTACTAGTAACATCGCCTAGACTTAAACGACACACCAACGAGTTCTTATCATGCAGTTGTTAAATGATCATCGTCTGTTATCAGCACATCAAAGACTGCTGTCTCACCCTATTTTTCATTCCATAAAGTCATTAACCGATCTTCAGGTGTTTGTGCAAAACCATGTATTTTGCATTTGGTCTACCTCCGTCCTTATCAAGTCACTACACCAACGTTTGTCTCCCTACACGGGTTTATGGACACCTCCAAGTAAACCTATGAGCACACAGATGGCAAACCAATTATTATTTCAATTTGAATCAAATGAAGATTTGGGTGGATTATCCATGCTCGGTTGGTACATTCATGCGATGAAAGAATGCAATGCTGACACTTGCGAAATTGAATGCATGTTGGAATATGTTAGAGATTTTGAAAACTACTTAACCATTACCAATACATTGGAGCCCAGTATCAGTCAGCTCATTGAGTGGCATATTGAGTTGGTTGATAGTTCCAATGAACTGGATATGGTCGCTGCGCTTTTACTGGGAAACCTGACTTATTATGACAACAGCTTCAGTCTCCTCTATCAATCATTAAGCAAACCATTTGAGCAACAGGCCCCTTCGTGTTTACTTTTGATCAAACAACTCGCCAGAATATTTAGCGGTTCACAGTTTGTCTTTTACATCGCCGCTTTAACGGAAATGTGCAACAACCATAAGCATAAAATTGAACAATGTATTCAAACTGGAGTGAAAGCCATGAATCGACAATTTATGGTTTATGATGGTATCTATTACCTGATGCTGCAAAATCGGAACTTCCCTCTTCACCAAGCCAGTTAATACCTACCGCTCTTATGCCCAAAAGTTAATAAGGCCATTCAATCCCATTATTGGCCTGTGTCTTGAGTTGCCCTGACAATAGTTGCCTGACAGTAGCGGACTGACAAATCGTTAACACATCCAATAACTATTTTTAGAGCAATAAGGTACTGACGTATGGACTATTTCCCCATTTTTACCCAGCTCAAGGGGCGTCAGTGTCTGGTGGTTGGTGCCGGTGAAGTAGCGGCTCGCAAAATAGATTTATTGCATCAGGCCGGCGCGAACATTCGAGTGGTCGCTCCCGAAGTTAGCGATTCAGTGCAAGCAATGGCCAGTTCTTCCGATCGAATCACTTTGATCAAGGCTAGCTATTCCAACAATTATCTGACCGAAGTTCAGCTGGTGATATCGGCCACCAATAACCGCACCCTCAATCAACAAATAGCGCTAGATGCAGAAAAGCGTAAACTTTTCGTCAACGTCGTAGACGATACCGAACTCTGCTCATTCATTACACCCGCCATCGTCGATCGCTCGCCGGTTACTATTGCTATCAGTACTGGAGGGAAAGCGCCGGTGCTGGCTCGACTAATTCGCGGTAAGTTGGAGTCATTAATTCCTCAGGCCTTCGGTAAATTGGCGCAACTCGCCGATCAATTTCGTGACAAAGTGAAAGCCGTAGTTAAAACGTCCACCGAGCGCAAAAATTTTTGGGAAACCGCGTTTGAAGGCGACGTTGCCGAATTGATGTTTCAAAACCAACCGGAACAGGCCAAGCAAAAGCTCACGCAATTACTCAACCAAGCTAAATACACCACCAAACCCATTCAGGGTGAAGTGTATTTAATTGGTGCGGGTCCCGGTGACTCCGACCTTCTTACATTTCGCGCTTTGCGTCTGATGCAAAAAGCGGATGTGGTGGTATACGACCGACTGGTATCAAAAGACATATTAAATCTGGTTCGCCGTGATGCCGAGCGCATTTATGTCGGCAAAGAAAAAGCCAATCACTGCGTACCGCAAGATAAGATAAATGACTTGCTGATTGAGTTGGCGCAGGCCGGTAAACGTGTGGTGCGATTAAAAGGCGGCGATCCTTTCATATTCGGTCGTGGTGGAGAAGAAGTACAGCAACTGGTTACGGCCGGTATTTCTTTTCAAGTGGTGCCAGGCATAACTTCTGCTGCGGGAGCATCGACTTACTGTGGTATTCCACTGACCCATCGTGATTATGCCCAGTCCGTCACCTTTGCGACCGGACACCTTAAAGACAATACCGTTAATCTAAACTGGGACGCACTGGCGCAGAAAAACTCCACGTTGGTAATTTATATGGGACTTACCGGTCTTTCAGTAATTTCAACACAATTGATCAGACATGGCCTTTCAAAAAACACGCCTGTTGCCGTGATTCAAAATGCCACACGGCCGGATCAAAAAGTGGTTACTGGAACCTTGCAAACCATTCAGGCAGAAGTGAATCGCGCACAAATTGAGTCACCGGCGATTATTATTATTGGCGACGTGGTGAAGTTGTATCAGGAACTCAATCAAACCGAGCCATTGCAATTGGCCGCTCAGTTTTAATAACCCCACCTAACCTCCCCTTAACAAGGGGAGGGATTACTTGTCTAATTTATTACGTCATTGCGCTACCTTTAACCCTCCCCCTTACCAAGGGGGAGTTGGAGGGGGTTAAGTTCCTAAATTTTACTAAAAGGGGATAGGAGGGATTTCTTGTTTATGCTTTTCGTCATTGCGAGGCGCTGCGCGCCGCGGCAATCTCACTTTAAACGATTGGAGATTGCTTCGTATTCACTCGCAATGACAGACTGTTTAACTTCCAATTAAAAGGGAATGAAATCGCCCTGGGTTCTCGATACAACATTGCGACTCTTTTAACTCTCCCCCTTTCTAAGGGGGAGCGAGAGGGGGTTAAGTCCATCCCTTTTTCTAAAAGGGAGGTTAGGTGGGATTTTCTTTCAAAATGTTTTACGTCATTGCGAGGTGCTGCGCGCCGCGGCAATCTCACTTTAAACGGTTGCAGATTGCTTCGTATTCACTCGCAATGACAGACTGTTTAACTTCCAATTAATAGGGAATGAAATCGCCCTGTCTCTCACACCGAGAACTATGAATCTTTATTTTGGAATGAGGTTTGTATGTTTTATGAGCATATAACACCCTGCGGAGCAGCCTTCTGAAAAACCAGAGAGCCGCTACCTGGGCTTACATGAATAATAAGAGATCATAGAGAAGATACTATTCTTGCTAAATTCAGAAAATTTAATCTTAATAAGATTGATTGTCATTTGCCTTTGCATTATCATTTAGAAACTCAAAAAATGACCCGCTAAATTAACAAGGTAAGTGAAATGAACATCAAGAATACGACTTTGCCATTAACATTAGCCCTGAGCAGCTCACTGCTAGTACTGACAGGCTGTGGCGGAAGCTCTTCTGACGCCAATCGGGCACCCACTGACATCACACTCTCTGCAGCATCGGTTGATGAAAATGCTGATGGCGCCGTAATCGGCACCCTGTCAGCGACCGATCCTGATAGTAATGACAGCTTTACTTTTACCACCAGCGACGACAGCTTCGAAATTTCGGGATCTAGCCTGAAGCTTAAAGACGGTGTTGCACTGAATTATGAGAAAACACCGGAAATGAGCGTATCGGTGACCGTATCAGACTCGGGTAATCAATCCTTTACTAAAACGCTTACCATCGCTGTCAATGACTTACTCGATACCTATAAGTTTACCGATGCCAGCGGTAATTCGACCGTTTCGTATTCGGGCCAGATCACTCGTATGGTACTGATTAATGAACTCAACCAATACATTGCCACCGGATTGCAAGCAGATTTGGAAGCCGGTGTGTTTGACACACGACAAGAAGTGCTCGACAAATTAAATAGCTTTTATCAAATCGACGACTACGATCTGATAGCCGATACTTTCATGGTCGATTTTATAGACGATACGCTTCAAACCAGCTTGCGCGATCTATCATCGAGCAAAAAAGACTTATTCGAAAAAATCGCCGGTAACGATGCCGTTGGTCAACATAAAGACTGGAACAATGGCGACTTCGAAGGTTGGGGCGCCAAAGGCTCAACCACCCCGCATGATCTGGTACAAACCTTCTTTGGTATGCTCGCTGATCACGCCGAAACCTATTTGCAAGGTTCTACTCGTAGCGACTTTAACGGCAATACCATTACTAAAATTTACCTGACCGACGATGGTCGCGATCTTAAACAGTTAATCCAGAAGTTCTTACTGGGTGCGGTTGCGTTTTCGCAAGGAACCGATGATTACTTTGATAACGACGTGCAAGGCAAAGGTCTATTAACCTCCAACATTCCAACTGATAAGGTTTACTCAAATCTGGAACATCAATGGGACGAAGGTTATGGCTACTTTGGTGCCGCCCGTGATTATCTGGAATACACCGATGATGAAATCGCCGGTAAAGGTGGCCGCGAAGGCTACGCTTTAGGACGCCACGACTCCGACGCTGACGGACTGTTTGATCTGCAATCAGAAGTTAATCTGGGTAACTCGGTTAACGCTGCAAAGCGCGACCGTGGAACAGCAGGCTCAACCAACCCAACCGACTTCACTGCTGAAGCATTCAAT
>JBFHVL010000125.1:0-9740 GCA_041589565.1 Kangiellaceae bacterium | reverse complement strand
CAACTTAACATTGGCATCGCAGGCGCCGGAATCATGGGACGTCTGCTTGCCTGGCAATTGTTGCAAGCCGGACATCGTATAACCTTGTTCGATAAAGATCCTATCGACTATGGAAATGCATCGGCCTATACCGCAGCAGGAATGCTCACGCCTTATTCCGAAGTTGAGTCTGCCGAATTATTAATTTATCAACTCGGCATGCAGTCACTGGAACTCTGGCCACTAATTGCACGCTCATTAGGCAGCGACTTAGGATTACATACCCAAGGCAGTTTAATCGTTGCGCATCCTAATGATCGTGCTGATCACTTACGTTTTAATCAACACGTTTTATCAAAACTTACGCCCGGTGCCGAGCAGTTTCAGCAACTCGATCGCCAGGGATTACATCACCTGGAGCCTGAACTAGCCGAACGATTTTCCGAAGCGACTTATTTGCCCGAAGAAGCCTGGTTATGCACCCGATGCGTGATGCAAACACTGGCCGAACAATTGCTCGAACACAAAGTCAGTTGGTACTCATCCACTCCGGTAGATCAAATACTGCCGAACGAAATTCACGCCAAAGGCAAAGTTCACCGATTCGACTGGGTTATTGATACACGAGGCCTAGGTGCCAAACCCCAATGGCAGGAACTTCGTGGTGTGCGCGGAGAACTAATCTGGCTGCAAGCACCGGAAGTTAAGATCAACCGTTTGGTGCGTCTAATGCACCCTAGGTACCGTCTGTATCTGGTTCCTCGTATGCGTGATGATTTATATGTAATTGGCGCAACTCAAATTGAAAGCGACGATAACGGGCCTATAACCGTTCGCTCGACTTTAGAATTATTGTCGGCGGTTTATGCATTGCATCCGGGATTCGCTGAAGCGCGTGTTTTAGAAACCAAAACCAATTGCCGTCCGGCACTCAATAATAATTTACCGAGAATTGAATATCAGAGGGGACTGGTTCGCATTAATGGGTTATATCGACACGGCTTTCTACTGGCACCCAGTTTGTCACAGGAAGTCGTGCAATGGCTCGAAAAGCAAGACAGTTATCAATCCCGTTTTAAACAGTTAATCCAACAAGTAGCCTGAAGAGGTTGAGGTCAAAGTGATAGAAGTGAAAGTCAATGGCGAAGTCACCGAAATTTCGCAGACAAATTTAAATGCATTTTTATCAGAATTCGCAAACGGTCAATCTACATTTGCCGTAGCGATTAATCAGACATTTGTGCCTCGCTCTAATTACGCTACGACGGAATTACAGGCCGGTGACGACATTGAGATTTTGTCACCGATGCAAGGTGGATAATTATGCTATCCCCTATTCGTTTAATTAGCTTCTTTTTTTAGAAGTTTAAAAGGTAAACACTATGTGGCAACTGGCCGATAAACAACTGAACAGCCGACTACTGATTGGCACGGCACTCTATCCGTCACCGCAAATTATGCAGCAAGCGATTAAGGCATCGGAATCTGAAGTTGTTACAGTGTCGCTACGGCGTCAAAACCCTACTGCTAATAGTGGTAACGATTTTTGGGAGTTACTAAAACAACTCGAACTTAATCTGTTACCTAACACCGCTGGATGCCACTCAGCCAAAGAAGCCATCACTACCGCACAAATGGCGCGTGAACTTTTTAATACCAACTGGATAAAACTGGAAGTCATTGGCGACGAATATAATTTACAGCCCGATCCCTTTGCATTACTCGAAGCGACCAAAGAACTCATTACACAGGGCTTTGAAGTATTTCCCTATTGCACCGATGATTTAGTTTTGTGTGAAAAGTTGGTCGAGGCTGGCTGCAAAATTTTAATGCCCTGGGGTGCTCCAATAGGTACCGGAAAAGGGTTAATTAATCCTTATGCACTCAAAACTTTGCGGGCCCGTTTACCGAATATTACATTAATCGTTGATGCAGGCATTGGCACGGCTTCTCATGCAGCGCAAGCTATGGAGCTGGGTTATGACGGCGTATTACTCAATACTGCGGTCGCACAGGCCAATGATCCTGTCATCATGGCGCAGGCGTTTAAATATGCCCTCCAAGCCGGGCGCTTTGCCTATGAAGCAGGCGTCATGCCAGAGCGAGACTTAGCGCAACCCAGCACACCCACAATCGGCAAACCCTTTTGGCATCAATCATGAGCAGCTCCAATAAACGCAAACCTATTCGACCAACGGTATTGACCATTGCCGGTAATGACTGCGCAGGCATGGCTGGGCTTGCGGCCGATATTCGTACTCAGTCAATTTTAGGAATTCATACTGCTCCGGTTGTGACCGCGAATACCGCGCAGAATAATATTGAAGTCACCGCAATTAATCCCGTTAGTCGCGATGTATTACAGTCTCAACTTGATGCGGCACGTTCGTTACCTCTAGAAGTTGTGAAAACCGGTTTGATCGCATCTGCTGAACAAGTGTCGGTAATTGCGGAATTTCTTCACTTGCGAGATCTTCCGTTAATCTGTGATCCCGTTCTTTCGGCCAGTAGCGGCGATCGCTTTTCCGAGCGCTCACTAGCCGAACGCATGATGGATACTTTGTTTCCCAAAGCCCTGTTGATTACTCCAAATTTGCCTGAAGCCGAAGCACTAACCGGAATGAGTATTTACACTCCGAATGACGCTTTAGACGCCGCTTACAAGCTTCTTACCACAGGTGCGAAAGCAGTACTGATCAAAGGAGGTCATCAAAATGGCCTATGGTGTCGGGATTTATTTGTTGATAACCAGCGACACTTTTGGCTCTCAAGCCGACGGCTCGACACTGTCAATACGCGCGGCACTGGCTGCACTTTGTCGTCTTCTATTGCCAGTGCCATAGCCTTGGGCTACTCACTGTACGATGCTGTCGTCATCGGCAAAATGGCCATCAATCAGGCGTTACGCTTGGGGTATGGCATAGAGACCGACCATGGCCCAGCTGCCATTCAGGCTTTTCCCGATAAACAAATCGATTTGCCATGTTTAACTGAAAATGCAGAGTTTCCATTTGAACTGTATGACTTCGCTCCTTGTAATGAACCCAAGCTCGGACTTTATCCGGTCGTGGATCGTGCCAGCTGGATCCCGCGATTGGCTCATCAAGGCGTAACAACCATTCAATTGCGCGTTAAAGATTTAAGCGGTGATGATCTGGAAAAAGAAATTCACTCCGCGGTGCAGCTGGCCACCCAGTTACATTGTCGATTATTCATTAACGATTATTGGGAACTGGCCATTAAGCATAAAGCTTATGGTGTTCACCTGGGGCAAGAAGATCTAGACAGCGCCGACATTACGGCTATCCATAAAAACGGATTACGTTTAGGAATTAGCACGCACTGTCATTATGAAGTTGCCCGAGCTCACAGTTATAAACCGTCTTATATTGCTTGCGGCCCCGTGTATCATACCAACACCAAACAAATGCCCTGGATACCGCATGACATTGAAGGCTTAAGTTATTGGCGACGTGTGCTTAACTATCCATTGGTCGCCATTGGTGGAATCAACCGCGAGCGAATTCCTGAAGTAGCAACAACGGGCGTTGACTCCATCGCCATGATCACTGCGATTACTCTGGCAGAAAACCCGGAACAAACAACACGCGAATTTATTAAACTAATGAGTCACTATGACTGAACCGACTACTTCTTTCACTGCCAACGAATGGCTACGCTACACGCGTCACATTCAGTTGCCACAGATTGGCGCTGCAGGACAACTCAAACTAAAAAGCTCTCACGTGTTGATCGTAGGTGCTGGCGGACTTGGCTCTCCTGTTTCACTCTACCTCGCCGCGGCGGGAGTAGGACATATCACTCTGGTTGATGGAGATACCGTCGATACGACAAATCTGCAACGTCAAATTTTATATTCTCAACAAGATGTGGGACATGCGAAGGCGCTGGTTGGTCAGAAACGTTTAGCAGCGTTAAACCCTGATATTGAAGTTACGGCTGTTACCGAACATTTAAATATCGAAAACGGGAGCAAACTAATCGAGCAAGCCACTTTGGTTTTGGATTGTACCGATAATTTTGCCACGCGCTATTTGATTAATGATCTGTGCGCGCAATTTCATAAGCCCTGGGTATTTGCCAGTATTCATCAGTTTTCCGGTCAGTGCGCTCTGTTCACATCGGGTGATGAACACGCCTGCTTTCGATGTCTGTTTCCCGAATCTCCCACCAATCTTGCTGACTGTAATGCTGCCGGTGTGCTTGGCGTACTACCCGGTATGCTAGGTATGTTTCAGGCCAACGAAGCACTTAAGTATTTGGCCGGCTTACCAACGCCACTCGAAAACACCCTGCTTTTAGTGGAAGCCATTGATCTAACTTTTCGCAAAATAAAGCTGACACAAAATGGCGACTGCGCAGTCTGCTCTAAGAAAAAAACAGTTGAAGAACTTAGCGAGTTTTATCAGTTTGCCTGTATGAGCGATGAAGCAAACACGCTCGAAGTGGAGCCGGTAAAATTTGAATCACTGAAAAATAACAGTAATGTGCTGATTCTGGATGTTCGAACCCCGGCCGAACGCAGCGCGTTTCATATTGGCGGCGAACATATTCCGCTATCTGATCTGGAAAGCCACCATGATACTCTGGATAAAAATAAAACGGTTATATGTTATTGCCAGTCCGGCGCCCGCAGTTTAAAAGCGGCAACAATCCTCAAAAACCTGGGGTTTAATACCCTAAACCTAAAAGGTGGCCTGGCAAACTATCTTAAAGAGACTTAAACAATACTAATTTAATTCCAACTGTTGCTTTAAACTCTGAAATATCTTGAAGTAGTAATAGTCTGCATCAGCTTTCTTCCATAACTCGTCTAACTCGGAAACTAGATTTTCTGCGGCTTGACGATTCCCTTTCACTAATTGACCTTCTAATAAGTAAAGTTTCGCCAAAGAAAAAGAAGGATAAATACGCAATACCTCTTCTAACTCAACTATGGCTTCTTCGACCTGGCCACTCAAAATCATATACTCGGCTTCTTTTACCACATGATTTAAATATGAAAATGAATTAGATGATGTCGACAAACTCTTGCTCATTTCCTCTTTGATTTCTCGTGCGGCAACGAGAGCACTAGAATAGTCTTGTTCGAGTTCGAATAAGTACATTTTACCTATATCTAGATATCGCTCTAACCAGGGATTCGGGTTTTCGACAACAAACTGTGCCAAAGAGCTAACCGCGTCGCGAAGTTTTTGAACATCTTTCTGATAGTAATAAGCCAAAATATAGCTAGAACTAACTGATTGATCATAGGGGTGTTGTAGCTGACTTGCTATATTCTGTAGATCATCAATCGCATCACTATAACGACCAAGCATGATTTTAGCATTAGCAATGGGTAGCTCTATCGACATTAACTTTGACAGTGGTGAATAATTTGAGTAATCCAGCTCCGGAGCATTAAAGCGTTCAATATAAGACTGATATTGTCCCAAGTTAGTGAGAATCCATTGATAGGCATTGTTAACCGATATCTTCTCAGCGGGCTTTTCAGCTAAACTCATTAAGTCATCCAACTCACTCTTTGCTAAAGTTAGTTGTCCAGTCATGATTGATATATAAGCATTATTCAACTGAGCTTCAAAGTTAGTCGGCTCCAGCAGAAGGATCTTGTCATAACATTCGCGAGCTTTTTCGTGCTCACCCATTTTCAAATAAAAACTGGCTAAATAACGATAGCCATTTTTATTAGTAGGATTGCGCTCAATGTAGGTATTCATGTATTCCAATACAGCATCAAAGTCCTTTTTAAGAAATCTTAGTGAGGCAAGAGAAACCAAGAAGTTATCGTTTTCCGGCATCAACTCTTTTAGCTTTAGTAGACTTTTCTCCGCTTTATCCAGATCTTTTCCCATCGACATTTGCATACGAGCCATTTGCTGATGAGCATCAGTATCTTCCGGATATATTTCGACCCACATATCAAGCAACTTCAATAATGCATCATAGTCGCCTTTTGCATGAAATAAACTGGAGCGATATAAAAACTGATCTTGCTGAGAGATCTTATAGTCATGCTTTAATGCGAGAGCGTATTCCTTCATGGCATCTTTTGGCAGTCCCTGTGATCGCAATAAATTTCCTAGCGTCCCTCTTGCATACACAAATTGCGGATCTATTTCTAAAGCATCGCGGAGCAGCTTAACGGCTCCATCTATATCAGTTTTAAAATAGTAAAGTTTATAGGCTTCAGTAAACAGTTCTAATGCCGATAGCGAAGAAGTAAAGTATTCAGTTAATGGCAGCTTTACATCTAATGGCTTTCCTTGTTTTGGAATGTCCAATACCGCTCGAATGGCTTTGGCAACATCTTCTACATTTTTAAATAGCGATGCTGATTCTTGAGTAAAACTTCCAATGATTTCATTGGATTTAACATCATAAACTTTAATTGATAACTCAGTAACAGGGTTTTTCCGACTGATATCACCAAGTACCAGATAATCAACAAACCTTTCTTTCGCAAGTTTAAGTAACAATGCGGGCGGCATCACATTCCCTTGTTCCAATCCTCGATCTTTTAACGCGTCAAACACTGCCATCGATTTAAAGGGAGTAAATGTGCTCAAGTAAATATCGCGCCCCAATTCCTCAGACAACATGGTTGCCACTGCATACCGTGCCCAGTCGAACTCACTCGGCAAGTCAACGCCATTAAGAAATGACACCATAACCATTTTGCGATGCTCGGCACGAGCTACTTCAAATACTTGTTTCTGCCCGCTTTCATCTACAAGTACCTTAATTTCAGTAGTTTGTGCTGGCTGAACAAAATAAGCCATACACAAGATAGAAAACACCATATTGAGTGGTACAACAATAAAAGTGCTTTTTTGCCAAGACTCTTTGCCTTTTTTCCCATATTGATAAGCAAGCATAATCACAGAAGGCAAAAACACGACCATTCCTACAAAGACATAGGACGTTAACTCCATGGGTAGCTCGAATCGCTCACTCACCCAATCGCCTATCTCAATCATCATCCAGGTAGCAGCAATATAAAGTCCCGTAATTTGAGGTACCCTACGCTCCAGTAATCGTCCTATAAAAGTCGTATTGTTCATATTATAATCAATGCAGTCCGTTCATATAGTCGCAGTATACACACTATCAATGCCTGAGATAATATCTGAATAGGGGCACAATTCACGAAATTGTTAATCGCAGGACTCACCCAATATAATTTTTTAAGGGTAAAAATGACTCTGTTTGACGAGCGACTTGTATCCGCTACGTAAGCTTCAGTCCATATTACCCGTACTACAACACTTATTTTTCTGTAATCAGCATTTCAGTCTGAGTTTTATCTCTTTTCGATGATTGTATTTTGCGGTAACAAGCGCAGAATAATCGCTGAAGAATTGCCAAGGAACAGGCAGTCTACTTTAAACCAATCGACAACCAATCGCTTAGTTATTAGTTGGCTTCCTCGGCACAACACTTAACCCTGTAGCAAAGCAAGGAGCTTACCATGAAGCAAAGCAAAGGCTGCTGTCCAGAAATGATAGATGGCAAACATTGTGATTATCTGGATTTTGTCTATCGTCTAAAACACTATACCGATGTCAACTCTGATAACCGTGGTCGTCGCATCGCCGTCGAAGTGGCAATGCACATTCGAGTCGAACGATGTACCGGTCCATTTCAATTAGGTAACCTAATTTACAGCACCACCCTGCTTCCCGGTGAAAAAGTTCGGCTGTACACGCAAGATAGAAAAACGCGCTGGTCTTACGATGCCGAGTCACAACTTTCCTATCGCCACGAACAAAAAGCGGAAGAACAGTATTACATGGATTCTTTCGAGAAATTTATGTCGGATCTGGAAAGCAGAGACTACACACACGAAGGTTCCAGCAGCAGCGGAGAAGCGTCGAGCAAAGGTAGTGCCAGCGGCCCCTTCGATACTCTATTCAACGGTCCCAGTGTTTCAGTTAGTGGTAGCTACAATGCTCAGTCGACCAGAGACTTTATGCGAGAGTTAAACGTTCATGCCGAATCTTCTCACAACCGCTCGGTTCAAATGACCCGTGAAGCCACGGCTACGCAAATTGGTGAAGTGCAAACTCGGCAACATGCCGAGGGTGAAAGCGAAAGTCACTTTGAAAGTAGTAGCCGTACCTTTGAAAACAAAAATCGATGTCATTCGGTAAGCTATCTGTTTTATCAGGTAGATAAGGTGCAAACCACTAAAGTTACGATTCAAGCGGTTCGAACTCGCGTAATAGATCCCGCAGCCGACAGCAGTGTGGTCAATCGCCCGATAGTAGCCGATCGAAAACTCAGCGTGATTCCAACTGCTGTATTAGCAACTTCAGATAAAATAAAACCCAAAGTCATGCAGCCGGTAACGGCTGTACGAATGAATGCGGTTAATTTAAGCCACGTTGCCTATGCCAGCTTAAACGTAAATGCCCAACCTATTTCTGATGCGGAACGCACCGAAGCGCTAAATAAAGTCCATCAAGACTTAATTCGCAACAAAATCATAGATAAGAACGGCAAAGTTACTGATGAGCTTTCTGCCGAAATGAACTTTACCTTTAAAACTTCTATTCCAACTCCCGGCGTAGTGGTGAAAGGATGCCTGGATGATTGCAATACCTGTGAAGAAGCCCAGCAGGAAAAAATTAAACTCGAACTGGAGCATCAAAAACTGAGAAATAAATTGTTAGCTCGTCAAATTGAGTTACTGGAAAACTCTCAGGAATACCGCTGCTGTCCGGTGGGCATGGAAGAGATGGAGCCAGAGGAAGCTTAAATTCACAGCTATGTACCAGAGCAAGAATTATCTTGTTCTGGTTTTAAATCACTAGAATTCATCGACAATCTGAATAGTGTCAACCATGATTAAAGTTAAACCACAATTTTTATTTGCTGATTTCGGCCAATAGATGCTTCTTAATCTTTGTCCGATATTGACTATGGCGTGCTGTCTTTCTTAAGCCCGCCATTGTAAATTAATAGTAGTGCTTTGAAATTGTCAAATAAATCACTGAAGCATGAAAATTGAAAAAACTAGAGTTACTATTACCGTTATAGGAAGAGTAAACACAAAAATCTTTTGTAACAGCGAGGGATTTGGCGGTTGAATTCCGTACTTATTGTCACCCTTATTTCCAGGCCAAAAGAACAGTAAAAAATTTAATATAGGTACCCACATTAAGAAAGCCAGTACTTTTGGCCATCCCAAATCTTGAACTCTTCCGTCTGTAAATATAATTGCGAATGGTATTTGCAAAAACCAAAACGCTGTCAAATCTAGCTTCACCTTTCTACCGATTACGTCACCACTGAACCTAGTCACTTCAGCAATATTTATGCCGAACACTCTTTCAAAAATCACAATAAGCATAACGGGAAGAAAAAACCAAATTAATGCATTCCAGTACACATACTCAACGCGCCCTAACCTAGGCGAAGACTTTATTGATTCCTTAACCACCACCACCTCTCTCCTATCAATCTTCTGAAAATATGTATAATGATACTACGGTTCGAGCTTTAGTAAGTCGCTCTAGATTTTTACATGTTAGTTTAAATAATATTTGACACAAAAGCTAAAATACAAATATCTCAACCCGGCCATTTGCAGACACTAGAAGCTTTATAATTTTTGTCTGTTATCAAGCAGTAAAGTATTGTCTATTTTCTAACACGCCGCTATAAAAGGCGCGCGCTAGCGCGTCCAGTGTAGGCCGTTTTTTGGCCGAAACGATTTTTGATGGCTTTGTTAT
>JBFHVL010000124.1:0-9821 GCA_041589565.1 Kangiellaceae bacterium | reverse complement strand
TATTAAGGCTTGCCATGAAACCGTCCATTCCATGGGAGCCGTGCGGATCGCATCCACCATTAAACTTGGCACCCGAACTGACAAAGCTCAGTCCTTAAAGGATCGTATCGACTCGGTGACGGATAAAATAGATGGCCAATGACATGAGCGAGCTGAACTGGCAGACCACGATCCCTAACCTGAGCATCACCGAAAAAACTGGTTATTGGTTGGCAAAATACACAGGCCCCTTTAGCGGTGCATCAATGATTGATCTGGGTATGAAGCTCGTCGAATTGCTCAAAGCGCATCCTACGCGAGGCATAGTTTTAAACGTTCAATCGGCTCAAGGTGAGTTGCCGATGATTGCTCGCTACCAGTTAGTCAGTGCTATGACGCCCTATTGGCCTAAAGCCACAGCGATGGCGCTGGTGATTCATCAAAGTCAGTTTTTAAAGCTAACCGGATTTATTTTTCAAAAGTTGGCCACAGGCGCTGGTTTCGCTGTATCGGTGCACTTTGATGAGATAAAAGCTCGGCAATGGATGATAGAGCAACTACACTTAACAGAGAGAGATTCCAGGCCAAATGATCGGCGCGCTGAGTGATTGTGCAGCCTGATGAGCCGAACCGTTAATCGAAACCCGGAAAATATGTGGTAAATACCCCAAGTTTAAAAGAGATACCTATTACCGAAGGACAAGTAACTTTTCGAGATGATTTCCTCGAGGCTATCTATTACGGCCCCTATCAACCAACCGACTTAATAAGTTTAGGACATACTTTGGTTGAACTGGCACAGGCTCATGATGCCAAAGGTATTCTGGTTAATCTAACGCAAGCCAAGGGAAGTATGACCGCTATGGATCGATATGAACTCGTATTGGAGATGAGTGATAAATGGCCTAAACTTCTGCCTCTGGCGGTTGTGGTGAAACCATCGCAAACGCTAAAAATGATCGGTTTTTTCTGGGAGCGGCTAGCGAGAAGCAAAGGCTTTAATACAGCCCTTAAGTTTGACTCAATTAAAGCCGAACAGTGGCTTAAGTACCACATCAATCAATAGACTACTGGGTTCCACCTACGGTTAACTCATCCACTTTGACGGTCGGCTGCCCCACACCGACGGGAACACTTTGTCCTTCTTTGCCACAAATCCCAATCCCGGGATCTAACTGCAGGTCATTACCCACCATAGACACCTTCTTCATTACTTCGGGTCCATTACCAATCAAAGTAGCCCCTTTGACTGGTGCGGTGATTTTTCCATCTTCGATTAAATAAGCTTCCGACGTCGAAAATACAAATTTTCCCGAAGTAATGTCCACCTGACCGCCACCAAAGTTGGGTGCATAAATCCCTCGCTTTACACTGCGAATAATATCTTCAGGTGCATCTTTACCTGCCAGCATATAAGTATTGGTCATTCGCGGCATGGGCAAATGAGCGTAAGATTCGCGCCGTCCATTACCCGTTGACTGCGAGCCCATAAATCGAGCGTTTCGTTTGTCCTGCATATAGCCACGTAGAATGCCATTTTCGATGAGTACTGTTTTTTGCGTTGGTGTGCCCTCATCGTCAATATTTAAAGAACCGCGACTCTTATCCAGCGTACCATCATCAATCACAGTGACTAAGGGCGATGCGACACGTTCACCCATATGTCCTGCAAAGGTGGACGACCCTTTACGATTAAAATCCCCCTCCAGTCCATGACCGACGGCTTCATGAAGCAGAACTCCCGGCCAACCAGGGCCAAGGACAACGGGCATCACACCGGCTGGAGCGTCTATCGCGTCCAGATTAACCAGCGCCTGACGCACGGCTTCTTTTGCGTAGCGTTCGACGCAGTCGTCTTGCAAAAACACCTGATAATCATAACGTCCGCCGCCGCCGGCACTGCCGCGCTCTCGTCGACCATTGTGCTCAGCGATCACACTCACATTCAATCGAACTAAAGGACGTACATCAGAAGCAAGGGTACCATCGGATGCCACAACTAATACTTTTTCATAAACACCACTCAGTGAAGCCATCACCTGCTTTACTCGCGGGTCCTGTTGCCGCGCGGTTTCATCCAGTTGGCGTAATAACTCAATTTTTCGTTCTTCGCTCATGCTCGCCAATGGATCGCAGGGCTCGTATAGTGGGGTGACAACCGGCGAGTGCCAAGCTTTTACTTTGGCGACATTGCCGCTACGAGCAATACTACGCGCTGCAGTAGAAGCTCGCTCCAGTGCAGGCATGGCAATTTCTTCGGAATAGGCAAATCCGGTTTTTTCTCCCGCCATGGCTCGAACACCAACGCCGCGATCAGCGTTATAACTGGCTTCTTTCACGATGCCGTCTTCCAGTCCCCATGACTCATGACGCACACTTTGAAAATAAAGCTCTGCGTTGTCCACTTGATGCCCAAGCATAGACTCGAGTACGCGCGCCAACTGAAGCTCATCCAGTCCAGCCGCATTTAAAAAATAATCTTTAACCAGCTTTAATTCGTTCGACATAACTACCTAGGGCCTTTGCAATTACAGTTTCCGGTGTTGCAATACCGGCATCTTTTGCGCAAGTTCCTGAGTGCGATTTAAATCAAGAGTTGCGATAAGAACATCGGGGTCTTGTGCCAATTGTCCCACGATTGTTCCCCACGGATCCACAACCATCGATTGTCCCCAGGTTTCACGGCGATTCTCATGCTCACCGCCTTGAGCCGAAGCCAGCACAAAACACTGGTTTTCGATAGCTCTTGCACGCAGCAGAACTTCCCAATGCGCTCGACCTGTTGCGGCAGTAAAGGCGGCCGGCAGAGCCACCAAAGTTACGCCCTGCTCTGCATAGTATCGAAATAATTCAGGAAAGCGCAGATCATAGCAAACAGCCAATCCTAACTTACCCCATGGGGTATCACATACAGTCGGCTTGGCTCCGGCACAAGTTCCTTTCGATTCACAATAACTACCCTGACTATCATCCACATTCACATCGAATAAATGAATCTTATCGTAGTGAGCAACGCACTCGCCCTTTTGATTGAACACCAGTGTTCGACCGTAGGGACGCTTGGGATCGGTTGATTGTATCGGTATGGTGCCAGCAATAATCCAGATGGAGTTAGCTTTTGCCCAGCGCTGCAAACTCGACTGGATGGGTCCATCACCCATCGTTTCCTGAATATCGCGCTTGTCGTCTTCGCGATGCCCCATCAGCGGAAAATATTCGGGAAGTACCACTAGACTCGCGCCCTGCTCTGCCGCTTTTTTGATCATCCGTTCCGCTTGCGCCAGATTATCAGCAACCGAAACACGCGAACACATTTGAACGATCCCAACCGTTAATTTTGTAGAAGCATTGTGATCGTTTACTTCGGTCATGTGACTCATTGCTGACTCCAAAATTTTTAATAAACTTAAATTTCAATCAAGGTGTTGAAGTTGGCGTCCCGTCGTTTTCAGTGTCGGACTTGGGCTTTTCTTCATTATTGTTATCACTTTCTTCCGACTCCTGCTTTTCGTGTACTTGTCGAATAGCTTCCAGTTGCTCGTCTGTCAGTTTAACTTCCCGTATCGACTTACCCAGCTCAATAACCTGAGGCGAATCCCAAACACCAACAACGCGATATTCAATATTAGTAATAACATCGATTGCCGGCTCAAAAATTTTACTGAGCAACCAAACCATAATTCCTGTCGTCGGCTCAACTGCCCAACCTGCCAACACTGGTAAGCTGGAAGTTACTTTGGGCGTTACCATTACATGTTGATCAAAAAGTTCTCGATCCAAATCAACCATACCACCAATACTGACATCCGCAGCGTTACCTTTTATTAAAAACTGATCCGTCACCACAACGCCATCTTTGAGACCAAAGCTGCCAGACATGGACTCATAGAAGAAGCCTTTCTGATAAATATCTTTAAAATCGAGAGTTAGTCGTCGCAACAATGACTGCAAACTGAATAAAGAAAAGATTCTAGCTTTAGCATCAGACACTTCTTCAATCGAGCCAGCGCCTAAAATAACTGACATTCCACCGTTAAGCTTGGATAACTCAAATTGGTAAGGAGCGCCGGACCAATCGAGTCCTACCTGACCAGTAGCATCGCTGCCGTTGATGCCGACTTTAAATCCCCAGTCTCGCAGCAAGTTACCAAAGCGGGTTGAACGAAAACTCGATTGTAACCGAGTGAAATTGTCCGTTGCGTTCCACTGAATTAAATAAGGCGCATACAATAAATCGCCACGGTTCACAAAACCTTCTATATTGAGTTGGTCCCCTCTAGGGATCAATCGAGTTTCCAGTTGATTGAGATTAATACCAAAAACACTGCACTCTTCACACCGCACGACCAGATTTGGCCAACCCTCAAAATTTAATATTTGCGACGAACTTTCCTGCTGCGACATCTGTTGCAACAACTCTTCTGAAAGCTCAAACTTTTGCAATTGAATTTCAATTTCATCATTGTTATGCAAAGTAACACTGCCTTCACCTTCCTCAGAAACGAAAACAATTTTAATTGGCTCATCACCACGTTGAGTAAAGTGCGCGAAAACCTTTTGTAAAGGAACACCGGCCACCATCAGTGTATTGATGGAAAATTGTGCTTTTAAAGGAACTGAACTTCCAGATTGCGCGGCCTGCTCTTTTAAGCTGCTGAGCAAGTCTTTAGTTTGCTGTAACCACTCTAATAAATCCGCTTGTTGCAATTGAATATTCAGTGCCAAATGATCCTGCACCCACTCTATGGCCGTATTGGACTCACCAATCAATAGAGAGCCATGCGATAACTGAAATGAGTCGTTTTGTTTAACGTAGTTAAATCCTGCGATAAGCTTGGAGTTAACTTGAAACTGTAATTGTTGATTGTTATTAGATTGCGATAAGGTAACCTTTAGCGGCCAGGTTTCATCGGCAGATTTTCGAAACGGTTCCGGCAGCTCGACTTGAGCCCGGCTAAGACTCGACTGGACTTCAACACCTAATGTATTACCCGTACAATCTCTGATGCAAAACCAGGCGTCGACCGCCACATCAGTATCACCTTTCACCGGTAAATGACTGTTAGGGACTACCCAGTCTAATGCCTCAGCAGCGTTAACATGGCCGTTTGCTTTAATTCGAAGTCGTTTGCTGCCATCGAATTCTTCAGTCGTTATACTCCCAACAGTTTTACCACCTAATACATCGGCACTTAAACGTTTTGCCCAAATCTTCGAATCATCAAACTCAACATCGGCTTTCACTTTGCCGATCGACAATTTTATTTCAGGAAGCTCAACCTGGTTACCAGCCAAACTTACCTTGCCTTTTAGCGAAACCGCTTCGTCACCTTCCAGAGGAATGTTGATTCGAGTTTGCGCATTAAACCGGCCTTGCGGTTGAATGTCATGCAGTAAATTACCTAAAAGGGACTTGAGTCTAGACTGCTCTACTAGTTTTTGTGCCGAACTCAGATCAGTCTCGGCTCGAATATCCAGTTCAAGAACAGGAGGTGAACCACTGAAGTTTTTAATCATTGCAGAGGCACGTTTCACCATTAATTTTTCGAACTGCCCCTTCAAAGCTTCAATATGCATTGAGTTTTGATCAAAAAAGAGCAACGCATCAAGCTTGTCCAACTTGGGAAAGTCAGGCTGGTATTGATAATCCAGATCGTTAATTTGTCCTAAAATTTCAAAAGAAGCATCGGGTTGTGACAAAAGGCTCTCTACCAACCTGACCTGCATGTTTAACTGGGCAAACTTTAATTGGCCACCCTCCACAGCAGTATCTAAGTATTCCACTAACCCCTCGTCCATCGCTTGAACCGGCAAATACAAAGATTTTGCGGCGACATCGGCCCGAAGAATTTCCGCCTGTAAACTGAGTTCTGGCGCTGCATTTTGATGGAAAAACACATTACCTTGGGCCATTGTTTCGGTGTGTTCAGTTTCAATATAAACGCGATCAAAACGTAATTGACTGCCTTCACTAAATGAAAGCAGGCGGCCATCAATCTCCAGTTTACTTAAAGGGATCGGATACCGAAATAATGGACGGTAATCCAACTCTCCGGACTCCGAAATCAAGCGAAACCAAACTTCATCACCCGAAATATTAACTTCACCCGACATCGGCGGCGTTTCAGGTGATGACTTGGTTCGGCTTAACCGCACCTGCGACAACTGCATATTGCCTTTGGTTAACTCCCAGCTACCGTCGACCACCTCTGCAAACAAGTCCAGACGATCAATATTAAACTGGGGGTTCGCCGCTAAAAACCATTGTTGCAATTCGGGCTCATCCATCAACAAAGCCCAGACACCATTGAGTCGTCCGGGTTCAACATTCTGATACTTCAGTTGCATGTTCGGTTGATGGCGTTTATCGATAACAAGCTCTATACCACCCAAATCCACAACACTATCGTCTTCGGCGATTGCTTTAAACTCAGAAAGTCGAACCTCACTGTATTGCGGTGCTATATTTTTCCAGTGAGTAATCGCTCGAATGGATTGATAGGAAAAAGTTTGCTCTTTAATCGAAAACTCCACAGGAGTTAGCTCGATATCTACGTGAGACTGTTGCCATCCTTCATAGGTCCAGTCAGCCCAAATTTCGCCATTGAGTTTTCCTTGCTTAATTCGACCGGCAAACAATTGATCGACTAATGGCAGTTGAACAAGATTTACTTGCTCACTTTGCATATAAAATTCGGACTTTGAACCGGGTAGCCGCGGATCGCCGTACAGTTCCAGTACCAAATGCATGGCACCGCCACCTTCCTGATACAACTCTCCGGATAATTGGTGAATATGGTCAAAATTTTGGATTAGCAACTCATTAAGTCGCAGCTCAGGAAAAGCTTTGCCATCGCGATAAAAAACAACCCTGATGTCATTAACAACAACATCATTTTGCCCCAAAAGTGTATCGATAAATACATCGCTACCGGAATACACCTGGTCGTCGCTGGTCAACCCTTTTAAAGAAAACAGCGATGAATTTAAATCGAATTCAACGCGACTATTCGACAAACGTACCTCATCGGTAACCAATCGAAATTGATACAAACTCTGCCAAAAATTAATGGCTACTTTTACCGACTCTACCGTTAATGGTGTTTGAGTTTGATCATTGGTGGTTATGCGAATGTCAGAAAGACTAAGTTCCGGCCCCTGATTTTTCCAGCCCGCGCTGATGGAAGCAAAACGAACTTGCGCTCCTAACTTGGTCGAGAGAAATTGCTCGATATCCGTATGTATCAAATTTATGAAGGGTAAAAATGCTCGCGCCAAACTCACCAAAACCGCGAGGCTGATGACCAGAGCAGCAATGATTAACCAGATGCGGTTTAAAAGTCGGGCAAAAATTCGAGCAAAAGACATGACTGTTCGTTACGGTTCACACTAACACCACATCAAACTGCTCCTGCGTATAGAGCGATTCAACTTGAAAGCGGATAGGAATTTTAATGTAAGCCTCCAGTTCGGCAACACTACTGGCTTCTTCATCCAGTAAACAGTCAACAACACTCTGCGATGCCAGAACCAAGAGTTTTTGAGCCTCGTACGCCCGAGCTGCGCGAGTTATTTCTCGGAAAATTTCAAAGCACACGGTTTTTGCTGTTTTAATAGAGCCACGTCCATTACAGGTAGGGCAGGACTCACACAAAATATGCTCCAGACTTTCGCGGGTACGCTTGCGCGTCATTTCTACCAATCCAAGCGATGACACTTCAGAAATATGCGTTTTGGCATGATCATTTTCCAGCGATTTTTCTAAAGTGCGTAACACCTGGCGCTTATGTTCTTCTTCCTTCATATCGATGAAATCGATAATGATAATACCACCCAGGTTTCTGAGTCGCAGTTGACGAGCTAAGGCCGATGCGGCTTCCAGGTTGGTACGAAAGATTGTCTCCTCAAGATTGCGATGTCCCACAAAGGCACCCGTGTTAACGTCAATGGTGGTCATGGCTTCGGTCTGATCGATGATCAAGTAACCACCCGATTTTAGCGGCACCTGACGGTGTAATGCTTTTTGAATTTCATCTTCAATGTTATACACATCAAACAAGGGACGACTGCCCAGATACATTTCGAGTCGCTCTTCCAGCTCGGGCACAAACTCACTAACAAATTGTTGTGTTTTTTCGAAAACCCCACGACTGTCGATACGTATTTTTTCGATTTTGTTGGCGACCATATCACGCACAATACGAAGTTCCAGGCTTAAGTCTTCATAAATAAGTGCCGGACAGCCTGCATTTTTGATACGTTTTTCTATCCGTGTCCATAATTTCTTAAGAAACACCACATCACGTCTTAACTCATTCTCCCCAGCGCCTTCAGCAGCCGTTCGAATAATGTAACCTTGGGTGTCCTTATCTTTTTCATTTAAAATTTCTTTCAGTCGGTTCCGCTCATTTTCATCTTCAATGCGCTGCGAAACACCAACATGTGGATTTTCGGGCATGAGTACTAAATAACGACTGGGCACGGTGATGTGGGTGGTTAAACGAGCGCCTTTACTACCGAGTTCATCTTTGATGACCTGTACAATAATTTCCTGTCCTTCACGTAACATGACAGCAATATCATCATTGGCGTCTTCATCGTCTTCATGTTGCGGTAAAATCTCGGACACATGCAAAAATGCGCTGCGTTCCAGACCAATATCAACAAATGCAGCTTGCATCCCCGGCAACACACGTTTGACTTTACCCTTGTATATATTGCCAACAAGACCCCGATTTTGTTTTCGTTCTATCAGTAACTCCTGCAGCATGCCATTTTCAACCACGGCAACACGGGTTTCCTGAGGAGTAACATTGATCAGAATTTCTTCGCTCATAATTTTCCGAATTTTAGCCGGGTACAGTCACCCGATAACGAATCTATTTTCAGATACTCGACGACTGAGGGAGTCCCGCCTTGTGAGGCCAGTAAGCAATCCCCCATTGGTCCAGCAATGCACAGGTTTCAAATAATGGCAGGCCCATAACCGCCGAAAAGCTCCCCTGCATCTTTTCAATAAAGGAAGCCGCGTAACCCTGAATGGCGTAGCATCCAGCTTTATCACTGCCCTCTCCAGTTAACCAATAGTGCTCAATATCAGCTTCCGATAACGTCCGAAAAGTCACATCCGACACACACACCTGGTACGACTTTCGTTCCTGAAAGACCAAAGCCACACCGGTGATGACCTTGTGGCTGCGCCCACTCATTTCGCGCAACATGGCTTTGCCTTCGGACTTATCGGATGGTTTACCCAACACCTTTTCGTCCACTACAACGGCAGTATCCGATGCCAGCACCGGACAGTCTCTTGGATAGTCAGGCAGGTTCCAGACAGCGCTGGCTTTAGCCAGAGTAATGCGCTGCACGTAATCTAAAGGCTTCTCATCAGAAAACCGCTGTTCATCTATATTGGCAGGAATCACATTAAAAGAAACGCCAATTTGCTGTAACAACTCCTGTCGTCGCGGTGATTGGGATGCCAAACAAATCTTTTCAAAGTGTATCGGGTTTGCCATTAATTTACCCTGAATTGTCGGCGAATATCGCGTAACAAAATATAAATCCAGGGCCAGACAATTGCGCTAATCAGCATGGACAACCAGTAGCCAAAACTTTTATCGATTGGCTTGGTGAAGCTACTGAGCCAAAGCACCAATAACATGTAAATGCCAATCAGCATGGCGACCACCAGCGACTGTTTCCATCGAGGAAATAACCGTATACGTTGATACAACACCAGCCCAAAATAGGCCATAACGGCAAAAGATACGGCATGCAGGCCCAGCACCGCTCCCTGTACAGCGTCGACAAACAGGCCCACAACCCAGGCGGTAACGATG
>JBFHVL010000123.1:0-9841 GCA_041589565.1 Kangiellaceae bacterium | reverse complement strand
ACCAATAACATGTAAATGCCAATCAGCATGGCGACCACCAGCGACTGTTTCCATCGAGGAAATAACCGTATACGTTGATACAACACCAGCCCAAAATAGGCCATAACGGCAAAAGATACGGCATGCAGGCCCAGCACCGCACCCTGTACAGCGTCGACAAACAGGCCCACAACCCAGGCGGTAACGATGCCAACCCGTTGCGGCAGTGCCACTATCCAATACAACAAAACCATTGCCAGCCACTCCGGCCAATAAAGCTGAATACCACTTGGTAAAGGCAAAATATCCAGTAACAAAGCGATAGCAAAAGATGCCCAGATCACCCAGGAATTATTACGAGCATCTGGATTCATGGCTGCGATTCTCCTGCTGACTGCGACTCATTGGACGGTTCGCTGTTCTGCTCCAGGTTAAACTCGCGATCGGGCCAAATCAGCAATACCTGACCTGTTCGCGCTAAATGCGCTTTGGTCGCTGCGGTAATGTCCATATAAGGCTCGCCCGGTTGTTTGTTCACTTCGGTGACCGTGGCCACCGGATAACCGTCGGGAAAACGCTCGCCGATACCTGAGCTCAAAAGCAGATCTCCCACCTGAATGTCTGCGGTACTTCTCACATACTGCAATGTTAGATAATCGAGCTGACCATTACCCAATGCAATACTGCGTTCGCCACTACGCTCGTCTCTAACCGGAATGGCATGACGAGGATCGGTAATTAACAAAATACGACTGGTGAAAGCGGACACATCAATGACCTGTCCCATCACGCCGTAAGCATCCAATACTGCCTGCCCAGAATACACACCGTGACGACTTCCCTTATTGATCAGAATTTCATGAACCGATGGTTCCGTGGCCACGTTAATGATTTCGGCCACCAGACGACGGCCTTCTACCTTTTGTTCCGTACCCAGCAGATTTCTCAATTGGGCATTCTCGGCCTTTAGTGCCACTAACTTTTGTAACTGTGTTCTCAGAATAAAGACTTCGTCTTGAAGTGACTGATTTTCTTGAAATAATTCATCACGACTGCGAATTCGCTCGCCACTCCACAAAGCCAGTTCGCCCGGCATATCGGCCACATAAACCAAAGGGGTCAGGAAGGTGGACAAAAAGTTTCTTAGCGCGTTGAGGTGCTGACCACGGTGATCGAAAAACATCAAAATGGCAGACAACAGCACCATGCCTATCAGCTTGGTAAGATTCCAATTGTCATCGACAAATATGGGTTTAATAAGAGCGCTCCGCCAAAATTCTGTGCCAAAATCATAAAAACTAAGACTTAGCTTGCAGTAGTCAAGCTAAGTCTTTGATTATAGATAGGAATTATCGACGTGACTAGTCGTGAGAGAAAAGATCACCACCGTGGGCTTCAATAGTCTCCAATACCTTGCCTCCCCCTCGGGCAACACAGGTTAATGGATCTTCGGCAATAATCACTGGAAGTCCGGTTTCTTCCATAAACAGGCGGTCAATATCGCGGATCAGAGCACCACCACCGGTAAGCACCAGTCCGCGTTCGGAAATATCAGCGGCCAGCTCGGGTGGCGACTGCTCCAATACCGACCGTACGGCCCGAATAATACCAGCAAGTGGATCTTGCAGTGCTTCAAGCACCTCATTACTGTTAATGGTAAAGCTGCGCGGCACCCCTTCAGCGAGATTACGCCCACGCACGTCAATTTCCATAACTTCAGTGCTTGGATATGCGGTTCCGATTTGATGTTTGATTCGCTCTGCGGTGCTTTCGCCGATAACAGTACCGTAATTACGACGTACATACTCGATGATGGCTTCATCAAACCGATCACCGCCGATACGCACGGATTCCGACTGCACCACACCATTTAAGCTCAAAATAGCAATTTCGGTGGTTCCGCCACCAATATCCACGACCATGGAACCGCGTGCTTCACCCACCGGCATCCCAGCCCCTACGGCAGCAGCCATAGGCTCTTCAATCAAATAAACTTCTCGTGCCCCAGCGCCGTAGGCTGATTCACGAATGGCACGACGCTCAACCTGAGTGGAACCACAAGGCACACACACCAACACGCGAGGACTCGGACGCATAAAGTAACTGCTATCGTGCACCTTTCGAATAAATTCCTGCAGCATTTTTTCGGTAACTTCAAAGTCGGCGATCACGCCATCTTTCATCGGACGAATCGCTTCAATATTGCCCGGTGTGCGCCCCAACATCATTTTCGCTTCCTGGCCTACTGCGGCGATGGACTTATTGCCATTGCGCTCTCGCCGTATCGCAACCACCGAAGGTTCATTGAGGACTATCCCTTTTTCTGGCACGTAAATCAGAGTATTGGCAGTTCCCAGGTCAATAGAAAGGTCTGTTGAAAATAATCCGCGAATTTTATTTAGCATCGTTATTGTTTAATCCAGTTTCGAATTTTGAAAACGCATTCCCCGGTGAACCGGCCACATATTGAATACTCTGACTGAGCGATGGAAAAAGGGTTCCCGAGGTAAAATCGGTCTAGCGCGCTAATGTAGCAAGGCACCTGTAGTGCTGCAAGCAGAAACTCCAATACTCGGCGCTGGATCACTATTTTTCAAGGTATTTCCAGATAATCCAGAATATTCATGGCTGAAATCAGGATTTCGACCAATGTGAGCCTAAAATAAAATTCTCGAAATATTAGCCATACATTCACGCAAGCCGAGCACAACTTTTCTACAATTAAAGAAGTTGTCGCAGTTAACCTGACCTCCGGGTCATGCGAATCACCAGAATTGAGATACACTTAACATTAATGAACTTCATAAAGGTTTTAGATCGCGAGGCTAACTGTTTGATATTATTGACGCCCATTAACCAACAGCATTCGACCCACTGTATGTCTGTTCACCGCTGCCTTCCGGCGGCTTAACCAAGGTGCCTGCTCCCGACAATGAATAAAACCATTTTCGAATTAAGCCGCCAAAACCGAGAGCTGGAATTTCGGCTGTTTCGGGAGCAAGAGAAAAAGCAGGGCAGTCATTATCAGGAGCTCAATCCCTCCGAAATACTGGGTATTTTGCAGCAAATCTTCCGCGAAACGCTTAAAGCACCTTCGACAGATCAATCTCCGATCGCCCATTATGAGTTAGTCGGTGCCATTTTTAACAAATTGCCCAAAGATCGCGATTATCATATACCCGGTAATATCAAGAGCAGTCTGCACCTCACCGAACTGACCTTTCAATTTTTAAACGGTATTACCGAAGAACACGAAGAAATCAAACGCCTGATACAATTATTGGCATTGAGTTGGGCACAGCTGGCGGTGCATTCACCAGAGTTTTTACAGGTAAAGCAACACCCGGCCAAATTAGTATTATCCAAGTTGCTGCTACTTGGAGAGTGCTGGGATCAGCGCAGTGGCAATCTGGCCAAAAAGTTACTCGACGGCATTAAGCTGGTATTGAGCCAGCTTAATCAAAAAGGCGCTAACCCTCGACTCTACGAGCAGGCTTCCAATCGTATCGTTTCATTAGAGTCCGCATTCAATGAATACCGCAATGACAGGCTGAAGAAAATCGTCGAAAAAAAACGACGAGAAGAGCGAGAAGCCAAAGCGGATGTGTTTATTTCAGATTACATTAAAGAAAAAACCGCTGGAGAAGAATTTCCCGTTTTCCTATTGGAGTTTATGGAAAACTACCTGAGCAGTTATTTAAAGCATATTTTTATGGAAACGGGACCGGTAGGTCAAAAATGGCACACCGCCATTGAAGATGCCGACATTTTACTTTGGAGTGTCAATGCGTCCTATTCGCCTGCGTTTGTTGAGCAGTATCAAGAAAAAGTTCCACCTGCTTTAAGGCGGTTGTACGAGGGAATTGATGAACTGTTTAACGGCTCGCAGGGCCTGCAGGATTTCTTTTACGAGCTGGAAGAAACGCACATTAAAAAACTCAATGGCGAACGTACCGATCATTATACGTTAATTACCAGTCCGCTATTACAGGACTTTGACAGCAACGACCCCGCTCCAATGGAAACGGACTACAGCAAGCAACTCAATCAGATGTTGGTCGATGATGACTGGTATTATCTGATTCAAAAAGGGAAACGCTTTCGTTGCCAGCTGGTTCCACGTGATTACACCGGTAAATGGCTGGTCTTTGTTAATTTATCTGGCGCACTGATTGCTGACTTCGATACCACCTCTCCCAGTTTTCACCCGAGTCATCTGCCACTGGTTAATATTGAAACGCACAACTACTGGGAAGAGCTAACTGATTATCTGCAAAATACCATGACTCGCCGCGTTAAAATACTACAGGAGCAGGTTGCTCGCGTAGAACAGGAACAGGCAGCAGACCGCGCCCGTAAGCAAGCCGCAGAAGAAGAAGCGCGCCGCGTAATTCGGCAAAAAATCGAAGAAGAATTACGTAAACAACAGGATAAAAAACGCCGACTGGAAGAAGAGCGCGCTCAGGCAATTGCCAAAGCGAAAAAAGAAGAAGCGCGATTTGAACAACGACGTATTGACGCCAAAAAACAGGTGGACGAACTTATGCCGGGTGCCATAGTTCGATACAGTCAGGACGGCCAAAAACCGCAACAATTGGTTCTCAGTATTATTTCCACGACCACCAGCAAATACATCTTCACCGATCAGAAAGGTCAGCGCATGCTCGATCCCAAAGAAGAGCAGCTCATTGATTTGTTTGCCGCCGAACGAATGGTACTTCTACAACAGGGTAAAGAGTTCGAAGATACCTTACAGACACTGGTAGCCGGTCAACGCGAAGCATTTAAAGATTTGTGATTTTTTACCTCAATTTTCGCTCACTGCCCCCCTTGAAAAATTTCCATTAAATCCCCAATCTTACGCCTGTTGCGCCGGTGTCTAATCATCCTGATAGCCACTCGGATATGAATCCATAGATGCAGCTATAGAGTCTGAAGGGCCATCAGCGCCACCTGCGTATCAATAATGAAAATATCAATCGTGAATGCTTAGTTTTGGGGCCAGTCCCTGACCAAGGAGTGTTAACAGTGTGTTTTCGTTTAATCCAAAATGGGCTACTACTCACCCTATCAACACTTCCTGGTCTTCCCCAACAGCAGCTAAATCCTGAGATCTTCCGATCTCATTAATTACAGAACGATTTTCATGACTGCATTGACAGGAGGAATGCATGCTTGAAGTGAACAATCTGACACGCAAATACGGTGATCTGCTGGCCGTCGATGGCGTCAGCTTCACTGTTGAAAAAGGTGAAATCATCGGGCTACTGGGTCATAACGGTGCCGGTAAAACCACCATTATGAAAATGCTCAGTGGTTATCTCGAGCCTAATGACGGAGAGGTCAAACTCAATGGTATTGCGCTTAGCGAAAACCCCAAAGCCATCCAAAAGCAACTCGGCTATTTGCCGGAAAGCTTGCCGGTCTACCCTGAAATGACGGTGGCCGATTATCTGGATTACGCCGCAGATTTAAAAGGCCTTACCGGCGAAGAGAAAGTTGAAGAGATTAAACGCGCCATACGCGCAACCGATATTGGCTCAAAATTATTGTCCTCAATTACGACCTTATCGCGAGGTTATAAACAGCGAGTTGGTGTCGCTCAGGCCATTTTAGGTAAACCTAAATTGCTCATTCTGGATGAGCCTACCAATGGGCTGGATCCGGAACAAACACAGCATATGCGCGATCTGATCAAGCAGTTGGCAAATGATGCCACCGTGATCCTGTCTACCCATATCATGCAAGAAGTCGATGCTTTATGTTCCCGTGTGCTTATGATCCGAGCCGGTCAACTTGCCGTTGATGCTCAGCTCAGCGAGCTACGTGACAGCAAATTTATAGGTCTTGAAACCAGCCTGCCGCCAGTTAAGTCGGACGAACTGCGCAATATCGCTGGAGTAAGCCAGGTAACTCAAACATCCAGCTCTGAAGCAGAAATACACTGTTACCGCATTGAGGTTAAGCCTGAATCACACCGACGGGATGTAAGCGCGTCCATCGCGAATCATCTTATTGATATGAACCAGCGAGTGTATCGACTCGAATTTGAACAACGCGATTTAGAAACATTGTTCCGCGAAGTCAATGAACACAAGTATCAGCAGGAGGGGCTTTCTCATGCAGCCTGATATTCGCACTCAACTGACCATAAAACGCATCGCACGAAAAGAAATCACTCTGTTTTTCGCCTCGCCCGTAGCTTACTTATTTTTGGCCAGCTTCGCGGCGATAAGTTTGTTTATCTTTTTCTGGGGCGAAGCGTTTTTTGCACGCAACATTGCCGATGTCCGTCCTCTGTTTGAATGGATGCCGGTATTACTTATTTTCCTGTGCTCAACCCTCACCATGCGTTTGTGGAGTGAAGAGCGTCGAGCAGGAACCCTGGAATATGTACTGACTCAAGCTGTACCTTTATGGCATTTTGTCGTCGGTAAGTTTTTAGGCTGTCTGTATCTGTTATTGATTGCGCTACTCATTACCCTCCCCCTACCAGCGACTGTCGCTATTATTGGCGATTTAGACTGGGGGCCGGTGTTTGCTGGATATCTTGCTACGTTATTTTTGGGTGCGGTGTATTTAAGTATCGGATTGTTTGTCTCCGCACGCAGTGACAATCAGATCGTCAGTTTGATTACCGCTTCTGTTATGAGTGGTGTCTTTTACTTACTCGGAACACCTGTGATCACTGACTTTTTTGGGAATCAGTCCGGAGAGCTATTGCGCCTATTTGGCACGGGCTCACGTTTTGATTCCATTACCCGCGGCGTGATCGATATTCGTGATATCTATTACTACATCAGCCTGGTACTGGTGTTTCTCTCACTCAATGTTCTGGCTTTGGAAAAACAACGCTGGATCACCGATGGCAAACAACCACATCATCAACGCTGGCTGGCATTCACTCTGTTATTTGCAACGAATGCGTTAGCGGCTAACTTATGGCTCGGTCAATTCAGCGCGTTGCGAATTGATATGACCCGCGGCAACCAATACTCCATTTCCGAGGCTACTCAAGGATATCTGGAGCAGCTCAGAGAGCCATTACTCATTCGTGGGTACTTCAGCAATAAGACCCATCCTCTACTCGCTCCGCTGATGCCACAACTGCGCGACTTGATCAAAGAATACGAAATTGCCGGTGACGGAAAGGTAAGAGCGGAGTTTATTGATCCGCAAAGTGATCCGGATCTGGAAAAGGAAGCCAATCAAAAATATGGCATTCAACCGGTCCCCTTCCAGATTGCCGACCGTTACCAATCGTCTATTGTCAGTTCTTACTTTAATGTACTGATACAGTATGGGGATGAGCATCAGGTCCTTGGGTTTAGAGATCTGATTGAAGTGCAGGTGCTTGGCGAAGCCGATATTAATGTTCAACTTCGCAATCCCGAGCATGACTTAACTCGCACTATAAAAAAGGTCCTCCAAAGTTATCAGACAGGAGGCAATTTATTTGACACCGTCAAAACTAAACTCACGTTTAATGCCTACTTCTCGCAGGACGAAAAACTGCCTGAACAGCTTGTGGCTTTTAAAAACGACTTGCTTGAAGTACTCAAGCAAACTCAACAGACAGCAAAAGATCAGTTTGAGTTTGAAATCATAGACCCCGATGCCAACAATGGCGAAGTCGGGCAAAAAATTAATGAAGAGTTTGGCTTTAAACCCATGGCGACCAGCTTGTTTAGCGATCAGCGATTCTACTTTTACATGACGCTGCAAAGCGATAAGCAAATTATTCAAATTCCCATGGGTGAGCTAACCAAAGATGATTTCGAACGCAACTTAAATGCTGGTATAAAACGATTTGCCAGTGGCTTTACCAAAACAGTCGCTCTGGTTACACCCAAAAACGAAACGCCCAACTATGGCCATAATTTCTCGGCTATGGGACCTCGTTTTTCACAGCTCGACAGCTTTCTGAGTACAGATATGAATGTACTTAATGAAGATCTCTCAGATGGCTCTGTCTCGGGACAGGCCGATATTCTGGTACTTGCAGCCCCCAAAGAGTTAACCGAAATGGAGCTCTTTGCAGTGGATCAGTTCCTGATGAAAGGAGGTACCGTTATAGCGGCAACATCACCTTACAGCGCCAATTTAAGTGCACGTAACTTGTCACTGGGAGAATACAACAGCGGACTGGAGAACTGGCTTGAACACCACGGATTTAAAATTGAAAAATCGCTGGTAATGGATCCACGAAACGCAGCTTTTCCAGTTCCCATTATGCGGAATGTTGGAGGCTTCCAGTTACGAGAAATGCGCCTGCTGGACTATCCCTACTTTATTGATGTTCGTGGCGAAGATTTAAATCAGCAACATCTGGTAACGTCAGAGCTACCGCAGGTAACAGTGCCCTGGGCTTCGCCGATTTTTCTGGATGAAGAAAAACTAAGTGAGCGCTCAACCACGCCGCTTATTTACAGCTCGGTTGACTCATGGGTTTCCTCGTCCACGGACATTATGCCGCGCCTAACGGCCGATGGCGTTGCACCTTACCACCCCGAAAGCGAGATACGCCAGCAGCTTGTGGGAGTCATAAGTGAAGGCCGCTTTACCTCATTTTATGCCGGTAAAAGTTCACCCTTGGCGCAGCAGTCTTCACAAAAGGACAAAGCGGAAGACAACGCCGATGAGGTTGCCAGCGAAAGCAAAGAGGACGAACTGCGAATTGACAGTGTTATTGAGCGTTCTCCCGAATCGGCCCGAATCGTCCTATTCAGCTCAAATGATTTTCTGCGCGATCAGGTCATTCAACTTACTGGCAGCGTACAGCAAACCGAGTACTTAAATACCCTACAACTGATAGCCAACGCCGTTGACTGGTCGCTGGAAGATGCAGGCTTACTAAGCATTCGTTCGCGTGCTCAATTTAATCGCACCTTGCCTCCTATGGCACAAGAAGAGCAAATGTTTTGGGAGTACCTAAACTACGGCCTGGCATTAATGACTCTCGCGGTATTAGCGCTAATTGTTCGTCAACGACGACTGGCGAGAAACAAGAAATATCTAGAACTGCTGGCGAACTAAGGAGGTATACATGTTTCAATCGAACGTCAAACTAGCTGGACTGCTGCTACTACAACTCATTGCGGCAGCCGGAATTTATCTGGTGACTCAAAATGATCCTACGGAACACAGCAGCCATCCTTTACTGGAGCTCTCCAAGCACCAGATTACCAAAGTTGAGATTAGCGACCAGGAAAAAACGGCATTACTACAAAAGCAGAATGGCCGATGGGTTTTACCTGAGTTGCATCAGCTGCCGGTAAATACCAATAAAATTGACTCGGCGCTTGAAAATTTACATAAGCTCAAAATCGGTTGGCCAATTGCCACAACCGAAAGCAGTCATCAACGCTTTGAAGTGTCTGAGGAAAACTTTCAGCGCCGTATCAAACTGTTTCATAATGATACGATTATATCGGAACTTTTTCTGGGAACATCTCCTGGGTTTCGCAAAGTACATCTTCGTAAAGGAGGTGATGACAAAGTGTATAGCATGGCATTAAATAGCTACGACTACCCAACTAGCCTTAACGACTGGTTATCGAAACGGTTACTGGCTGTGGAAGATATTAAAGTCATCAAAGGTGAAGATTTTTCATTACAAAAGAAAAACGAGCAATGGCAGTTTAGTCAAGACAGTGAAACTCCAATTGACGAGACTCAAGCCAAGCAATTAGAACAAGCATTTAATGGTCTCACTATTGCGAATGTTGTAGAAGAAGCACCCGAACTGTCTGAAGCAAACAAAGTCAATTACCAGCTGGAGGGTGATTCCCAATTTACTTTTACTTTTTACCATAAGGATAGTGACTATTATGTAAAACGCAGCGACCATGCTCAGCTCTTT
>JBFHVL010000122.1:0-9995 GCA_041589565.1 Kangiellaceae bacterium | reverse complement strand
GCGTTTATGGCGTAATCATCCCAGGCTCCCACCCAGTCCATATTTTGCTTACTCGCTTCGAGCCTATCGTTGATATAAATTTCGAAAATGCCATTGGATTGGCCTGCATCATTGAGCTTCACGCGTGTTTCAATACACACCCACTCCCCTTTTGGAAAAGGTGTATTAATGGTCGCTTTACCGAGCCAGCGAAAATTATCAAAATCATTGTAGCGCGTTGTCACCAGCTGATCATTTTCAATACCACTCACAGGATCGGCCACTATAAACTGTTTGTTATTATCATCGTGCCAAACATGCGCCACCATCGATTGCGACCAATTGGAGCCGGCAAACCCAGTGGCACGTGTTATTTTACTGGGGAAGCTTTGAAAGTCATTTTGCAGCTTTAAGTAAAAGCGCCAATAAATTTCACGAAAATCTACATTGGGATACAAACTTGAACCTAGCGGAGTACGTCCAATATTTAAGTGCATGGCGCCAGCATCCACTTCGCCCGCTTGCCAACGAGTGCGCAGAACTTTACCGCCTTCTACGGCATCGCCCGCCACTGGAGCATATTCACCTTCATCATCACTGTAGTCGTAATACTTCTGTTTGGTTTCAGCAAGCGTACCTTCAAAACTATCGCAAAATAAAACATTAGGGTTAGGCGCACTTCCATCCGGACAAAAAGCTTCTACAGCTAACAGTGGTTTAAATCCCAATACCAGACAAGTTAGCACCAGCGGGGCATAGATTTTCATAAGGGCTCCTTTAATGTGCGGCAAAGCGTCCATTGATCTGAGTTAATTTAGGCATTCTAGTAGTTTGCCACACCTTAAGATAGGCACTCGTTCAAAATTTATACAAATTGCGATACCAAGACAGCGGCAGGATAGTTGCGAGAAAAAAATCACTACTACGAGATATTGCTTCAAAAGTGAAAGAAAAAATAAGAGGAGTAGCTGCCTCAAAACAGCAGCTACCCTTTGTGTGATTTACCCCACCCAAACGCGCGCATTGCGGAACATACGTACCCAGGGACCGTCTTCGCCCCACTCATCTGGGCACCATGAGTTTTGTACGCTACGTTGTACCCGCTCAGGGTGAGGCATCATAATGGTGACGCGACCATCCGTATTGGTTAACGCTGTAATGCCAAATGGCGAGCCATTTGGGTTCGAAGGATACTGCTCGGTTTCGTTACCGTAGTTATCGATATATCGCGCAACAACCAGTCCTGACACATTGGAACTCTGCGCATCCTCATTGGTTTTAAACTCGGCGCGTCCTTCACCATGAGAAACCGCGATAGGAATATGAGATCCTTCCATACCCTGCATAAAGATTGATGGCGACTTTTCGACTTTCACCAAAGCAAAGCGCGCTTCAAATTGCTCTGACTTGTTGCGCACAAAATGCGGCCAATGATCGGTACCCGGAATTAACTCTTTTAAGTTCGACAGCATTTGACAGCCATTACAAATGCCCAATGCAAAGGCATCTTCCCGTTTAAAGAAGTTGGCAAACTGTTCTCTCGCAACCGGGTTAAATAATATCGATTTAGCCCAGCCTTCACCCGCACCGAGTACGTCTCCGTAAGAGAAGCCGCCACAGGCAACAATCCCTTTAAACTGATCGAGAGTCACTCGTCCCGACAGAATGTCGCTCATGTGAACATCAATAGCAGTAAACCCGGCTTTCATAAAGGCAGCAGCCATTTCCAAATGACTGTTAACCCCTTGCTCACGCAAAATCGCCACTTTCGGTTGCTCACTGCCACTTAGCGATGCGGCTATATCATTATTGATGTCGAATGTGAGCTTAGGCGTAAGACCCGGATTGTTAACATCCAACTTGGCCTGATATTCCTGCTCGGCACACTCTGGATTATCACGTAGCTTTTGCATTTGGTAAGTGGTTGCCGACCACAGAGCTCGTAAATCTTTTAACTCTCGCTTCAGCCATTCGTTGTTACCATGGCGAATCGTGACTTGTTTTTCGGCAGCCAACCCACCAATCACATGAGTCTCAGCCGCTAAGTCGAAACCGCTTAAAATATTTTGTACTTCGGATAATTGATCGCTGTTGATCTGAATCACGGCACCGAGTTCTTCATTGAATAGAACACCTAGGGCATCGTCGGATAAACTGGAAAGATCAATATTAAGTCCAGTGTTGCCAGCAAACGCCATTTCTACCAAGGTTGTGACTAAACCACCGTCACTGCGATCGTGATACGCGTGGATCATGCCTTTTTCATTTAAGGTTTGAATGGCATCGAAGAATGCTTTTAGTTTCACAGCATTGTCTACATCGGCAACTTGATCGCCCAGCTGGTTAAACACCTGAGCCAATGCCGTTGCGCCTAGTCGATTTTTACCTGCGCCCAAATCAATGAGTAACAGCAGAGTATCGCCTTTATCAGTGCGCAACTGCGGAGTTAAACTTTTGCGAATATTTAGTACTGGAGCGAAACCGGTAATGATTAGCGACATAGGTGCGGTTACTGATTTTTGCTCACCGTTTTCTTCCCATACTGTGCGCATGGACATGGAATCTTTTCCCACCGGAATGGTAATGCCCAACTCGGGACACAACTCCATTCCCACCGCTTTTACTGCCTGATACAAACCAGCATCTTCACCTTCAAAGCCAGCCGCACACATCCAGTTGGCTGACAGCCTTATGTGCGACAATTTTTCTATTCGAGCTGCTGCAATATTGGTAATAGTTTCGCCTACCGCCATGCGCGCCGAGGCAGCATAGTCTAGTAAAGCAGCAGGGGTACGCTCGCCCATGGCCATAGCTTCACCAGTATAGGCTTGCAGCGTAGATGCGGTGACCGCACAGTCAGCTACCGGTACTTGCCAGGGACCGACCATTTGATCGCGAGAAACTAATCCACCAACGGTTCGATCGCCAATGGTAATCAAGAAAGTTTTATCGGCAACAGCAGGTAATGACAGAACGCGATCGAGCGCTTCATTTAATTCGGCATCAATGGATACGGGCTTCTTTACCGTAGTCGCGGAAGCCACATCGCGATGCATTTTTGGTGGCTTACCAAAGAGCACATCCATAGGCAGGTCAATTGGCTTATTATCGAAGTGCTCATCGTTAAGTTCCAGATGTAACTCTTCTGTCGCTTCACCCACAATGGCAAATGGGCAACGCTCACGCTCACAAATCGCGGTAAAAACATCGACGCTTTCTGGAGCAATCGCTAAAACGTATCGCTCCTGCGCTTCGTTACACCAGATTTCAACCGGACTCATTCCCGGCTCATCGTTAGGAACTCGGCGTAATTCAAATTTACCGCCACGTTCGCCATCGTGCACCAGCTCTGGAATCGCGTTTGAAAGCCCACCAGCACCCACATCATGAATAAATTCGATGGGGTTTTTATCCATCGACCAGCAGGTATCGATTACTTCCTGACAGCGGCGTTCTATTTCCGGGTTATCCCGTTGAACCGAGGCAAAATCCAGATCTTCCTGACTGGCTCCCGAAGCCATTGAAGACGCAGCCCCACCGCCCAGACCAATCAACATGGCAGGACCACCTAACACCACGACTTTGTAACCTGGTTTGATTTCGTTCTTTTCAACGTGTTGAGCGCGAATATTTCCCATACCGCCGGCAATCATAATGGGCTTATGATACCCACGCACTTCGGTGCCATAACTAAACTCATGGGCTTGCTCGTAAGTTCGAAAATAACCGCAAACATTAGGACGACCAAATTCATTGTTGAAAGCAGCCCCACCGAGTGGGCCTTCGGTCATAATATCCAGCGCGGTAACAATTCGGCCGGGCTTGCCGTAATCGATTTCCCAAGGCTGTTCAAAACCAGGAATTTTCAAGTTGGAAACACTAAAGCCGGTGAGTCCCACTTTGGGCTTGCCACCAATGCCGGTTGCGCCTTCATCACGAATTTCGCCACCGGAACCGGTCGAGGCTCCCGGATACGGAGAAATAGCGGTAGGATGATTGTGGGTTTCCACCTTCATCAAAATGTGGACGGGCTCCAGATGGTATTCGTATTGATGCGAGCTGGCATCAGGCCATAGGCGTGGTTGCTCAAAGCCTTCAATAACAGCAGCATTGTCTCGATACGCCGAAAGTACGCCTTCATGGCCCACTTCGTAAGTGTTTTTGATCATTTTGAATAGCGATAAGGGCTGCTCTTCGCCATCTATGGTCCAGGAAGCATTAAAGATTTTATGGCGACAGTGCTCCGAGTTAGCCTGCGCGAACATCATCAACTCGACATCTGTGGGATTACGTTGTAATTCTTGAAAACGTTCTACCAGATAATCAATTTCGTCATCTGCAAGCGCCAAGCCCAGATCACTGTTCGCTTTAACCAGCGCATCACGACCACCGCCCATAATGTCGACGCGACTAAAAGGACGAGGTTCCTCATGACGAAACAGCACGCTAGCCGCCTCAAACTGCGAAAGCACCGCTTCAACCATACGGTCATGAATGTAAACTTTTGCCAGCTCCAGCTCAGCGTCCGACAAAGTCGCGCCACTATCGCCTTGCAAATAAAAAGCCACACCGCGCTCCAGACGCTTTACTTTGCTTAGTCCGCAGTTATGGGCAATATCCGATGCTTTGGAAGACCAGGGAGAAATGGTTCCAGGTCGAGGTACCACCACCAGCAATTGCCCGTCTGGCTCGTGCGCCGGGATCGCAGGTCCGTAAGTCAAAAGACGCTCAAGTACCGCCATTTCAGTGTCATCAAGGGCACTCTCAATATCGGCAAAGTGCACATACTCCGCATAAATGTCTTTAATTTTCAGGCCGTTAGCCTGACAGTTATGGCGAATTTTGGTTAGACGAAACTCAGAAAAAGCGGGTGCTCCACGCAGGATCAGCATATGACTTACTCTCGTATCATTGCAGGGGGGTAAAAATGAGCGCCAATTCTACTCGAAATGGCCTTTTTTGATAAGGCTTTGTTGGCTCAAATCCACGACAAATAATTAACTGCTCCGAGTGGTGAGCAAATCCGTTATTTGCAATGGATTCAGCGGATATTCATCTTGTAAAGGTTAATTTTTACCCATCTAAAACTTGCGCTATGTCACATTACCGCCGATAATTTAACCATGACAGGGGCAAAAATCTCACACATGGATACTGGTGATATGGCTTGCGGTTTGGCGCATTTAACGAAATATGGTGAAAATTTGCGACAATTAGCTAAATTTCTTTCCCCTTTTCTGTTCGTCTTCCCGCTCGGTTTTATGCTTACTGGCTGTCAGGAGCCAAAGTTAAGCAAACTCGAGCAGGTAAAGCGCTCAGGGATATTGCGAATTGCCACACGCAATAGCCCAACGACCTATTATGTTCAGAAAGACGGTCCAGCAGGTATTGAGTACGAGCTTGCTACCGCTTTTGCCGATTACCTCGGCGTTACTCCGGTTTTCGTCACAGAAGACAGTATTACCCAAATTTTTCGTTCACTCGATACAGGCAGTGTCGATATTGCTGCAGCGGGACTTACTGCGACTCCACAGCGAAAACAAAGCTATTTATTTGGCCCTCCCTATCAGGAGGTCTCTGCCAAACTGGTATTTAAACAAGGTAAGCATTGGCCCCGCCACTTTGGCCAGCTTGAAGGTGATTTAAGAATTGTAGCCAATTCAAGCCACTCGGCCATGTTGCTTGACGTCAAATCACAGTTTCCTCAACTCAGCTGGGTCGAGACTGATGAGCACTCCTCGGAAGAACTGCTTGATATGGTGCTCGATGAAACCATCGACTACACCATTACCGACTCTATTGAACTGAATCTCAATCGCCGCTTTAAAACAGAACTGGCCATTGCATTTACCGTGGGTGATGCGCAACAGCTAGCGTGGGCATTGCCTAAAGATGACGACTATTCCCTGTTTACCGAAGTCGTAAACTTTTTTGGTCAGCAACAGCAAGCTGGAAAGATAGCTCAGCTCATTGACCAATATTACGGACATGTCGATGAGTTTGATTATGTTGGCGCCCGTACCTTTATGAAAGCAGCACAAAACGATCTGGAAGCCTACAAGCCTATTTTTCAGGAAGCTGCAGGTGAAGAGCTGGATTGGCGCTTGCTCGCCGCTATGGGTTATCAGGAGTCGCACTGGAACCCTAAAGCGCGCTCCCATACCGGTGTGCGTGGCCTGATGATGCTGACTCTAAATACCGCCAAGCAACTGGGCATCAAAAGTCGCCTGGATCCAGAGCAAAGTATCCAGGGTGGTGCGCAATACTTTAAAATGATGCTGGATAGAATGCCGGAGCGTATTCAGGAGCCCGATCGAACCTGGATGGCACTCGCCGCATACAATATCGGCTATGGCCATTTGGAAGACGCCCGTATTCTGACTGAGCGACAAGGTGGCGATCCTGACAAGTGGATAGACGTGAAAGAGCGCCTGCCCATGCTGAAGCAGAAAAAGTATTACAAGCAAACGCGTTTTGGCTACGCCCGCGGCGACGAGCCTGTCGATTACGTTACCAATATCCGTCGTTACTACGATGTTCTGGTTTGGCTCGACGAAGAGCGTCCTGACACCATTGATCTCTTGGATGCAGGAGAAATGATTGCAGAGCATCGTCGTTCAACAAACAGCAATTTAACGGATGATGCTTCTGGCCCCGTTGACAGCAGTACTGATGAGAAAATCGTTGAATAGCTCATTGCTAAACTCATAAATAGTAAAAACAGGGAGTTTGTACTCCCTGTTTTTGTATTTGCCATTAAACCGCACATTTTACCTATCCATTTTGACAAATCATGTTTTGCCAACGTATTTGGCGATACAATAACAACACCTAGATTTACTGCAGGAAATTAATTGTATGGGTAACCGTTTATCCAAACTTGTCACCAAAACCGGTGACGACGGAACCACAGGCATTGGCATGAACCGACGAGTAGACAAAGACTCTGCGCGCATCGAAGCCATTGGGACAGTCGACGAGCTCAATTCGAACATTGGCGTTGTCATGGCGCAAAACATCGAAGCCTCGCTCGCGGAAAAACTGGAAGCCATTCAGCATGTTTTGTTTAATCTGGGTGGAGAATTGGCGATGCCTGAGTATCAATTGGTAAAAGAAGAGTCACTGGCGGAGCTTGAAACGTGGCTTGAACAGTTAAATGATACTCTTCCTCCACTTAAAGAATTTATTTTACCCAAAGGCGATATGGCCACGGCTTCCTGTCATGTTGCGCGAACGGTTTGTCGTCGTGCGGAACGTTGCCTGGTTTCTCTCGCTCGTGAAGAAGAAATTAATCTGGTGACCCAAAAGTATTTAAATCGCCTCTCCGATTTTCTGTTTGTATGCTGTCGGATACTGGGCCGCAACGCCGACGTGCAAGAGCAGATGTGGAATTCTGATCGTACCAAAGGCAAGTGAAAATATTTTACCCATTCGATTAACAGTAGTTCTTCACTACTGTTAATCGACTCTCCTTTTGTTCATCCTGAAACGGCGCTAACAGCTCACAGTTCTCAAATTCCGAGAGTTTCAATGAAAACCCGCCGTAGCTCACACTTTTTTATATGCCTGCTGAGATAGCACGGTAATAAGTCACAACTTTATCCGGCAATAATGCATTGGATTACAATCCATTTGTAACGAAACTTTAACAACTATACAAGTTGGCATTTAAAGTTTGTTCAAACAGCCAGCCGTGTCCCTTCGATTGTAAGCCGTACGAAGAATAACAATAAACTCGGTATCCCTACCGTTTCGCACTTTGGAGATTGATCATGCGTAACACGCTGATTTTCACTGTATTTATTATTACTGGTGTTGCTTTTTATTTCTGGAACTCATCATCTGATCCGCAGGGTAACTCAACCACTGAACAGCACGTCAGTACTGTTCTCGACCAATTCGACTCCCAACCTGTCCATACAACTGATATAAAAACTCGATCAAATCGCGACGCTTTGGCGACCGATGAAGAAATAATTGCTTTGTGGGAAGAGTCCGAAAAAGCGCGCGAAGTGCTACAGGCCAACCCCGAAAAACTCCCCGGTGATCTCGCCGGTGAAGCCTACATCGAATTAAACACCCAGCAAATGAAAAGCATGCAGCTGGGCGATGTGTTTGAGTTGACCATACCTCAGCTTGGCACCAGCCTTGCCGCCGAAGTCGATATGGTTACCGAACACCCCAATGGCGATAAAACGATCGAAGCCAACTTCCCCGGAATGGATAAATATTACAGCGTTGTATTTACCATTGGTGCGGCCAATAGCTATGCCCAGGTCAGCACTCCCGATGGAGTATATTTGTTGGAAGCCCAAGGCGACTATGCCTGGATTACATCCCGCCAATCACTTGTGGCTTCTCATTGGTCAGAGCATGAAGACGGTGTGGCAATACCTGAAACTCCAGTAACCGACGATCAGTTAAATAATGACGATATCGATGTGGAGTTTGATTACGTAATTCAAGAATCGTCATCCGGCGATAAACCATAAACAAAGCAATATAAAAATATAATGAGGAGCTAACTCAAATGAAAAAAATGATATTGGGAGCCTTAAGTGCGATCGCTATGATCAGCACCGTAAAGGCTGAAACCATCGACATCATGATGTTGTACACCAAGCCAGCAGCGGACTATAGCGGGAGCATGAGTACCAAAATCAATAATCTGATTTCGTACTCTAACCGCGTTTACCGCAACAATGGTTTAAACATTAACCTTCGTGTTGTGGCACAGGGTAAAATCACTAATACCAATCGTGTTCCTAGCAGCAGTGACTTGAACTGGCTGACTAACAACTCATCCATTCGTGGCTATCGTAGTCAGTATCGAGCCGACATGGTTGCGCTGTTAGGCAAACGTCAAAACGTATCGGGTGGTTATGTTTGTGGTATTGCCTGGATAGGTCAAGGCAGCAACGGTCGCATGTACTCGTCTTCTCGTGATCGTGCGTACAGCATTAGTGCCGTTGACTGTGGCGACAATACCTTTGTGCATGAGCTTGGCCATAATATGGGCTTGGCACATTCACGTCGTCAGGGAGATACTTCAGGTGGTGTTTATGTGTACGGAATGGGTCACGGTGTAGATTACAGTTTCTCTACTATCATGGCTTATCCGCAAGCATTCCGCGGTAACGTTGCACGATTAGATGTATTTTCTGATCCAGATTGGAACGCCTGTAACTCACAGCCTTGTGGTGTTTCCGGAGTATCCAATGCTTACCAAGCTATTCGTCCAATTATTGATGATATAGCCGGTTATTATTAATCGATTTATCGTTTAGGTATTTTGATTACTGGCTCGAACTTTGTTCGAGCCACTTTTGTTTTAAAGTTAAAAATTTTATTGTTCTTTTATGGCAGTTTTCGGCCATTTGCAGACACTGGAGTTTTTATGGGGCTTGTCCGTTTTTTAGCTGTGAAATATTGTCTGTTATTAACGCCTCAAACACCGGCGCAGTTTCGCTGCGTCCGAGTGCTTTGACTTGTTAAGTGATTGCATCTCTACACACTCTATCTACAGATTTTATTAGTGTAGGTATTCTATTGTTACCATGCATACTTAAAATTAGATTTTTTGCTATAGTATTATCTATACCTATTGATGTTACGAAAAGTGGGTTCTTGCTTTTACCTCTTAAAATTTCGAAATCGAGTGGAGTGCCAGTAAATTTATTTTTTGCAACGCCAATAATTGAAATTTTAGAATCTAATGCTCTGTACAAATGAGCACCTAAGCCATCCCGTTTTTCAGCGCCTAAAGTTACATACCCATCAATAACGATTGTTTGTGGTTTTTCTTCTATGGCTTCTAGCAATGCGAGTATGCATGGAAGTTCTCGCTCAAAAAAGCTTCCCGGCTTATATGGCGCGACACCATCAATTTTGACAATGTGCTTATCTTCTATTGAATCTGATAGCCAATTTGAAAAAGAAATGCCTGCGGCGATAGCAACATCATCGTTGCTATAGTGAACATCAATAACCAAATTCATCTTCTTCGTCATCTGGTT
>JBFHVL010000121.1:0-10043 GCA_041589565.1 Kangiellaceae bacterium | reverse complement strand
TTAGCGAAAAATATGCTCGTGAGTACATCGAAAAGCAAGTGGACTATATTCTTGAAGTAGATACCAGTATTTACAAACAGGACACCAGCGCAGCCTTTAATACAGGTACCCATCATGTCAACAATTTTGGAAACAAAACCACAATAAAGGGTACGGTACAAAACGCAGAGGGGCTTAGACGTGTATTCGAGGACTTGCTAAAGGCCGAAGATCTTCCCATATTTTCACCACCCAACGTAGAGCGGCCTGTAACGCCTGTGAATCTCGATGATAAAATCGATTTTCACAACTTGGCCAGTTGTCTTAATCATCTACAGCAAAACCATGATGCATCCTTTATTTATTTGCCCGAAGTTGGAAACTCTTTCTTTGCATCCTACGGATTAATATGCCATGGGTCTTCGTTGGGGCGAGGGTGGCTATCCAACCCCTGGTACGCTGCAATGGGTACTAGCATCCCTTATGCCAGAGCAGTCTGTAAAACCTTAAAACGCGAGCAGTTTGATGACGTCGCAATATTAATTACTGGCGATGGTGGATTTAACTTTCAGCATAATGAGCTAGTGCACTTCTTACGTGAAAACCTTAATCTGATCGTTATTTATATGCGCAACAATATCTTTCATCTAGGAAAAAGCAGTAATGCTGATATCTACCACTGCTCTACTCAAGACTTGAACGTTCATAAGTTAATCGCCGCCTATGGTGGAAAGAGCTATCTCACCGAGACTGTAAAGGATTTTATGACCGTCATGAATGATTGTATTGAACAAAATTCAGGCCTCAAATTAATCGAAGTTCCGGCCAGTACCGATGCCCAATATCAGTGTGATGAAATTAAAATGCTTAATCTCTACATTGGTTACCGGAATGGCGAAAAAAAGGCCACCGAAGCTTGGAAGGCATTACTCCAATAGTATCAACAGTTTGTCTCTTTGAAACACTCACGGCACGTTACTATTAGGCGTGAGCTTCCTTCTTAATGCGACTGACAATTCAGGAACCTCTTTCACATAGTAGTACCTTCCGGTATATTCGAAACATTATGCATAATATGCAAGACCCTTTTGAGCAGTGAGCGAATTGTGAAAAGTAAGGCTACATCCTTTGATATCGCCCATCTTGCGGGTGTTTCCCAGTCAACCGTTTCGCGTGCGCTACGTGATAGTCCACTGGTGAATCCGGAAACTCGAGAGCGTATTAAAGCTATCGCTAAAGAGTTAAATTACAAAGTCGACAAAAACGCCAGTAACCTTCGCTCGCAGCATAGTGATACTCTGGCACTGCTGCTGTTTGAAGATCCCACCAGCGATGATTCGGCTATCAATCCATTTTTCCTTTCTATGTTAGGCAGCATAACCCGCGCCTGCGCCGATAACGGTTACGATTTGTTAGTTTCCTTTCAAAAACTGGAAGAAGATTGGCATGCCGAATATGAAGACACGCACAAAGCCGACGGTATTATTTTATTAGGTTACGGTGATTACACCGATTACAAGGAAAAGCTCGATCAATTGGTCGAGAACGAAACCCATTTTGTGCTTTGGGGTGCAGTGCAAGAAGGCCAACCAGGCGTGTCCATCGGTTCTGATAATTTTAAAGGTGGCTACGACGTCACCGAACACCTTATTAAACTTGGCAAACGACAAATTGCGTTTTTAGGGACCGCATCAACGGGAAGTCCGGAGTTTTTTGATCGCTACAAAGGCAGTTGCAAGGCGCAATTAGATGCGGGAATAGCCGTGAACAAGTCTTTACAAGTAGACGCCATAACTACCGAGCAATCGGGTTACGCAGCGACATTGCAGTTACTCGCCCTCAGAAAACCTTTCGATGCCATAGTTTGTGCCAGCGATCTTATTGCAGTCGGTGCTATGAAAGCCCTGCGAGAACGGGGCTTGAAAATTCCTCAGGACATCGCCGTCACTGGATATGACAATATCCCACTCTCTGAATTTACGCGTCCAGCACTCACTACCGTTCAGCAAAATACCAAATTAGCTGGAGAAATGTTGGTCAATTGTTTACTACAACAAATAAACAATGAACCTGTAGCGAGCAGATCGCTACCCGCTAAATTAATTGTTCGTCAGTCGTGTGGCTCTAATGAGTAAAAGATTTAGCTGAGTCGGTAGGGATGAAAAAGAAAGTTTAAAGAAGAAAGAGTGAGAAGAAAGCAAACCGAGCTCGTTATTTAGGTATGCTTTCTTCTACTCTGTAATTGAGTTATTCACTCAGATAAAAAATATACGACTGCAATGGTTGTAAATCAACCTTTAGTGATGCATTTTTGTCCGTAACGATTAATTTTTTTTCAATTTCACCGTACAAACGATCAAATATTTTATATTCACCAGTTGCTAAATTCCATTTACTAACTAATGACGTTGGTAATTTTAAGTCGAATGTATACTGTTTCTGCGTATCGTAATTTGCAATGACGATAACTTTTTCTTCATCACTCCAACGTGCATATGACATCAATCGTCCATCATAATTTTCGGTTTGTGAGCGATTAAATCGATGTAGATCCATATAACCACCGTTAAAAGCAGACGAACTTGCGCTGAGATTCATTAACCGAATATAAAAGTCGCGTAGGGATTTTTCTTTATCGGAAAGTTGTCCACCATCAAAACGCCCACCGTTCATCCAGCGTTGATGACTTGGTACACCCCAGTAATCGAAAATGGTAGTACGAGTCGGATCACCGAAACCCGCATCTTCTTTTGCAGCTTCACCAACATCTTGAGCGAAATAAAGCATGGTGGGTGAACGACTAATGGTTGCAGAGACTACCATGGCAGGACGAGCAATATCGGCATTACCGACAAAATCAGGACTGGCAATGCGCTGCTCGTCATGATTTTCCAGAAAGTGCATCAAATATTGTTCGATATCGGCGAATTTGTGTTGTATTTCGACCAACTTATCGGTGCTTTCTTTGCCCTGCATGATAGCCTTGGTGACGTCGTAAAAGTCCACCTTATCATACAGATAATCCATTTTACCCAGATGAATAAAATCACGATACAGATGCGGCTGATATATCTCGGCTAGCAAAAAGGCATCGGGATTCTTCATTTTGATGGCAGAATTAAGATAACTCCACACCTCTACCGGTACCAGCTCGGCCACATCAAAGCGGAACCCATCAATGCCAAAGTCAATCCAGTATTCCACTATTTGCCGATACTTCTTCCAGGAGTCGGGCACATCGCGCTCTGCCCAAAAGGCGTAATGTTCTCGATAATCCTTTTCAGCATACTCCGGTGGCAGCCGATCAAAGTCATAAGTTCCATCGGGCCGAACGCCATAATTAATTTTTACCGTTTCGTACCAGTCATCGTGTTTAGGCTGTGCTGCACGACTGCCGTTTCCCGTCCACTTGGCAGGCATCTCCTCAAATTGTCCATCTGCCATTGGATGCGCCTCACCATCCAATGGCTTGTAACCATTGACGGGCTCCGGTACTTTAAAGGCTTCACCCACTACATAATAAAAATTGTTATCTCGGTGATATTCCACCGAAGTATCATCAGTTGCGCCAAAATCCTCAACACCTTCGGGCTTGCTGATCGACTGGTAATTACGGGCCACATGGTTTGGCACAATATCAATGATTGCTTTGAGTTCATGGTTATGAGTGCGCTCAATCAGCGCCTTAAACTCTTGCAGACGATTGGCCGGTTCAACCGCCAGATCGGGGTTCACATTGTAATAATCTTTAACAGCGTAAGGTGAACCCGCCCGACCTTTAACAACATCAGGATCATCCATTGAAATACCGAAGTTGGTGTAATCTCGGACAACTGCATGATGCAACACACCGGTGTACCAGATGTGAGTCACACCCAGTTCTTTAATTCCTTCCAGTGCTTCATCGGTAAAATCATTAAATTTTCCTACACCATTTTCTTCCAGCGTTCCCCAAGGCTTGTTGGTGGAGTTTTTATTGCCGAATAAACGAGTAAACACCTGATAAAGTACTGGCTTACCCTGCTTCTGCTCAAAAGCCTCGTGCTGAGCCTTCAGATTGGATGGTTTTATCTGCGGCGTGGAGGGTTGAGGCTCAGAACAGCCGAATAAACTCAATGTAACAATGATTGCAGTAAGCAATGTTGTTTTTATATTTAGCATGAACTTACCTTTTAACTCGATAATAGGTAATGACTTATTTAATGATCAAGTGTTGAATTGAATGATCCCAAGTCACCGAAACAGTTAACTGCTTCTTGTCTTCATCGAAACTCCAGTTTGAGTGTAACTGATTTCCCCAACTGACAGACTTAGGTGCTTTCGGCCAATTGTGGATTACCCATTGGATGCGACGAGAGCCAGGTATGCCTGAATATTCACTCCCCTCTCTCATCAGCTTTATGTCGAGTTGATTGGAAGCGTTAGAAGATTGAAACTTCAGTATTTCAAACAGTCCCTTATCAAGTGCATTAAAAGATTCTCCGTCGTCTTCGTACATTAGGCCTTCAGAAGTTTTAACGGAGGCATCGACATAATAATGAATAGTTAGATTTTCGCTAGAATAGTCGTTGGTAGAGTTGACCGCATCAACCATAGGTACAAAAGCCCCTGCTTTCACCAGAACAGGCAACCTTTCAATATTAAGTGGATAATCAATGGATTGATCACCCCGATACACTTCATCGCTCCAAAAATCAAACCAGACACCTTCGGGTAATGTCACTTTAATGGAATTTACACCAGGCTCGGTTACTGGCTTTACCAAAAAGGCATCGCCCCAGAAGTATTGATCGGCCGTATCAATCCAATCTGAGTTCGAGTCGTCGGCAAAAAACATGGGCCGCATAAACGGCATACCGGTTTGAGAGTGTTGATAAGCCAAGGTGTACAGGTATGGCAATAAACGATAACGAAGCTTTATATAATCTCGGGTAATACGTTGCGTTTCATCATCGTGATAGATAGGCTCGGGAGCGATGTGATCCTGCGCATGAGGACGATAAATCGGTTGAAAGACTCCGTACTGCAACCAGCGAATATATAATTCTTTATTAAACGCGTCACCACCGGCAAAGCCGCCCAAATCGGAATGGGTATAAGCAAGTCCAAACAAACTCATCTGCAACGATAACTCCACCTGCGGTTTCAATCCGCCCCAACTGCGATCCACATCGCCAGTCCAGGGGACAATGCCGTAACGTTGAGTCCCAGCAAAGCCTGAGCGCATCATAATCAATGGGCGTGTATTCGGTTGCAGCTCACGTTGGGTTTGATAGACCAATTTGACCCATTGATGACCGAAAGCATTATGAATTTCGTCACCGCGGGCAGTTATTCCGTACTCGGATAACTGGTGAATGCTATCGTCGGGATGAACTTCGGGTTCCCCAAGATCTCCCCAAGTTCCGGCAATGCCCTGATTGAATAAGTCGCGATAAATATCCGCAAACCAGTCAATAGCACGTTTATCGAACACATCGATCAAGCAGGTATTGCCAAAATAAAAATCAAACCGTCTCGGCATACCATTTTCATCTTTAGCGCAAATACCTTTTTCTACAGCTTCCTGCCAACGTTTTGATGTGGTCAATACAAAAGGCTCAGTGATGACAATGGTTTTTACACCTTGCTTTTGGAGAGTGTTAATCATGGCATCGGGATCAGGAAAGGTAGTTCGATCCCAGTCTAAATTACCCACATGACCTTTTATATCCGGGCCAAACCAGAATAAGTCGAGAATAATGGAGTCCACCGGAAAGTCTTTGCTGCGATAATCGCGGATCACCTGTTCCACCTGCTGCTGCGAACGATAGCCAAACCGCGAGGCATAATTACCCAAAGTCCAGCGGGCCGGCATGGGCTGTTTTCCAGTCACATTGACGTAGTTTTCAATTAAATCCGGATAATTCTCATCGGCGCTGATCAAGTAAGCGGCACGTCCTCCCACCGACTCAAAACTCAGAACATTTATATCTGTTTCCCCAATATCTAAAAAACCACTGGCCGAGTTGTCATACACAATCCAATATTTTTTATTCGACATCACCGCAGGCAAACTGTAATACATTTGATTCGACTCGGTGGTGTAACCGTAATGCGCGCGATTATAGAGTGGTAAACGGTGACCGCGCCGATCCATACCGAGCACTCGTTGGCCACCACCCATTATCTTTTCGTTATCGGACAATACAAATTTAAACGCGACATCCCTTGGCTTCGCTCTGAATCCAATTTGCTCGGTGAGTAATTGATCGCCACGAAAAAAGCGAATGCTCCAGTTAAGCTTATCCACTTCGACGGTTAACTTACCATTGATTAAAAATATCTTGTCTTCTGTTTGAGTTATTTGCGGCGTTAATGGTGTTGCCTGATCAGATTTGGCAAAGGAAGGGAAAGGCTTTGCTGCTCGACTTACAAGATGAACTTCAAATGTATCACCGGCATAAGCCTGTAGCGATAAAGTTATATCATCACGATGGAGCTGAACACCATAGTCATCAACAACAGTTTCAGAGTGAATGGCACAGCCTGTTATCAATAGTAAAAATAACACGCCTGTCACAAAATGGTGTTTCATTTGAGAGTTTTCCAATGTGTAATTAACCACAAGAATGGCTCTATCCTAAAAGAAAAACTATCCGCCGTTAATTGAGCGGATAGTTTTCTGACGTACACTTATAGTTGTGTCACCGTCATCTTCGGTGCACTTTCATCCGGCCCGGTTACCGTAAATCGGTAGGTACCATCGGCAGGGATCGAGAGCTGAATATTGGCTGCATTGAAGTACAACAGCTTCGGCTCGCCAATATTGATTGCCTGATCATCTCCTGAAGCGCCATAGTTAATATCGCTCCAGTCGGCATTGGCAAACTTAAACTCATAGTTGCCCGCCGTCAAAGCCATATCAACCTGATAAGTTGAATCGCCCTGATATACCAGTTCATCAACATTACCCCAACCATTAAATGAGCCTTTCAGGTAAATGGTTTGCGCACCGTACATTTGAGTTTCATGCACCGACAAATACTGCAAATTTGGATTAGAGGCATCAAGAATAAAGGTGTACTCGCCAGAAACGGTAAAGTCCATATTCATGTTACCCATTCCTGCGCCAGGACCGAGTAATTTGGCTTCATCTTCAGTTACAGTTGCATTACCGTCACCATAACTTAGGTCAACCGTCGACCAATCACTCGATGCAACCTTAAACTCCTGAACACCGGTATTGGCACCGACATCAATAATGACTTTATAGACACCATTACCTTGGTACACCAATTCTGAACCGGTCCCCCATCCATTAATGCCGCCGCGTACATAAATAGCAGTCCCCTGATAAATATCTGCGTTACGAACATGTAATACTGGCGCATTGGGATCGGTAGCATCCACTTCGAAGAAATACTCACTGGTGGCTGTGGGAGTGAAGTTCAAGTTACCTGCGTTATACACTAGGTTCTTATCAACACCTTCAGCCACGGTACCATCGTTGTTACCGTAATTCACGGTTGACCAGTCTTCTGACGCGAACTTAAATTCGTAGTTGGTGCCACCGGTTAAACTAATGGCAACACGATAAACACCATTGCCAATATACTCCATTTCATCACCGAGTCCCCAACCATTCATTCCGCCACGAATATAAACTTGAGTCGAACCATAAGGAACAACATCGGGAGCACCCGCTGTGGCATAGGCCGATAAACCATCACCCTGTTGAGCGCCTTGTGGTTTTACAAACACAGCCATAGTACGCGCTGGCACGGTAAAGGTGCCTTCGTCAGTCCCTTCGGTGAAAGAAACATTAGCCAAATTGCTATCGACAGAATTGACCAACGTCGGATGCAACTCAAAACCCGTAGCCGTTGGCACGGTATGCGACTGTTCACTGTCGGTTCCGTTAATCATCACGACAACCGCATCGTTGGCAGGGTCCAGATCGGGCAAGCCCGTACCATCGTCAATACTCATCACGATCACACCATGAGTTTGATTACTTCCCAAATTGTGGAATCCAACGCGGTCAATAATGTCTTGTTCTGTAGTGAGTCGAAATAATTTGCTATCACGACGAATCGACAAGAACTCTTTAAATACTTCGTGAGCAAACTGGATGTCACTCGCATAAGCAACGGTATTTCCACTGGCCGCTAACTCGGCAATGCTCGGTCCTTGCAAACTTTCCGATGCGTACCAACGCCAGCCATTATCTTGCGCCAATGGTAAACCCACATTCCAGTTATTGCTGTTCATGGTAAAGTCGACGTAGTTAAACCAGTCGCCTGCATCGTAAGAATTTTTATCCAACGACTTAGAACGCAACATATCACCACCCAGTTGCAAGAATGGAATGCCCTGGCTCATGATTGGAATAGCCGCTGCGATATTAGCAATACGAACGCGATCGGCAGCCGACGTTGTTATCGGCAGCTGGAACTGCAACATATCCCACAAAGTTTCGTTATCGTGCTTAGAAACGTAGTTAATAACATCCGCAGGATCGAGTGCATAAGAAGACGGACTAAAGCCCGAGCCTGATGATGCAACACCGGTAGAACCAATCAAAATATAGTTGGCTAACTGCCCAGACATACCCAGTTTTACAATGTCTTGACGAGAAGTATCACCATCGTTTTTAAACATATCGGCGTAACGAACCGCATCACGCAAGCGATCGTTAAAGGTGGCAATTTCAGTACCGGCCATATTTTGCTGATTGGCAGAGGTATCGTCATAACCATCGCCGCGATACCATCCTTCACCATAGAAGTAATTGTCGGGGTCAACGGCTTGAACCAAAGCGCGCGCTTCCAACATTTGTTCGCGAGAGCCATGACTCATAATGTCAAAGCGAAAGCCATCAATGCCGTATTGCTCGGTCCACAACAGTAATGAATCTTTCATAAACTTATCCATCATTCTGTTGTAGAGCTCGGTATCGTTACAGCAAGTCGATTGAGTCACACCACCGGATGCAATATCGCGGCGATGGTAATAGCCGGGAACCACTTTATCGAAAACGGAATTGTCGAACAGGCCTGCCGAGTTGGTATGGTTGTACACCACATCGATAACGACGCGTAATCCCATATCGTGCAGTGCTTTGACCATGGCGCGGAATTCACGAATTCTTGCCTCGCCATTGGGGTCGGTCGCATAAACGCCATCGGGCACATTAAAGTGTTTTGGATCGTAACCCCAGTTAAAAGAATCAAAACCACGCATGGCGTCAACCAGTTCCTGACGCTCTTCCGATAAGGGTCCGTAACTTTCAATCAGATCCTGCAGAACTGTATTGTCATCTTCAACGCCACAGACAGAAGCGTTAGCGTTTAAGCGGCAAAGATCAGCAACGGTATCATCAAGATCCACCTGTAATCGGTCATACTCGTTAATCGTTGCAATATCGTTGACCGGTAACAAATGCACGTGGGTTAATCCAGCCTGAGCTAAATTGCTAAGATGATTTACCGGATTTGATCCCGCTTCGGTAAAGGCCATATAACGACCACGATAATTTTCTGAAACTGAAGAATCACGGGCACTAAAGTCACGAACATGGACTTCATAAATTACCGCATCTTCAGGATCATTAATCGTCGGTACGCTATGCCCTTCCCAACCGTCGGGATACAGATCGGCATCCGCTAAATTAACAAATTGCGAGAACTCACCATTCATTGCCAAGCCAACCGAGTAAGGATCGGTAGACTCAATGGTTTCAAATTTTTTCGTAGCGTAATGGTATAGAGTGAGTTCGAACCGATAGAATTTACGATCTAACGACGTTGGCGCTGCATAATGCCAAATGCCGGTTGCTGAATCTTCAGTCATGGCATAACTGGACTCAAGCACGCCATCGTTTCGATACACTAATAAATTAACCGATTGTGCGGTTGGCGCCCATAGCGCAACATCAATATTACTGCCGTTATAAGAAACTCCTAAAGTCGCTTCATCGGCATCATTATCACTCGAGGTGTACAAGGCATCGAGAACTTTACCTATTTGCACCTGGGTCGCTAGAATCGCTTCATCCGACGCATCAAAGCCGACAAATACCA
>JBFHVL010000120.1:0-10134 GCA_041589565.1 Kangiellaceae bacterium | reverse complement strand
TCTGGCGATATTTTGGAACTTTACGTGGCAAGGACGCTGGTGTTGCTTTAATTGCCGTAATGTACAGTTTAAAAATATTAGAATCCTGGAAATATCGAGAACTTAATTTACTGTTAACGCTGGGCTTTTTTGTATTGTCGATGAGTTTTTTATTTACTCAATCTTTTGTTTTTCTGGTTTACATGTTTTTAGGTTACGGCTTTTTAATTTATATCCTTATGAGAGCGAATGCCCATCAAAATTTTGCTTTCAATTGGCGCATTTCGGTAAAGCTACTAGCCTGGACTTTACCCCTGATGATTTTATTGTTTCTGTTTTTTCCGCGATTGCCAGGTCCATTATGGAAAATGCCGGGCCAATCTTCTGCCGGAACAGGAATTAGTGATTCCATGACGCCAGGAGATATTGGTGTTCTTAATTTAAATGAGGATCCGGCATTTAGAGTAAAGTTTACTGGAGAGCCTGTTATTCTGCCCGGACAACTGTATTGGCGCGGCCTGGTTTTTGAAAACTATGACGGTTTAACATGGCGTGCCGATCCTCGTCGTCGAGATATAGATGCTAATGTTGAATATCAGGATGATAGTTTAGTTTCTTACTTTGTAACTTTGGAGCCAACACGTCAAAGGTGGCTTTTTGGTTTAGATATTCCCGTTGATATCGAATCAAATGCAAGACAGCGCTCAGATGGAACATTTGTTTCGCGGTTTGATATAAATCAGCGAGTTCGCTATCAAATGACATCGGCGCTAAATTCAGTTATTGAAACTGAGCTGTCGCCCTTAGCTCGAGAAATTAATTTAAGCATTCCGAGAAGTTCCAATCCACAGGCCGTACAGTGGTCACTCGAACAATACGCACAAATTAACGATCCACAAGCGTATGTCAAATATTTACTACGATATATCAATCAACAACCTTTTTATTACACTTTGCAGCCTCCTATTATGGCGGAACAGATGGTTGATGACTTCTGGTTTAATCATAAGCGAGGATTTTGTGAGCATTATGCGAGCAGTATAGTCTTCATGCTACGCGCCGCAGGTATTCCTGCTCGAATTATTACTGGATATCAGGGCGGCGAGTACAACCCTATAGGAGAATACTATCTAGTTATGCAAAGGGATGCTCATGCCTGGCTGGAATATTGGCTGGAAGGGAAAGGCTGGGTTCGAGTGGATCCCACTTCAGCAATTGCACCCTCGAGGATCGAACCTTCGCTATTAGAAGAAATTGGTCAGCGTGGATGGTTATTTGATTCTTTGCCAGATGCTCAAGAGCTCGATCAATCTTGGATTGAATACGCAAGACAGTGGATGGATAGCGCTAATACGTTTTGGCGCGAATGGGTCATTGATTTTAATCAGGATAACCAATGGAGTTTACTGTCATCTTTAAAGTTAAACCAATTACCCAAAAGCATGCTGTATTTGGTGACTGTTCTTTTGGCGGCCATTACCATTTTTATCGTATGGACTCGATTAGTGCGTGTAAAACAACCGCAAGACAGATTGGCCAAAGTGATGATGAAACTACTACGTTTTCTTAAAAAACATGGCCTGGAGAAACTGCCCGAAGAAGGTATGTTATCGTTTGCACTACGGGTTACCTCGCAAAAGCCTCAATGGCAGGAACCGCTTAATATAATAACAGCTGATTACATGAAATTACGGTTTGGTGAGGGCGATTGTACTGTCGCATCGGTAAAGGAGTTGGAGCTAAGAGTCAATCAGTTTGTGAAAGCTGCCCATTGACACAGCGCGGGCTGTCTAGAGCAGAGTTCGTTCATAAGCTTTGGAGAACCTGTGCGCTAAGCTTTCATACATCAGTGTTTTGTTGGATGTCTACTGGTATAATGCTTTCTTTTAATCCATTACCTAGTCGTTACTATGGATATTTCTTCAGTCCAATCATTTTTACACTGTGAAACCCCCAAAGCCTGGCTTGATGCAGCGCTTGAGAATATGGATATCTTATTGATTGACCACGCGCGCTGCGAGAAAAAAGCTGCATCAACTGCATTAAGTTTAATGTTCAAGTTTCCAGAGCGGGCATCATTACTTCATAAATTGTCTCGACTGGCGCGAGAAGAGTTGCGCCATTTTGAACAAGTATTTGATTTGATGCGCGAAAGAAATGTTGAGTACCAACACCTAACGGCGTCTCGTTATGCAGCCAAAATGCGAGAGCCGGTTAAGATGGGTGAGGAGAGTGGTCTTATCGATGTTTTAATTATAGGTGCTTATATTGAAGCGCGATCCTGTGAGCGATTCGCTGCTTTGGCACCTGTGATAGAACCGGTCGATCCGGTACTGGCCAAGTATTATCGCTTTTTGCTTAAATCAGAAAGTCGACACTTCACCGATTATTTAGCCTTGGCACAAGAATATTCCAGTGAGTCCATCGAGGAACGCGTTAAGTTTTTCGGTAAGCTAGAGGCCGAATTGATCCAGGCGCCTGACTCAGTGTTTCGCTTTCACAGTGGAGTGCCTACAAGCTGATTAATCTGGATAAAGCTTTAGAGCCGGTTGAGACTGCATTATCTGGCGCGATTGACTGGGTCAATGAACCAAATGTTATATATGTCGCGGTCCATCGCAGTCGAAATAAACGGACTGAAACACGCCATTTTCCCACTGTAAAAACTGACCGTAGTCTCGCCAATCACTAAGTACAATACGCTGCAGGTTGTTAAAGTGGTGAGTAGCAGGTCGGTGGGTGTGACCATGAATTAACAGCTCGACATTAAACTTTGCGAAAGCCTGCTCAACTTCACTTTGGTTAACATCCATAATGTCATTAGTTTTTGCTGCAGTCGCTGCTTTGCTTTGATCGCGGTAATCGTTAACGATGGCTAATCGTTGCTCAATCGGTAATGCAAGAAACTGTTGTTGCCACTGCTGTGTTCTCACCTTTGCTCTAAAGTCCTGATAAGGTAGGTCATCGGTACATAGACTATCACCGTGACAAAGCAGTGCCGATTGACGACCGAGTTTAATCACCTGATATTCTTGAAGCAGGGAAATTCCGGTACGACTGGCAAACGCTTCTCCAATTAGAAAGTCGCGGTTCCCATGGCAAAAGAAAAGTTCTACTCCGCGTTCTTTTAATTGACACAATTTTTGTTCTATTAATTTTACCCAATCTGGCTGATAGTCATCGCCTACCCACACTTCAAACAAGTCGCCCAGAATGTATAGCTGGTCAATCTCTTGTGTGTAATTTTTCAGGTAATGGTCGAAGAGAGCCATCAAGTGAGGCTGCTCTTCGCACAGATGTAAGTCGGAAATAAAATGCACAGTCATACAGGAACACCGGGACTCTGTTAACTGACAACTTCCATACTTTCGATAACGACGTCTTCTTTCGGTACATCTCCGTGACCGCCAAGGTTACCGGTTGCAACACCCTTAATTTGGTTAACTACTTCCATTCCTGCAGTAACTTTACCAAAAACACAATAACCCCAGCCTTGCGGTGTTTCGCTTTTAAAATCGAGAAACTTGTTATCGTTAACATTTATAAAAAATTGACTGGAAGCTGAGTGTGGCTCCATGGTTCGTGCCATGGCGATAGTGCCAACTTCATTAGAAACTCCGTTGTTGGCTTCGTTTTTAACAGGATCTTTGGTTGGTTTTTGGATTAGTCCTGGCTCGAAACCTCCACCCTGAATCATAAATCCATCAATGACCCGATGAAAAATGGTGTTGTTGTAGTGGCCTTCGTTTACGTAGGACAAAAAATTGGCAACGGTTGCTGGGGCCTTGTCTTCAAATAGCTCCAGAGTGATATCACCGAAATTGGTATGAATAATGACCATAAATTAACTCTCCTGTGATTTTGCGCGGCATTATGCCATAAAATGGTCGGGTTTATTGCTATAAGTTAGGCGAATTGCTGCTCAGGCGCTACGAATAAGCAAGATTAAACAGTATAATCCGCTGCTTTAGCTAACTTAACGTTGAACGATCATATAAGGTAATCTGGATATGCTACGCATCTACAATAATCTCACTCGCCAGAAAGAAGAGTTTAAGCCCATGGTGGCTGGCAAAGTGGGCATGTATGTGTGTGGTGTGACTATTTACGATTACTGTCATATTGGACATGGTCGAACCTATACCGCATTTGATGCCATGGTACGTTATTTACGCTATTTAGGCTACGAGGTTCAATATGTAAGGAATGTGACCGATATTGACGACAAAATCATCAATCGTTCTCATGAAAATAAGGAGTCTTTTGAGTCGATCACCGCACGCTTTGAAGCGATTATGCATGAAGACTTTGATGCGCTCGGATTATTGCGTCCTGATGAAGAACCCCATGCGACTAAGTCAATACAGGAAATCATCGAGATTATTGAGGTCTTGATCAATAAAGGCGTCGCTTACGTTGGGGCGCAAGGTGATGTGTATTACTCGGTGCCAGCGTTTAAAGAGTACGGCAAACTCAGTAAACAAAACCTTGAAGATTTACGCGCCGGTGAGCGTATTGATGTAGCGCAAGATAAGCGCGACCCGCTGGACTTTGTGTTGTGGAAAGCGGCTAAACCGGGTGAGCCAAGTTGGGACTCTCCCTGGGGGCAAGGTCGGCCCGGCTGGCATATTGAATGTTCAGCCATGAGCAAAAAGTGCCTTGGTGATCGCTTCGATATTCATGGCGGCGGTTCTGACTTACAGTTTCCTCATCATGAAAATGAGATCGCTCAGTCAGAAGCTGCCAATGGTTGCCAGTTTGTTAACTACTGGATCCACACCGGAATGGTACAGGTGGATAAAGAAAAAATGTCCAAGTCGTTGGGGAATTTTTTTACTATCCGCGAAGTGCTCGAGCAATTTCGAGCAGAGACGGTTCGCTTCTTTTTGCTTTCGAGTCATTATCGCAGTCAGCTTAATTACTCCGAAGACAACCTAAAAGCGGCTGATGCGAGTCTGGAGCGACTTTACCTGGCCTTACGCGACCTTGATTCTGTTGAAGGTAAAGTCCTTGCCGCTTATGAGCAGCGATTTAAAGAAGCCATGGATGATGACTTCAATACGCCGGAGGCAATCGCCGTTCTTTTCGAGCTTGCGCGTGAAGTCAATCGTGCGAAAAAAGAGCAGAGTGAAGAATTGGGGCATTTGGCGATGACGTTAAAATCACTGGCTAATGTTCTTGGCCTGCTGGAACAGTCGGCCGCTGAGTTTCTTCAGTCCTCTTCACAAGGGGAAGCCATTGATACATCGCGTATTGAATCGCTAATCGCGGAGCGAACACAGGCGAGAAAAGACAAGAACTTTGCTCGTAGTGATGAAATACGAGATCTTTTGTTGTCGGAAGGTATTGTGCTTGAAGATTCGCGAGAGGGGACCACCTGGCGGAAAGAGTAACCGGTTCGTATCACCAGGGAACAAACAAAAAAGGCACCTAGATTATCCGGTGCCTTTTTTATGCGCCAGGCTAGCTTTTAAGGGGGGCTTTTTCTTTCTCTTTGGCACGAGGACGAGAGCGACGTTCATCGGTCCAATTGGCTTCATTAAAGGCAAAGCCATCTAAATGCTCTCGTAAAGAATTTGACAAGTTCACCAGATCTTTCGCAGTAATTTTTTGATCTTCCGCATTATGCATGGCTTCTTCATTCAGGGCGACCAGACAGCTCACGGATGATTTGGATTCTTGCACGACGGTGATTTGATGCGTAACTAAAGACGCGCTGGCATTAATCAACTGTTCAATTTGCGTCATAGACGAATCCACTTGTTGCAACTGTACACTCGATTGCTCCGATAGGGCGACGGTACGTTCATTGGCTTCACGTCCTGCCTGCATGGTCTGAAAAACATCGGATGTGCCTTGTTGAATACGCTCAACCATATTTCGAACTTCCTGAGTTGACTCAGCGGTCCGTTCGGCCAAAGTACGCACTTCATCGGCTACTACTGCGAAGCCTCGACCCTGTTCACCTGCGCGTGCTGCCTCGATTGCTGCATTAAGCGCCAGTAAGTTGGTTTGTTCGGCTATAGAATTAATGACGTCAATAATGCTATTGATTTGCTCGCTGTCACTTTTGAGTTGATTAATGTGCTCACTGGCTGCTGTCATGTTTTCTGTCAGTTTGCTCAAGCTGCTGGCATTTTGTTCGGCGCTGGCTCGAGTTTGGTGGACTGCATCACTGGCTTGTTTGAGCTCACCAAATATACTTTCAATATGTTGATTTAACTGAGTTGAAGCCTCGACAACCGAGTCAACCGAGTCACTTAGTTTTTTTCCAAAACTCTCCTGGTTCGCGGCACGTTTATACAACGCAGTAAAAGAATCATTTAAGTCATCCGACATGGGCAATAAACGCGCGCTTGAACTATAGACCGAACTTAAGAGGTCATCTGCTTTTTGTTGTTTCTTGTTAGCGAGGTTAAAGAGTTCGCTAAACCACTCACTGCAGTGCTCATCAAATCGAAAGTCGAAGTGAACTTTATTAGATCGAGAAAACTGTTCGATAAAGCGTTGAATTTCATTAAGGCCCGGTTGCAGCTTTCCAAATGCTAAAAAAGCGATTAAACCCAATGCTGCCAGGTCTACAGCCAAAATATAGATAAGCTTGCTGCTTTCCTTGTCTACCAATAAACCGACTGTCAGGTGGCCAATGACAAGGAGCAGAGCGGGTAGTATTGCGAGTTTTGTAAAGATGTTTTGCATGCGTAGTTCCTGACTAGCTTTATCGTTGTTGTATCATCCGCATAAGCGCAAAAATTAGAGCTTATGCATTTGATTTTAGACAATAAAACCAAAAATGCAGGAATTATCACCAGAGATTTCGGGTTTTCGTGGCTTTTTTAACGCAAAAACCGATCTTGGTGCTCTAAATCATCGAGCTTTACCGAGATCGGGTTGAAATTTTGGGCTTAAAGGTCGAATGACTTGCTTAAAGAAAATATCAAGGCTTCGCTTTCCGTTGGGTTTCCATCAGCGTCCAACTGATCTGAAAGCTCGTCAGAACTTAAGATGAGTGCGAAAGAGTAGTCGAAAGACTCGGTAGTGCCGCTATAACCGAATTCCAGATAATCTCCGTCAAACTCGTCGCCAAATGTAGCGTATTTGGCGTAAAGATCCCGATAACTGAAGGTAACGGCCAAGTAATCATAATCATCACTGTTGGCATCACCGCCATCCCAGCTGCCTTTGGCGTAGTCGACGGCAATAAATTTGTAGCTGAGGCCAAGGTTGAGCTCTTTATAGGTATCGTCGAATTCGCCGGAGTAATAATAATTGGTGAAACCTAAGCTGGTTGAAAAGTCGTCATTAATACTAAAGCTATAGCTCGCATAAATGTCGTATTCGAGACCATCGCCGACATCGGCACTCCATAACCCTCCGGAAAAGTCTCCGTGTTCAAAATCAACCCCGGCGCTTGCAGAAGACTCAGTCTGATAAACGCCTCGATAATAGTACTCAGAAGCATAGCCAATGTTGGTGGTCACTTTGGCATTCCCGGATAGGCTCGCAAGTGAAGTAACGAGTAACAAGGATTTAATTGCGGTATTATTCATTTTATATCTCTCCAGATGGTTATTATCGATAAGCGATAATTCATCATCTGTGCCAATGTTGAAAATGTATGAAAAACAAACGGTTAGAGAAGATGTCGGAAAAGTTGTTGAATTAATAGCGCTTCAAAAAGGTGCAGTCCAAACTATCAATTATGAGCTCTGCACACCTTTAGTCCTTTTAAAACAAAGAGTGTGTTACCCAGGGTAAACATATGCGTTAAAGTTCGATAAAATATAGCGTACACGTGTGCGCTTAATGTAGTATGTGCTTGATTCTCAAGGTCATACCAGTTTTGCTTGCTCACCTAGGCATAATACGCGCACTAAAACAGCCAGATTTGGCTCAACGTTCTACAAGGTTATTCATGCAAATCACCAGTCAGTATTCACGCGAAGACTTAATCGCGTGTGGAAAGGGCGAATTAGTCAGCCCAGCCGGAAACACCATTTCACGTTTACCGTTGCCGAACATGTTGATGATGGATCGTATTACAACCATTACCAACGAAGGAGGAAAGTACGGAAAGGGCTATATTGAAGCGGAGTTCGATATTAATCCCGATTTATGGTTCTTTGGCTGTCATTTTGAAACCGACCCAGTTATGCCTGGGTGTTTGGGCGTTGATGCTATGTGGCAACTTACCGGATTCTTTATTTCGTGGTTGGGGCAGTCCGGTAAAGGCCGCGCATTAGGCTCCGGTGAGATCAAGTTTTTCGGTCAAATTTTACCCCATGCGAAGAAAGTCAGTTATCGCATTGACGTAAAGCGATTGATTTTAAGAAAACTTAAGATGATTATTGCGGACGGTTCGGTTTCCGTAGATGGCAAGGAAATTTACACTGCCAAAGACTTGAAAGTGGGGCTGTTTGATTCCACTGATGATTTTTAACCGTACCTCGAATTAATCATTAAACTAATTACAACTCAGGAAAGATTATGAGACGAGTCGTGATCACCGGGATGGGCATTGTGTCCTGTCTTGGTAATAATGTTGAAGAAGTAACCGCTTCACTGAAAGCAGGTAAGTCTGGAATTCGGTTTAAGGAAATTTATAAAGAAAAAGGGTTGCGAAGTCAGGTAGCTGGTTGGCCCGATATCGACTTTAAAGACCACATTGATCGTAAAGTCGCTCGTTTTATGGCTGATGCATCGGGTTATGCTTACATTTCAATGCAACAAGCTATTGAAGACGCGGGCTTGACTGATGACTTGGTGTCGAATGTGCGTACGGGTTTAATTACGGGTTCAGGTGGTGGTTCTCAAGGTACGCAAGTTGAGGCCGTAGAAACCTGTGTTACGCGCGGTGTCAAACGCGTTGGCCCTTATGCAGTGCCTAAGACTATGGCGAGTACGACCTCGGCTTGTTTGGCAACGCCATTTAAAATTAAGGGTATTAACTATACGATTTCTTCTGCCTGCGCGACCAGTGCACACTGTATTGGTAATGCCTTCGAACAAATTGCCTGGGGTAAACAAGATGTTGTATTTGCCGGAGGTGGCGAAGAGGAAGATTGGCGTTTAACGCTTCTGTTCGATGCTATGGGAGCCTTGTCCTCTAAGTACAACGACACGCCCGAAAGCGCGTCACGCCCTTATGATGCAACCCGTGATGGCTTTGTAATTTCTTCAGGCGGCGGTATTTTGGTACTTGAAGAGCTTGAGCATGCGAAAGCTCGAGGAGCCAAAATCTATGCGGAAGTCGTTGGCTATGGTGCAACCTCGGATGGATACGATATGGTGGCTCCTTCAGGTGAAGGTGCGGTTCGCTGTATGCAGCAGGCCTTATCAACCGTTAAGGGTGATATTGATTATGTTAATACTCATGGAACCAGTACGCCTGTGGGTGACGTAGCTGAGCTAAAAGCGCTGAAAGAAGTTTTTGGCGATAAGATGCCTAAGATATCTTCAACTAAGTCCCTTGCGGGTCACTCATTGGGTGCAACCGGTGTGCATGAAGCGATTTACAGCTTGATTATGATGAAAGATAACTTCGTTGCAGGATCGGCAAATATTAATGAACTCGATCCCGATGCTGAAGGCCTGCCTATCGTGAAGAAGGCCGAAGAGGGGGTGAGTCTGAACCGAATTCTAAGTAATAGCTTCGGTTTTGGTGGAACCAATGCCTGCTTGGTATTTGAAAAATTTCAAGACTAATCATTGATTAGACGTTCGGTTCTCCAGCTAAAAAGCCCTCTAGTAGAGGGCTTTTTAATTTATTAATGGCGGTTCCTGATACGAAGTAGCTTATAAATTAAATAGCCGATTAGAATAAGCATCAAGCCAATGGCGATTGAATACCAAAGCAATAGTTTTCGGATTTCTAATTGATATTTACGTTCGGTTAACTTTACATTGGTTTGTTCCTGTTTAATGGCTTTTCTGGCATCTTCAAGCTTTCGATCGATAGAAAGTATGTTAGCAAACTGCTTTTCCTTTATCGCTTGTCGCTGGGCGCGTATTTGATGATATAGCTCAAAGTATATTAAAGCTTTATCATGTGTATTTATCGCTTTATATGCTTGATAAAGGTGTTGATACAACAACTCCAACTTGTCTTCTCGGTTTAATTGCTTAACTGAATCAATAAGTGTGAGTCCAAAGCTA
>JBFHVL010000119.1:0-10293 GCA_041589565.1 Kangiellaceae bacterium | reverse complement strand
TAGCGCTGCGCTCTCAAGAGTTAAGTGATAATTACCGCGAAAGCTTGCACAAAAATGATGTATTAACCACTTCAACTTTCCAGGACATACAGGCAAGTGGAAAAATGATATTAACCGAATTGTCTGTTGCGCAAGGTCAGATCAACGGTTGCATTGATTACATGGGAAAACAACCATGACCCAGCTGGCAATGGCAGATGCTATAGGCAAACTGCTTGATATAAGCATACGAAATGCACTCGAAGATATTCCAGTAGATAATCTTTGGGTAGTCAAGGAAATAGCAAATTTTTCTAAACAACGTACCGAACGTGCTGTCATTTTAACAGTAGCAACACACCACTTTAAAATATTCATTACGATTGACTTCGATATTTCACAATGTCGTGACTTTATCAAAAACGTTCTTTTCACTGCGAAAGAGACATTCGACGATAATGTGTTTAATGATTATATTCTTGAACTTGGCAACAGTATTTGTGGTGTATTTAAACGTGAACTGGGTAAGTCCTTGCCTGCGCTTGGTATGTCAACACCCAATTTTTTAAGCCGTGAAAGTATTAATTACATCACCAGCTTCGATCTTGATAAAAGTCAATGTCGAAAAATCACTTATAAAGAGCAAGTCGCGTTTTTTGTAAATGCTTATTTTATTTCTAATAGTGATAACGAAATAGTTGTTAACCTAATTGAAGAAGATGATGTCGATGCCGGTGAGTTAGAACTCTTTTAATCCTTTAACTGTCAGGTATTTTATTATGAACGATGTAAGCTCCATTCAGAGTAAGTTGCTCATTCTTGCCGACGATGACTCCACATTAAATCAACTGGGAGTTTTTTGTGAGAATAATAGCATTCAAGCACTTAAGTCCCGTAAACGTAGTGTGTTGGATGTTTTAGCCAATAATACTGATCTGGGCGGGATTATTATCAGTGATGAATACTCCGCTGATGAAAAATCTAGTATTGAACTTATCGAGTTAATACATTACAAACGACCTGAATTGCCAGTATTTTTTAATACTAGAAAACGAGTTTCCGAAGAACACAAATCGCTGCTAAGCGGCGTGTTTAATCTTAATCAACTGGACTTATTGCAAAACCAAATCGATAAGCATCTTTTTACCACTTACTATCCGATTCCGCTTATTCGCGGTATGCAGGAAATTTCTCTCGAGTCGATTAAGGCTAATATTCGTAACTGTACCATTTCGGTCGATCCGCCGTATTTAGTAAAAGATCAAATTATCTATGGCGAGCTGTTGAGTTTAATTCCACTGGAAAGCAGTTGGTATCGCGGCTATATGATGTTGCAAACCACCGAAGGCGAAATAAAAACGGCTATTGAACGGGGGCTGACACCAATAAATCCTAAGGATACCGATTTTCGCTTTGTCAATTCAGTACTCAATGAGATTACTAATTTAATTTGGGGTGGAATAAAAAGCCGCTTTTCTAATGTCAGCGACAATGACAACAGTGTCACCACAACAACTCAGGTGCCAATATCTATCAATCACAAACATAACTATATTTCTTTTGGCACCACCGACCCGCAATTATGCTTTCATTATCAAATTTCGGGCTATAATGATACAGACGAAGTTATCGATATTTACCAAAAGTTTGTTTTTAATCTTAGCTGGTATCCCGAGAATTTTCGTAACTGTGATTACGAAACCGAAAAACTGGTTGAATCTGGTGAATTGGAACTTTTTTAGAATTATTGATTAATTTAATTTTGCTGTTTAGGAGATTACAATGGCGCAAATTTTAGTAGTCGACGACTCAGCTACCGTACGTAATGAGGTGGCAACGTTTCTAACTAATAATGGTTTTTCTGTCGAAACCGCCGTAGACGGTAAAGACGGGTTGGCCAAAGCGAGTGATCCCGCACTCAAGCTAATCATTTCAGATGTTAATATGCCGAATATGGATGGCCTGACTATGGCCGAGAAAATTCGCGGTGAACTGGGCAACCAAAGCGTAAATATCATCATGTTAACGACCGAGAGTGATCCCAGAATGAAAGAACGCGGCAAGGCAGCGGGAGTTAAAGGCTGGATTGTAAAACCCTTTAAAGGTGACGCCATTGTTGGGGCGGTCAAAAAGCTGGTTGGCTAATATAACTGATTCAAAATCGTAAAAAAACACTGCATGTAGCGGTGTTTTTTAGTGACGTCTGTTTTTAAATCAAAACATCGGTCAGATCGACTTGTGCAAAGGCTCGTACCGGAAACGTTCCCAAACCACACACTTTTACTGGTGTCGCATAAAACTTGAACCCTTTGTCAGGCACTTGCTCCAGCCGGCACATATGCTCAACAATCGGTATGTTTGCTCCTAATAAAGTAGAGTGTACCGGCCGGGATTTATCTTCGGTGTCGTCAATGTTATGAGAGTCTATACCCACCAAAGCCGCGCCTTGGTCACGTAACCACTGAGCTGCAGCTTGAGTAAGGAAAGGGTGTCCTTCATAATAACCTTCGGTATTCCAATGCCGTGACCAGCCGGTGTGTACCAACACCGCCTTGTTGCGAACGTCCAGCTCTCGAAACACCGACTCGTCAATTCTCCGTCTATCTTCTTCAACCGTTACGCACACTCCTTCCAGGTTTGCAGTCATTTCAAGGGTGAGTTGGGCGATGTCCTTGCCATCCGAATAACGATGAAAGGGTGCATCAATGTACGTGCCGGTATTCGCGACCATATCAATACGACCAATATGAAATTCCACGCCTTCTGCGTAATGTTGACGCGATACCTGCCGCGACAAATAGTCGCAAACAATCGGGGCTGGTAAGCCTTTATAGGTCACCAGTCCGTCGGTAATGGTATGGCTGAGATCAATTAACCGATTCATGTCTTTTCCATATTGTCTTTCGTATCCAACTAACTTAGACCGAATCAGCAAGCCCCTCAACCGGTTCCGAGATTTTTAGTGGAAAAACGCTCAAAATAGCGCATAATGCTAACAAAAATAACGTAACTCTTTGTCATATCAATGAAAATTATCATTCTCGGCGCAGGTCAGGTAGGTGGAACGCTGGCCGTGAATCTCGCCGGTGAAGACAACGACATTACTCTGGTCGATACCAACGCCAAGCGACTACGTGAGTTGCAGGATCATCTGGATCTTCGCACGATCGTTGGTTGTGGCTCTTACCCGCATATTCTAAGACAGGCTGGTGCTGATGACGCCGATATGCTGATCGCGGTGACCAATTCCGATGAAACCAATATGATCGCCTGCCAGGTGGCTTTCTCACTGTTTCACACTCCGCGCAAAATAGCTCGCGTCCGCTCCACCAGTTATCTCAACGAGCCCGATTTATTTCAGTCAGACTCAATTCCTGTCGATGTGGTGATTAGCCCCGAAGAGCTGGTGGTTAAATCCATTTTCCAGTTAATCGAGAATCCCGGCGCGTTGCAGGTAATGGACTTTGCTGATGGTCTTGTTCGTTTGGTTGCGGTAAAAGCTTATTATGGTGGTCCGCTGGTCGGTAACGCCTTGTCCACCCTGAAAGAGCATATGCCCACCATCGATACTCGCGTTGCTGCCATTTTCCGGCAAGGACAGGCCATCATGCCCACAGGCAGTACTGTCATTGAAGCCGATGATGAAGTCTTCTTTCTTGCCGCACGCCACCATATTCGTCACGTTATGGGCGAACTGCAACGGCTGGAAAAACCCTACCAACGGATAATGATCGCCGGTGGGGGTAATGTGGGACTCGGATTAGCCAAGCTCCTGGAGAAAAACTATCAAGTTAAACTGATTGAGCATAATGCCAAACGGGCGCAGCTTATTTCCGAAGAGTTGGACGATACCCTGATCTTGCAAGGCGACGCTTCCAATAAAGAAATGCTGATCGATGAAAATATCGAAGACATCGATGTCTTTGTCGCAGTGACCAACAATGACGAAGTCAATATTCTTTCAGCAATTTTGGCCAAGCGGATGGGTGCTCGTAAAACCATGGTGCTTATAAGCCGACCCGCCTATGTCGATTTAATGCAAGGCCATGAAATTGATATTGCAGTTTCACCACAACAGGCCACCATCGGCAGTTTGCTCACCCACATTCGTCGTGGTGATGTTGCCAATGTGTATTCACTTCGACGAGGTGCTGCAGAAGCATTGGAAGCCATCGCTCACGGCGACGAGCAAACCTCACGTGTGGTAGGTCGCGCCATCGGTGAAATTGACTTACCACCAGGCACGACCATAGGTGCCATTGTACGCGATGATCAGGTACTCATAGCGCACGATAACATTGTGATTCAATCCGACGATCACGTCATTCTGTTTCTGGTCGATAAAAAATACATCACCGATGTGGAGCAATTGTTCCAGGTCGACTTTGCCTTTTTCTAAGAGAGCGTGAGTTAAACGTTATGCAACGTCAGGTGGTCATTCGCATATTGGGGATATTGCTGATGCTTTTCAGCACCACAATGCTGCCACCCATTTTTGTTTCGATACTCTATCGTGACGGTGCAGGCTCCAACTTTGCTTCCGCCCTGTTTTTCAGTTTAGTGACCGGGCTATTTTTATTTTGGCGTCACCGACATGCTCGTGCCGAACTCAAAACACGCGATGGTTTTTTGATCGTAGTTATGTTCTGGACGGTGTTAAGTTTGTTCGGAGCAATTCCCCTGTATTTGGCCAATATTGAAAACTTTGGTTTGGCAGACGCCATCTTTGAGTCGTTTTCCGGTTTAACCACTACTGGCGCGACGGTGATTCAGGGGCTGGATCAGTTACCCAAGTCCATTCTTTATTATCGACAACAACTGCAATGGTTAGGTGGTATGGGGATCATCGTTTTAGCCGTTGCCATTTTGCCCATGCTAGGTATTGGTGGCATGCAGCTTTACCGCGCTGAAACCCCCGGTCCGGTAAAAGACGCCAAGCTTACGCCGCGAATTGCCGGAACGGCCAAAGCCTTATGGTTTATTTACTTAGGACTAACCGTTTCTTGCGCGCTCAGTTATTGGCTGGCGGGTATGACACCCTTTGATGCCATTGCTCATAGTTTTTCTACCGTTGCAATCGGCGGCTTCTCGACACACGATGCCAGTATCGGCTGGTTTGAAAGCACTAATATAGAAATGATCGCCAGTGTCTTTATGTTGATTGCCGGCGTGAATTTCTCATTGCACTTTGTAGCCTATCGCCAACTGAGTATTCAACCTTATACACGAGACCCTGAGTTTCGTGCTTACATCACGCTCATTTTGGGTGTGATGGTTATTTGCTTTATCGGGCTGTTTGCATCACAACATTTCAGTTTTAAAGACTCCATCTACAAAGCAATTTTTCATACTATTTCTATAGGCACCACGACGGGATTTGCCAGCAGTGACTTTGCCGCCTGGCCAGGAATGCTTCCGCTACTATTACTCTTTTTAAGTTTTGTTGGTGGCTGCGCGGGATCCACTGGCGGTGGTATAAAAGTTATCCGATTTTTATTGCTCTTTAAGCAGGGCATGCGAGAAATCCAAAAATTGATCCATCCAAATGCCGTACTACGCGTAAAGCTCGGCAAGCAAATATTGTCTGAAAAAGTCTCTAACGCTGTTTGGGGATTTTTTGCAGCCTATGTCGCTCTCTTTGTCATTATGATGTTGATTTTAATTGCCGATGGCATGGATCAGGTCACTGCGTTTTCTGCCGTTGCAGCCTGTATGAATAACTTAGGGCCCGGCTTAGGTGAAGTTGCTTCCAACTACGCCAATATTTCTGATCTGGCCAAATATCTTTTATGTCTGGCCATGTTGTTTGGCCGACTGGAAATATTCACCTTGTTGGTATTATTTACACCAGCATTTTGGCGAAAATAGATATGTATTTTAAACTTAACGGTGCATTATTTTGATCGGTTAAAAACCCATGCAATTTCCTATTCTACCCTTCCGTTTACCGAATAAACCAACGCAGCATTGTAATCGATGTGGAAAATACTACCCTTTAGATAGTGACCAATGTACTTGGTGTTCTCATCTTTCCGATCGCGAACTCGAAGAGTTTAAAGATAAAATTAAATCCACTCATAAAGCCAATCAGTCGTTGGGTCTTATCTTTTTAATTTTAGCGTCACTTTGCTTACTACTAATTTTTATTTAATTGTTGATAGGGTGCAGAACAACTAAGGAAAACCGTCATGACTCAGTTAATCAAAATGACTATTTCGGGCAACATTAATGCACCGGCAAAAGACGTTTGGAATGTCATACTTCAACCAGAGACTTATACTCAATGGACGCAGGCGTTTTTTGAAGGCTCCTATTTTCAAGGAAGGTGGGAGCAGGGTGAGAAAATGTTATTTTTAGCGCCTAACGGTGATGGCATGGTAGCAATAATTGAACAATGTATTCCTCAACGATTAATTTCGATCAAACATATTGGTGTCATACGCGATGGTAAAGAGGACACCGAAAGCGAAGAGGTTCGGTCCTGGGCGCCCGCTTACGAAATTTATCGATTTAAAGAAAATTCTGGTTCTACGGAGGTTACAATAGAACAGGAAGTTACAGCCGAGCATAAAGAAGTAATGATTAAATGCTGGAATCAAGCGCTAGAAAGAATTAAGCAAATAAGCGAAAAACCTTGATTTTTTAAATTAGCCTGACTAAACAAAGGTCACTAATTAACTTAAAACGCAAATTATGAGTTTAAGACTGCGCTTTAACCAATAATTTGCGTTGGTTGAGCTTGTCGAGGCCAAACATAAAAATACCATGTCATCCTTCGACTTGACCGAAGGATCTAAACTTGCAAGTATATTCATGGATTTCTTATGCTATTGAACGATCTATATTGCAAACGGGAAATGTGTGAATCTTGCTCTAGCGCTGGCGGTAAAAGGAACGTAGGCTAATTGGTCTAAAAGAGAGATCGGTTTATTTAAACTCTTGTGAACATATTATTCTGTTAGCCGTACAGGGAGGAAACTGTGCAACGAGAAAGACTGGCAATGGTAGGTAGTGGAATTTTTTTTGGGCTAGCAATAATTACTTTGCCCAATCAATTTCTTTTCTCAAAGACTGTGCCAAATTCATTTTGGACAGAGTATTTTCCTTTGCCTTTTGGGCCTGGTTGGTTCATTACATTCATTGTTTTGGTTCCAGTCGTCTGGATGAATAAGTCGGCATTTAGCGCCATAAAAGCTTCTTTGTCATCCTTATTACCGTCCATATTGGTGGCAGTTCCAGTATCTCTATCTGTTATCGGCGGCACGCTATCGCCCAATAACTTGCTAAATCAGTATCTGTGGGTAGGTGTTATTTGTGTGCCACCTTTGCTTTTACAAATTATTTTGCGGTGGTTCTCATGTTTTTACATGGAGAAATGGCAAACAAAGCGCTGCTAGGGACAAACCTACGCTTCGCTTCGGTTTGCCCCAGCGCGCGGCGTTAGGCGAAAAGGAGAAATCGTGTTTGTTCTCGAACATCAAGATGGAAATATAGAATACAAGTTCGAAAAAGGCGGTTTCGCTGTAATAGACTCGAAGCTGTATTTATCCATTCAATCAAGGGCTATAGAAGAGAATGGATTTCCAGACTGCTACTACTTTGCAATTGATGGCTTCCCTGTAAAAACTAGTTTAGAAAGCTCGAAAATAGAAATTGCTACTAATCCAGATGACGAGCCTCCCAATGTATATGTATACACTACTTTTCATGCATGTGAAGTAGAAGCAATCATTGATCTTGAAGTAACATCTGAGAAAGAAATTAAGGTTTCTTTGCTGGTTGTATCTGAGGATGTTAACTATTACGGCGAAAAAGCAAAGCCAAATCCATTTAAGGGGTCAGTAAAGCTCAAAGAAAAAAAACTGGGGGATATGTGGATACCATCATAACGCCTAACAAGTTTGTCCAGTTGACGTTTTGGTCTACGCTTCGTTTTGGGGTGGCTGCGCAATTTTACCTCAAAACTACAGGCGTTAGTTTACAAAGGGAGTTTGGTGGTGTTTGAGAGTATTGCGATCTATTCAGGATTAATTGCAACAATTTGGATTTTCGTTGGTGTTTTTGTGGCTGGTCGATTTTATGCTGGTTATGATCATTTCAGACAATTTTGCAGTGAGTTAGGCGCTACAGGTAGTCCAACTGAGAAACTTTCCCCCTTGATTAATAATTACCCTTTAGGCTTTCTATTTTGTTTTTTTGGTTGGTATCTGGCACAACTCTCAAATGTTTCAATTTTAGTTAACATTGCGGGTTGGTTAGTGATCGTTCATGGTATAGGTACATGGGTAGCCGGTTATTTCCCAATGGATGCAGATCCATTTACAAAAAATCCAACTTTTAGTTGTAAGGTACATTCTTGGGCTGGTTTTATTATGTTGCTTTCGTTGGTTGTAGCACCCATTTTAATTGCTATAAGTCCAACAACTGAAACAATTCCTCTATACTTTCGCGTTTTCTCAGTTGTTTCTGTTTTGGCCGCTGTTTATTTTTTATTTGCTATGGCTAAAGCAGTTAAAAATCAAAGTAACCCAGGTATTCATCAACGTTTATCTTATGGCTTTCAATTGCTTTGGTTAAGTGTTTTTTCATTAATCTTGGTGTAAACGTAGATTAATAAGTTACACAAAAGGATGTAAAACGCATGGCTTGCGCTCCTTTGTCGGCTAATTTTAACCAAGCATTTTGCGCCCATTAGTAAGGCGTTAAACATTAAAGAGGACCGCTTTTTGAGACTTAAAAGAAAAATTGCTTTAGTCACTGGTGCTGCTAAAGGTATTGGTGAGTCGATTGCTAGGCATTTTGCAGCGGAAGGTGCTTTTGTTTATGTCACGGATATTGATCAAGATAATGGGCAGCAAGTAGCTTCATCCCTTGGTCAAGCTGCTCAGTTTGCTATATTGGATGTTCGCGATGAAGCCGCTTGGCAAAAGCTTACCAAGGACATAATAGACGCACACGGACGACTTGATATCGTCGTCAACAATGCAGGTATTACTGGCTTTGAAGAAGGCTTCGTTCCGCATGATCCAGAGAACGCTACCTTAGACGCTTGGCGCAAGGTACATGAGACAAACCTCGATGGTGTCTTTCTTGGATGTAAATATGCGATTAAAGCCATGCGGTCAACGGGTAAGGGTTCCATTATCAACATATCATCGCGCTCTGGCGTCGTCGGTATCCCAACTGCCGCAGCCTATGCTTCTAGCAAGGCAGGTGTGCGGAATCATACTAAAAGTGTAGCCTTGTACTGCGCGCAGCAGAATTTGAATGTACGGTGTAATTCAATCCACCCTGCGGCAATTCTGACACCTATGTGGGAACCGATGCTGGGTGATGGGCCAGAGCGTGAGGCTAATATGGCGGCTTTTGTGCAAGATACACCGCTAAGGCGTTTCGGTTTGCCTGAGGAAGTAGCCTGTGTTGCTGTTCTGCTGGCCTCAGATGAATCTGGATATTTAACAGGAACAGAGATTAATATTGATGGCGGTATTCTTGCGGGTTCAGCCGGAGAACCTGCGAAATAATGTCTAACAAAATGCAGCACTCGCTCCGTTCGGACGCCGGGCCGCTGCGCGGCTGGTCGCCCTTGTACTTTGCGTTAAAAAGAGACAACCTTTCATTGCTAAATAACGGATATAAACTATAAAGCTTTATGGCCGAAAACTGAATTAGTTCAATATAGCTTATTTAAAAACGGCCAAGACTTTTCTTGGCCATTCTTATCAACTTCGAAGAGTTACTGACACATACCCGTACTTTGGCTCGCATCAAACGGAAGCGTGGTATTTTCGACATTGCTCACACAAAAACTTACGGTTACCCCACCTTTTTGCGCGGAGCTAGTTTGAAATTGAGCAACGCCATTAGTGTCGGTTGTTGCCTGAACTGACTCTGACCAAGTGCCGCTAAATGTTCCGCTAACCAAAGCTCCCGCAATGGGCAGTCCTGTATTATCCGTAACGGTTACACTGGCTGTACCAAATTTTTTCCCTTGACCTGCATCTTGTGTTCCCGTTACCACATCCGCTACTTTAGTAACTGTCGCTGTCTCGTTACTACCGCCACCAGCACCCAAAATGCCAATGTTGTCGATAACATAACTGTCGCCATTAAAGCTGTTTGGATCGATTAAAATAATCAAAGAGGTTACTTGAGTATCGCTGGTTTGCGAATCGGGTCGATCGATAATTCTAAAACGCAGCGTTTGCCAACCATTAGCGTGTTCAATAAACGCCTGATATTTACTGTGACGCCCGCCCGGATAATTATCAGGTGTTGCTGTGGCATTGTTCTCTAACTGAATTAGAATTTCTT
>JBFHVL010000118.1:0-10416 GCA_041589565.1 Kangiellaceae bacterium | reverse complement strand
TGTGCTGCAGCCAGCGCAAAACAATAATAATCAAATTTTTACTCGTGCAGGTGAGTTTGGCGTCGACAGTAATGGGTTTGTTGTGAACAGTGCGGGTGCGCGGCTTCAGGCATTTCCAACCAACTCTGACGGTACCGTTACCGCAACTGCGCTGTCGAGTACCATTCCCTTACAAATTCCCCAATCGGCAGGTTCTCCTACCGAAACCACCGAAATGGAAATTGGCGTCAATTTGCCAGCGAACTCGTCCGGATTAAACGTTAACAGTTTTGATCCTTCATCACCGTCAACTTATAGCTCATCGACTTCTGCAACCATTTTCGATTCACTGGGCGAAAGTCATATCATGACGTCTTACTATGTGAAAGATGCATCGACTCCCAACACCTGGGCAGCTTATTACTTTGTTGATGGTAATCCCGTTGACATAGTGGGTGGTGCTGCTGGCGCAAACGGTCAGCTTTATCACACCATTGAATTCGATACCGCAGGCTCGTTCGTACAAACAACTCCTGCTACTCCGCAAACGGCTGCACTTGGCTTTACCAATGGTTCTAATGCGGGACAACAGGTCACTTTAGATTACGCGAATAACTTCCCAACGCAGTTTGCCTCTCCATTCACGGTAAATACTTTGGAACAAAATGGAGCCACCATTGGACGACTGGCCGGTATTGAAATTAGTGAAGCCGGTGTTGTGCGGGCTAACTTTACCAATGGCCAGTCAAACTCAATTGGGAAAATTGCACTGGTACGTTTTGCTAACCCGCAAGGTCTGGCTCAACTGGGAAATAACTCCTGGTCTGACACCATTGACTCTGGAGTTCCTTTAGCGGGCGAAGCTTTAACTTCCAGTTTTGGTCAGATTCGTTCTGGCGCTTTGGAAACTTCTAATGTTGATTTGACCTCCGAGTTGGTGAATTTGATCACTGCGCAGCGAAACTTTCAGGCGAATGCTCGAACCATTGAAACCAATAATCAGGTCACTCAAACCATTATTCAGATTCGATAATGGGTTAATTAAATATTACGGCTTTAGGAGCAATACGCGATGGATAAAATGGTTTACTTGGCAATGTCGGGCGCTCGTGAAAACATGCTGGCGCAGGCAAAAACTGCCAATAATCTGGCCAACGCCAATACTGCAGGCTTTAGAACGGATCTACATCAGGCTCGTTCTATGCAGGCATTTGGTGATGGTCATCCCAGTCGCGTTTTTGCTCTTTCCGAGCGACCCGGTTATCGATTTGAAAGTGGCACCATGATGACCACCGGAAACGATTTTGATGTAGCGATTAATGGAGATGGGTGGATTGCCGTTCAGGACCCAACGGGTGATGAAGCCTACACTCGTCGAGGCGATTTAAAAATTAATGCCAACGGGTTGTTAGAAAACGGTGCTGGACATCTGGTGTTAGGTAATGGCGGTCCAATTGCTTTTCCTCCTTTCGATAAAGTTGATATTGCCAATGACGGTACCATTTCCATTCGTCCTAAAGGTGCAGCACCAAATGAAATATTAGTGGTTGACCGCATCAAGCTGGTCAATCCAAACAATACACAACTTACTAAAAACGAGAACGGATTATTTGTCCGTAAAGATGGGACTGTTGAGCCTCCCGATGCGGCCATTACTTTAAGTTCTGGAACACTCGAAGGTAGTAACGTAAACGCCATTGAAGAGATGGTGAATATGATCAGTTTATCCCGACAATTTGAAATGCAAGTGAAACTGATGCAGACCGCCGAGCAAAACGATCAGTCGTTGGAACGTTTGTTGCAGATGGGTTAGGTAAGTCAATAAAGAACTGAACGAAACGGCGATAACGTATCGGCGTATAAAGTAAAACAGGCAAACTTTTGCCGCAATTAGATCAGGAGTCAGCAAAATGCATCCTGCGTTATGGATCAGCAAAACCGGATTAGATGCGCAAAGCACCGATTTACAGGTGACTTCAAATAATCTGGCGAATGCGAGCACTGTCGGTTACAAGAAAAGCCGCGCAGTATTTGAAGATTTGTTTTATCAAACGGTACGTGCGCCTGGTAGTCAGTCGGCACAAGATTCAACATTGCCCAGCGGTTTAATGTTGGGTACTGGTGTGAAAACAGTCGCTACGCAAAAAGATTTTACTCAGGGTTCATTTCAGCTGACTCAGAATAATCTTGATATGGCAATTGTTGGTGCTGGTTTCTTTCAGGTATTAATGCCTGATGGTTCCATCGGCTATACCCGTGCTGGTAACTTCGCATTAAATGAGAACGGTGAAGTGGTTACTTCCGGTTCGGGTTATCAACTACAGCCTGCGATTACAGTTCCTCAAGATGCCACCAGCTTTGATGTGAGTTTAGACGGTACGGTATCTGTTCGTCAGCCGGGTAATCCCGCTCCTGTAGTTCTAGGACAAATTCAAACAGCTGATTTTATTAACCCGGGTGGTCTGCAACCGATTGGCCAGAACCTATTTTTGGAAACGCAAGCCAGCGGTGCGCCAATTGTTGGCAATCCAAATGAAAATGGTTTGGGTGCTATTCATGGTGGTCAACTGGAATCGTCTAATGTATCGGTAGTGGAAGAGTTGATCGGTTTAATTGAAACTCAGCGTGCGTACGAGATTAATGCGAAAGTCATTTCTGGCGTTGATCAAATGCTCCAATACGTTAATCAGACACTCTAGAAATTGGTTTTGGTAGTTTTTAGTTTTCGAACGGTGAATTATGAATAAGCGAAAGTTAATTATGTCTCTCAGCGCGGCAAGTCTCGTAGCCTTGAGTGGTTGTGCGACATTTGTACCGCCGTCACCGGACGATCCATTTTTTGCTCCGCCAGTTCCACAGACTCCGCAAAAACAACAAATCAGTGGCGGTTCTCTTTTTTCTACCAGCAATGACATGTTGCTGTATGAAGATCGAAAAGCGAATCAAATTGGCGACATTATCACCATTGTTTTAACCGAAGTGACCGATGCGACTAAAAAGGCTGATACCAAAACCAAAAAAGAGTCCGATGTCAGTTTGCCGAATCCAACCATTGCCGGAAGAAATTATACCTTCAACTCTGGGCAAGCCACTTTCGAGATGGGCATCGAGCAAGAAAACGAATTTAAAGGACAGGCGGAGTCCAAGCAAAGTAATAAGTTAAATGGCACCATTTCAGTTACGGTTCAAAACGTTTTGCCTAATGGAAACCTGGTGGTTCGAGGCGAAAAGTGGATAACACTAAATCAGGGCGATGAATTTATTCGCGTTTCGGGAATTTTACGCCCGCAGGATGTAGCCGCAGATAATACGGCGATGTCGTCTCGATTAGCGAATGCCCGTATCCAATACAGTGGTCGCGGAGCGGTTGCTGATTCTAATACTCATGGTTGGCTTGCGCGTTTCTTTAATAGCGCCTGGTGGCCATTTTAATGGTGATTGCTATGACTTCGTTGACCAAAAAACTGATGACTACTCTGGCTGTAGTGGCGACTTTTTTATGTACCATTAATACGGCTTATGCTGAGCGAGTAAAAGACATTGCTTCAATTCAGGGGGTGCGTAGCAACCATTTGGTTGGCTATGGATTGGTAGTTGGTTTGGATGGAACCGGAGAGCAAACCGCTTACACCGCACAAGCATTTAAAACTATGCTAAATCGTTTTGGTATAACCTTGCCTCAAGGATTAAATCCCAAGTTAAAAAATGTAGCTGCGGTTGCCGTTCATGCAGAACTTCCACCGTTTGCCAAACCCGGGCAAAGTATTGATATAACAGTTTCGAGTTTAGGTAACGCAAAAAGTTTGCGTGGTGGTGCGCTGTTATTAACACCTCTAAAAGCGGTAAACGGTGAAATTTATGCATTGGCACAGGGCAATCTTGTCGTTGGCGGGTTAGGTGCAGAAGGGCGAGATGGCTCTAAGATTACGATTAATATTCCAACCGCAGGACGTATCCCCAATGGTGCGATTGTGGAACGAGAAGTGGTCAGTAGTTTTGCCGAGGGTGATCACTTTGTATTTAATTTACATCAGCCGGACTTTACTACTGCGCGTCGATTAACCAAAGCAATTAATCAGTTTGTGGGGCCCAATACCGCAAAGCCACTGGATGCTGCCTCAATTAAAGTAAGTGCGCCGCGAGACCCATCGCATCGAGTCGCATTTTTATCCGCGTTAGAAAACCTTGATGTAGAACCGGCTGACAGTAGTTCCAAAATCATAATTAATTCTCGAACCGGTACTATCGTTGTAGGAAAAAATGTCGTGTTAAAAGAGGCGGCAGTAGCTCATGGCTCGTTGGTGGTTTCTATTAAAGAAAACCAACAGGCAGTACAGCCCAATCCTTTAGCCGGTGGAGACACGGTCATTACCGACAATTCCAACGCAACGATTTTTCAGGAAAACGCAAAAATGTTTCACTTTGTTCCCGGTGTCTCACTTGACGAATTGGTGCGCGCAATTAATGCGGTTGGCGCAGCACCCGGTGATTTAATGGCGATATTAGAAGCATTGAAACAAGCGGGTGCGCTACAGGGTGAACTCATCGTTATCTAATCATTTATGAAACCATTAGAAGCCTCAAATAACTTATACCACGATCTTAACTCGCTAAATCAGCTGCGAATGCAATCGAAAACATCGCAGCGTGAAACCTTACGTGCTGCGGTTAAAGAGTTTGAGGCTTATTTCTTGAATTTAATGCTTAAAAACATGCGGCAGGCGAATAAAGTGTTTGCTGAGGATAACCCGTTAAGTAGTAACGATGTCGAGTTCTATAATGAAATGCACGATCAGCAACTGGCATTGGAGTTGTCGCGCTCCAGCAAATTTGGTATTGGAGATCTGTTATTTCAACAGTTATCCCAACACTTGCCAAAAGATGGTGGAGAAAAAGAAACACCCACTATTAAGCTGGCGGAAAAGCAGCCTGTCAATAGGTCTGAGCAAGCGACTTTTTCGAGTCCTTATTTAATTAGTGCTCTGAAAGAACAGAAAAACAAAGCCATAGATAATAACAATCAAGGACTTTCACCTGAGCTACATCAAACTGCCATTAGCACAAAAGCTGATCTTACAGAAAAGTCAGAGCTTGCGTTTAACTCAAAGCAAGATTTTATTGAGTCAATCAAACCATACGCCATAGAAGCCAGTAAGGCACTGGGCATCAATCCCGGAGTATTAATTGCTCAGGCTGCATTAGAGACGGGCTGGGGTAAGTTCTTACCTAAAGACACCAAAGGTAATCCATCGATGAACTTGTTTGGGATTAAGGCGGATTCTCGATGGGACGGCAATAGGGTTCATACCACCACTCTTGAATTTATTGAAGGGATTCCTGAAAAATTAACCCAGGCCTTTAGAGCTTATGACTCCTTAAAAGAAAGCTTTGAAGACTATGTTGATTTTATTCAATCCAATCCCCGTTATCAGAATGCTTTGGAGAAAACCGAAAGCCCCAAAGAGTATTTGGATGAAATTCAAAATAGTGGTTATGCCACTGATCCCAATTATGCCGATAAAATTCATTCTATCTTTATGCGAGAGCAATTGTTCAAAATTACGGACTGATTGGTTATTGATAACTTCGGCACGGAAGTTGCTCATTAAATACTGATATTTACTAAAGCGAGACAAAGCTATGTCTGGAAATTTTCTTGATGTTGGCGTGTCGGGGCTGCTGACAACACAAGCAGCCATCAATACAGTTTCACATAATATTGCTAATGCCAATACCGAGGGTTATAGCCGCCAGGTCACCGAGATCGATGCTCGCAGTCCACAATTTACTGGTGGTAATTTTATCGGAACTGGTGCCGAACTCGGTGCTATTAAACGAATATTTGATATTGCTACTACCTTAGAACTGCGCTCAAATTTGTCGAATTCCAGTCAATTAGAGGTTTACCTCGAACAGGCATCGCGCGTTGACAACTTAATTGCTGATGCTTCGACTGGTTTATCCGGTGCGTTACAAAACTTCTTTTCGGCAGTGCAGGGTGTTGCAGACGACCCGTCCTCTATTGCAGCGAGACAAGTCTTGGTCAGTCAGGGCGATCTGTTGGCGACTCGATTTAATAATTTGGTAGAGCAACTCGATGCACAAACCCGCGCTTTGAATACCGGCGTTCGATCGGCAGCGGAAGAAATCACGGCTTTAGGGAAAAGTATTGCCGAACTTAACGTAAAAATTGCCGCTGCTTCCGGTGGAGGACAGGGGCAACCCAATGACTTACTGGATCAGCGAGATAGAATGATTAACAAGCTTGCTGAACTGGTAGACATTACGACATTACAACAAGACGACGGATCCATTAATGTATTTGTTGGAAAAGGTCAGGCTTTAGTTGTGGGAGCAACGGCAAACTCTATTATTGCTCGTCCAAAAACCAATGACCCCAAGAATATGGAGATAGTACTGCAAGCCGGACCAGGAAGTGTGGTCATTACCGAATCGCTCTCTGGTGGAAAGCTGGGCGGATTTTTGCGCTTTAGAAGTGAGATTCTTGAGCCTGCTTTTAATGTGATTGGTCGTGTTGCGTTAGGTGTTGCCGAGCAGCTTAATCAGCAGCATCAACTGGGGATGGATTTAAACAATAATTTGGGGCAGTTGTTTTACACAGACATTAACGATCCGGCGCTGATGTCTCGCCGTGTGGTTAACGATTCTGGTAACACAGGAACAGCAGATATAGCAATTCAAATTGACGACACCAGTCTGCTTAATGATGCCAATTACGATCTTCGTTTTCAGGCTGGTAACTATGTGTTAACTAACTTATCTACGGGGGGAGTGGTTGCGAGCTTTCCTCCTCCGGGCGCTGTACCTGCGACTATTTCAATTCCTTCCGAAGGATTTAGTGTGGTTATTAATTCCGGCGCGGCTGCTGCTGGTGATCGTTTTGGTGTGTTTCCTACCCGTTCGTTCGGTGCGGACATTTCGATGCAAATCAGTAATCCTAATTATATTGCGGCTGCTTTGCCGGTAAACGCACAAATGTCGTCAAGTAATACCGGCTCAGGCGCGATCAGTGGTGTGAGCGTGACTGATACCACAACACCACAATTTACCAACGTGCCCAATGATCTGGATCCACCAATTATTTTTGAGTTTACATCACCAACCACGTTTAACGTTGTTGATGCTAATACTTTAGCTGTTATTACAGGGCCTGTGGGAGGCTTCGTTCCTGACCAAGAAAATAACATGCTCGCATTAGCGGGACTCAACTACGGTTACGAAGTGACTTTATCGGGTGCACCTGCGACGGGCGATACGTTTAATGTCAGCTATAACAATAACGGAGTAGGGGATAACCGAAACATGTTATTGTTAGGTGACTTGCAGCAGGCGAATGCTCTGGATAATGGAACTTCGAATTTTCAGCAAGCTTTTGGTCGACTGGTGGGTGATGTTGGAACTCGCACGCAGGAAGCTAAAATAAACGAAAAGGCTGCAGAAAGTTTATTAAATCAGGTGAAAGATCGCAGAGAATCTATTTCAGGAGTTAACCTGGATGAAGAAGCGGCCAAACTGATTAAATTTGAACAGGCTTATCAGGCCTCGGCACAAGTTATTCAGGTTGCACGTACGATTTTTCAAACCATTATTGACTCGACTCGATGATGAAGTGAGTTGAATTATGAGAATTTCTTCGAATCAATTAAGTACATCTGGCCTGCGTGAGATCATTAATCGTCAGGCAGAGCTTCGTGAAATACAATTAAAAATGGCTACGCAGAAACGATTTCTTACGCCTTCGGATGATCCCGTTGCTGCTACAAGCGTACTCAATCTTGAAACTGAAATTTCTTTATTCGAGCAATACAACCGCAATATCGATCTCGCTAAAGGCGCTAATGAGCTTGAAGAGGGGGTGTTGAACAGTGTGACCAATACTTTGTTTCGAGTTAAAGAATTGCTTGTTGGTTTAGGAAACGGCGTGTACGGTCAAAATGAACTGGAAGCCATTAAGATAGAAATTGAAGAAAGACTCAATGAAATGGTCGGATACGCTAACACCCAAAGTGCCAATGGTGACTATTTATTTTCCGGATTTAAAACAAAAGTACAGCCCTTTGTGCAAGATGCTTCAGGTAATATTGTCTATCAGGGGGATCAAGGCGAACGGAGTATTCGTATTACTACCAGTACTTTGGTGGGAGTCAGCGATTCCGGTTTTGAAGTGTTTGAAGATGTATTTGACGGAAATAAAAAGTTTGTAGTCTCTGCTGATGCAACGAATACTGGTACAGGAAGTATTACTATTGGTAGCTATCAAGCTCCACCTGCGGTTTTAGCAGAGCCTTACGATATTCAGTTTTTAGGACCCAATAGCTATCAGGTTGTTGGCGTTAACTCGGCAGCGGTTATTGTTCCTCCCACTCCTTTTGCATCAGGCGATACCATTTCATTCAATGGAATCACCGTGAGTGTTGATGGAACACCTGCGGCGGGTGATAATTTTTATGTTGACCCCAGCAGTCGACAAAGTATTTTTAATACTTTAAAAGATGCCATTGCCATGGTGGATAACTTTGTTGATACTCCTCAGGGCCGAGCCATTTATACCACGCAGTTAGACGTAGCTCTGGCTAATTTTGATAATGCATTTGAGAAAATAGACCAGGTGAGAGCTAGAGTAGGGACACGTCTTAATGCCATTGAGAGTGGACGCGACTCAAACGAGCAGCTTATTTTCACCAGCAAAGGATTATTATCGAAGTTAAAAGACTTGGATGTGGTAGAAGCCGCCAGTGAGCTAACTCGCCAAACAACGGTTTTAGAGGCAGCGCAGGCCAGTTTTGTGCGAGTGCAGAACCTGAATATCTTTAACTTTTTAAGATAGGGAGTCGATAGTATTTCTTTTGGAACTTGAGGAGAGCTGAAAATGCTAGCCTTTGAACAGATACGGATTCTGTTTCTATCTTGTTGAAGACTTCGTTCAGCACTAGAAATCCATTTTAACAACTTCTCAGAAACGGACAATTTTTTGACCGCTATTCATTTCAAATTGGACACCTAACATCATAGCTATCAGCCTACGGTGTGATAGTCTAAATCAATAACCGAAGAGCTAGCAGCGGAATATTCTGAAAAGTTTAATTACTCTTTAGACGAAACTCGTCGTCGTATTACTCAAGCCGGGCAAGCTGCGACTAATGCCAGAATTAATCAGCAGGCTCAGGCCGCGGCTGTTCGAAATGAAGCCATGACCAATGCGATGGAGCAGTTGGCAAGGGAAGGAACCGCTCAAGCTGTTGATATTGCTAACCGGCAGGCTTCTATTGCAAGAGCAAATGTAGAAGACGCGCTCTTAGAGGGCATCCGACGAGGTCAAGCTGCGGTGATTAACAACCGTAATGAACGTGATCGGTGGATGTATGAGAACACCTATAAGTTCAGCGAAGAAGAAATGGCGCAGTGGCAAGAAAATGCCATGTTTCTAGAAGGTGCCAGGAAAACTAGGCAATAAGAACTCGAGTCTATGCACCCAGCGTTAAAGTGGGCTATGGATAAATCGTCTCGATTCATGGGGAGCGTTCTCGAAGTCGTGACTGAAGGTAGAATTCATTTTGAAGGAGATACAAACTCGGTAGAGCTTGGTGGAAGTATTGGAGGGCAGTTCACAAAATTTCAGGCAAATTATGTTCCTAGCATTACTTTTGATTCAAATGGAAAGGTCTTCTTCGCGTTCCAGGGGTTTGAAGGAGGAATCGATAGCTCCTCAGAATATTCTCTCGGTTTAAGTCTTAGTTTAATTAAAGCATACGATGTTAAATCTGGTGCTGATCAAGCTTTTGGCTGGCAAGAAACTACTAATTTCAATGTGGACTTAGTGGGTAAAGTAAAAGAACAGCTACCTTTACCTGCGCCCCTTAAATCAATAACTAATATGAGACCTAACATAGGTGGAAGTGATGTAGGTGGGTATTTGCATGAAGGTAAAAGCTTCCTTGGAGGTCCCGGAAAGAGAATTTCAAGAATTGAAGGGCTTGCACTTAATGCTGACTTCGGTTACCAAGGGAGCCCCGTTTCTGTTAACCATGCTTGGGCATATGCTGGGAAGTCAGACTCAACTTTTAATTATTCGGTCGACTTGGGTATAGTGGGCCAAGCGATGTACGGTGTAGGAAATGCTATTACTAGTACTTGGAACTATTTTACTCCAACAAAGTATGAGCCAACCGAGTTAAACGCTGGAAAAGGTAATTGATTGTGATATATCAAATTGATTGTTCAAATGTAACACTTGAAACTGTCATTACGATTTTGGTCCTCTTAACTATATCACTTTGTAATATTTTTTTAGTGAAAAGAAAAAAGGTAAAATATTCTATTTTGATTTTTATGTTTGCTTTGTGTTTTTTAGCAATTGCCAATCATTTCTCAGTGTATTCAAAGTGCATGAAAAATAGAGAAAGACTAGAGCTGGGG
>JBFHVL010000117.1:0-10463 GCA_041589565.1 Kangiellaceae bacterium | reverse complement strand
ATTTGAAGCTCTTCTTGATGAACTGCATGGTAAAGGAACAGCTCCTAAGCCCAAGGCGGCTCCTACACCAGCGCCAGCACCATCCTCGTCCGATCCTGATACCATATCGGATGATGAGTTTGAGGCACTTCTGGATCAAATTCACGGCTCCGGTAATGGCCCGGTAAATGGCGCTACTGAAGCTGCCAAACCCGCTCCTAAGCCGGCAGCCAAGCCCGCAGCCAAGCCTGCGGCCAGCCCTAAGACTCCAGCTAAACCAGCTCCTAAGCCTGAACCCAAGCCACAAGCTAAGCCAGCAACCAGTAGTGCACCCCAAGCTGAAGTGAAACCTCAGGCGGCCAAAGCACCTGCTAAATCAGCTGCTCCAGCAAAATCAGCTGTAGCCGCAGCAGAGTCTACGGTAAGGGTAGATACCGCACGACTTGACGACATTATGAATATGGTGGGCGAGCTTGTTTTGGCTCGAAACCGTCTGAAAATGCTCGGGCAAAACTATCAGGACGAAGATCTTAATAAAGCGGTAGCAACTCTCGATGTTGTGACTTCTGATCTTCAAGGCTCTGTCATGAAAACGCGAATGCAGCCCATTAAAAAAGTGTTTGGGCGCTTTCCTCGCGTGGTTCGTGATTTGGCGCGAAGTCTCAAGAAAGAAGTTTCGCTACAGCTTATTGGTGAAGAAACCGATTTGGATAAAAACCTGGTTGAAGCATTAGCCGATCCTTTGGTGCATTTGGTGCGAAACTCTGTCGATCATGGTGTGGAAAGTCCAGAGGCACGAGTTGCGACGGGTAAACCACGAACCGGTAAAATTGTGTTGTCAGCGGCACAGGAAGGGGATCATATTCTGTTAGCCATTGAAGACGATGGTAAAGGTATGGACCCAGATGCCTTGCGCCGTAAAGCGGTTGAAAAAGGACTAATGGACTCCGATCAGGCGGATCGCCTTAACGATACCGAATGTTTTAATTTGATATTTATGGCGGGTTTTTCCACGAAAGAAGAAATTTCCGATGTCTCCGGGCGAGGCGTAGGTATGGATGTGGTAAAAACTAAAATTACCCAGCTAAACGGTAGTTTAACGATCGACTCCAAGCTGGGCCAGGGAACGAAAATTTTAATTAAAGTTCCTCTGACCTTGGCGATTTTACCTACGCTAATGGTGACCATTGGGCAGCAAGTGTTTGCGTTACCGCTAGCCAGTGTGAGTGAAATCTTTCACCTCGACTTACGGCGCACTAATGTAGTCGATGGACAGGAAACCGTAATTGTCCGCGATAAAGCCTTACCTCTATTTTATCTGGATAAGTGGTTGTTGCCATACGGACAAGCCAGTAAAGGTCGACCCGAAGAAGGGCACGTGGTTATTGTTCAGGTAGGCACACACAAAGTCGGATTTGTCGTTGATGCGCTTATCGGACAAGAGGAAGTGGTGATCAAGCCTTTGGGTAAATCGCTTCAGGGCACTCCAGGAATGGCCGGAGCAACCATCACCAGTGATGGCGGTATCGCGTTGATTCTAGATGTTCCAAGCTTACTTAAGCATTACGCGAAGCGGTCGTGATTGACCAGTTGGGGAGTAGCTAGTGGCAATTACGGTTTTGGTGGTTGATGACTCGAACTTCTTCTGTCGCCAAGTGGCCCAGATCCTTAGTTCCGATCCCGAAATCAAAGTCGTTGGTGTTGCAAATAATGGCCAGGAAGCTATCCAAAAAGCGCAACAGCTCAAGCCCGACGTGATTACCCTTGATGTTGAAATGCCGGTTATGGATGGCATTACTGCGCTTAAAGAAATCATGAAGGTTGCTCCAACCAAAGCGTTAATGCTGTCTTCGCTTACTTATGAAGGTGCGAAACTGACTCTCGATGCGCTCGATGCCGGTGCCGCAGATTTCATGCTGAAAAGTTACGAAGGGATCTCGCAGGCGAGTGGGCAACTTGCTCGAGGTTTACGAGAGAAAGTCAAACAGCTCGGACGTTGCACCAAGCGTAAAACAGTGACTTTAACACCCAAGCCCGCTGCCACCAAGCCACCAACACCTAAATCCACTCAAATTGATCTGGTCGCAATTGGTGCTTCCACAGGTGGGCCTGTCGCTTTGCAAAAAATTCTCACTTCGTTGCCCGCAAATTTTCCTTTGCCAATTACCATTACCCAGCACATGCCAGGAACATTTACCGGAGCATTTGCCCAGCGTATTAACAGTTTGGCCAGTTTAAATGTTAAAGAAGCGACTGATAATGATCGACTGCTTCCCGGGCATGTTTACATAGCACCTGGTGGCAAGCAAATGATTATAGAAGGTAGCAGTGGCCAGGCCCGACTACGTATTCGTGATACTGATAGTCGCCTGCAATATGCCCCTTGCGTTGATGTAACTTACGCATCGGCGGCCAAAGTCTATGGTAACGGTGTCTTGGCCATTGTACTTACCGGAATGGGCGCCGATGGGCGTGAAGGAGCTCGAATTTTAAAGCAGTCGGGCTCCATGGTGTGGACTCAGGATGAAGCATCCTGTGTTGTTTACGGAATGCCCATGTCGGTGAAAACAGCGGGCTTTTCTGACTTTGAAATAAACCCGGATAACTGTGCAAAGCAACTGCTTAGGATGCTTTAACAAGGTCATTGAATGGATAGTTTAACGATAGTCGGTCTTCTGTTTGCCTTTTTCGCTATTTTTGGAGGGCAGTTACTTGAAGGCGGAAGTATTGAGTCGCTGCTTAATTTACCGGCTTTTATTATCGTTATTGGTGGTACTCTGGGCGCAGTGATGATTCAAACCAACGGAGCAACGCTCAAGCGAGCTTTGTCGATTGTCTCCTGGAGTTTGTTTGTGCCTAAAATGGATCTGGCACAGGGCATTGAAACCTTGGTGAGCTGGAGTTTTACGGCGCGTAAATCCGGCTTATTGGGGCTGGAAGATGAAATAGAGACAACGCGTGGCTTTTTTGAACGAAAAGGCCTGACTTTGTTAGTTGATGGCGTAGAGCCAGAGAAAATTCGAGATGCCTTGTATGTTGAGCTGGAAATTGCCGAACGTGACGACCTAAAAGCCGTTAAGTTTTATGAAGCACTCGGTAGTTACGCGCCTACCATGGGGATTGTTGGTGCGGTATTGGGGCTGATTCAGGTGATGGGAAATTTATCGGACCCATCACAACTAGGTGATGGCATAGCCACAGCGTTTGTGGCGACTATTTACGGTGTTGGTTTTGCAAACTTATTGTTTTTGCCTCTGGCTAACAAGTTCAAGTCGGTGGTGCAATCGATCAGTCAATATCGAGAAATGATGATCGAAGGGTTGGCATTAATTGCCGAAGGCGAAAACCCGAAAGTCATTGAAAGCCGCCTACAAGGCTTCTTACCAAAACATTAAATCTTCGCTGGGTAATTTTCAGGGCAATTATTCGCAGGTAGAAACACCTATCAGCCAGAAAATGTCGCTTCATTGTGAATTAAGAATACATCATGTTAAGACCTCGTAAAATTGACGAAGACGAAAAAACCGATCGCTGGTTGGTGTCCTATGCCGACTTTATCACCTTGTTATTTGCCTTTTTCGTCGTGATGTATTCCATTTCTCAAGTCAGTGAAGGTAAGTATCGGGTGCTCTCTGAATCGTTACTTACTGCGTTCGATGCCTCGGGAAGAAAAGCAGGATCAAATAGCCTTAATCCTATAGAGCTTCCCGGAAAGCCAAACTCCATAGACGCCAGCAGTAACGAGCCACAGGAAATGGAAGTGGCTGAGAATTATGCAACCCCAAAAGAATTCGAGCGAATTGAGGAGCAACTCAGCTCGCAACTTGATGATTTAATTAACAAGGATCTGGTTACGCTCAAGAAAACCCGTGATTGGTTAGAAGTTGACTTGCGGAGTGCGCTGTTGTTTGAAAGCGGGAGCGATCGGCTGGCCTCCAATGCCTCATTAGTGTTGGGCGAAATCGCCGAAACGCTCAAAGACAATCAGCATCTCATTACCGTTCGAGGTCATACCGATAATATTCCCATAGAAACAATTCGATTTCGGTCGAACTGGGAGTTGAGCGCCGCACGTGCGGTATCGGTGGTACGTTTGTTGCAGTCGATGAATATAGTGCCTGAACGCTTATCGGCCCAGGGGCAGGGTGAGTTTCAGCCTATTGCTACCAATGATACGACGGAAGGCCGGGCTAAAAATCGGCGAGTCACCGTGGCGATTTCTCGCTACAAGTTGGCGGAGAGTACTGAAAGTAAGGGGGAGGAGTTGATAGACACCCCGTCTCAGGAGAGTAACGCTGAGGTACCAGAGCAAGAGCCCGTTGTGAACGAAGAAATGTCAGAGCCAAAGTATGAAATTGTCAGGCTGCCCAACGGAGGGCTTCTGATCAGAGGCAAAAAATTGCCTGAAAAAGGCAAACAAGAGGACGACAAGTAAGCCCTTTAATCCCAGGTCATCGAGAAACAGAGTACTGCGATCGATAGCCACTGGCTCTTTGAAAGACGATTTAAGTAGGTATTTGATTGAAAGTTTGGACCATTGCAAATCAAAAAGGTGGCGTCGGAAAGACAACTTCCGTTGCAACTTTAAGTGGACTGCTCGCCGAGCAGGGCGCTCGTGTATTGATGGTGGACTGTGATCCTCATGCCTCGCTCACCAGTTATTTTGGCTACGATCCTGATGCACTCGAAACTTCTTTATTCGATGTTTTTGAAACCGATCCCACCAGTCGAGCTGAAGTTCCCGACTCTTTATTCCTTTCAACCTCAATGGAGACATTAAAGTTAATCCCGTCTTCGATTGCCTTGGCAACTTTGGATCGTAAATTCAGTACCCGTCCGGGCATGGGGTTAATCGTTAAAAAGTTAAAACATTTTATGGCGGCAGAGTTCGATTATATGTTGCTCGACTGCCCACCGGTTTTAGGTGTGTTACTGGTTAATGCTCTGGCCGCTTGTGAGCAGTTGGTGATTCCAGTGCAAACTGAGTATCTGGCTCTTAAAGGGCTGGAGAGAATGATGCACACCATTAATATGGTGACCAAGGCTCAGAAGCACAGTATTCGGTACACCATCGTTCCCACCATGTTTGATCGGCGCACTAAGGCCTCAATTGCAACTCTACGTAATATGCGAGATGAGTTTGGTATTCACTTATGGCCCAAAGTGATTCCCGTTGACACCAAGTTTCGTGATGCCAGCAAAGCGCATCAGGTGCCTCATCTGGCATATCCTGATAGTCGCGGTGTATATGCCTACCGTAAACTGCTCGAATCGTTAAAATCGAACGAATCATCTGCACAGGTGGCTTAATCTAATGAAAAAGCCACACCCTAAATCCAAAGAAAACCAGTTACTGGAAGATTATATCAGTAGCATGCTGTCTTCCGCCGAACAGGAAGACCGTGGTGCTCAAACTTCTGACCAGCAAAAAACTGCGACAACCAGCGAGATTGAGCAACCGAAAACTTATAAAGAAGAAAAGAAAAGCTCAGAGCATTTTGTCACGAATAATGCAACCTCGGTCAAAAAGCCGATTACCCACGCTAAAAAAACAACCGATGCTGAACCCAGCATTCGTCCAGAGTTTCGTGTAGCTCCCTTACCTGATGAATTTCTCGAACATCCGCCAGAAATTGACCCTCGTCTCGAGCAGGTGCAAAGTCTCCTGGCGAAAATTCCAGCTGCACTAAAAATGGCTCCAGAAGTTGGAAACCAAACTGAGCTAAAAACAAAGCCCAAACCACACGTGGAAAAGGCTGAGTTGAAACCTCCTACGACTTACGAGGTAAAGCCGAAAGTTGTGATTGATTTGCCGACCGATGAGCAGGCTTCTGACAACGAGCAGCCAATCGTAGGCAATCATGAACTGCTCAATGAAGATGTTACCCGTGAAGTGACGCGTGCTCGTGAAATGTTGGGTGATGCGTTTCAAACACTGATTTTTGATGTCGGTAAACTCCCCTTAGCGGTTCCTTTGGTGAAGCTGGGCGGAATCCATGCCTATTCCGAGGAGGACATCACTCCGATTTTTGGAACTCCGGACTGGTTTAAAGGGCTAATCCCTTCGGAGCACGGTAATATTATGCTAGTAGATACGGCAAAATACATCATGCCGGAAAAGTACGATGAGATTAAGGACCAATTGGACTATAAATACGCTATTTTATTGGATGATACTCGCTGGGCGTTAGCCTGTACTCATGTACGTGAGGCTAAAACACTGAGTATTGACGATATTCGATGGGCACAAAAAGGAACGCGCAAGGAGTGGTTTGCCGGAATGGTGGTGCAGTTTATGTGCGCATTGCTCGAAGTTGATTCTCTGATTAATTCGCTGTACCGCAGTGGGCAAAAGCAAAAAAATCGTTGATTTCTCTAGTTTTCTGAAAAAACGTCTATTATTTAAAGAAAGCGGGCAGGAGGTGTAGCTCTTGTTTGTCTTATTTGGAACACTTTTTGCGTGGTACCTTTTATTCATCGCAAATCTATTAGTGTGCGTCAATATTCTGACTCAACTCGTATGGCGGGAGAGATATGAGCAACGAGGCTTTTAAAAATAAAGCAGCCCAATCCGGTGAAGATGACGAAATATTACAGTGGGTAACCTTTCGTCTAGCCAGCGAAACTTATGGCGTCAATGTTATGCAAGTTCAGGAGGTGCTTCGTTACACCGAAATAGCACCGGTTCCTGGCGCGCCTAATTATGTACTCGGCATTATCAATTTGCGCGGTAACGTCGTCACAGTCATTGATACCTGTCAACGATTTGGCCTTCCTCCTATAGAGGTGACCGATTCCACTCGTATCGTGATTATTGAAGCTAACCAACAGGTCATCGGGATTTTGGTCGATAGTGTTGCTGAGGTCGTGTATTTACGTGCGTCAGAAATTGAAATTGCGCCAAATGTGGGCAACGAAGAAAGTGCCAAGTTTATTCAGGGCGTCACTCATCGAGAGGGCGAATTATTAATTTTGGTCGATTTAAACAAGCTGCTTGACGAAGAAGAGTGGCAAGAGCTCGATTATCTCGATTATTGATATTGTGGTCAGGTTAAAACGATGCAAATAGGTTCAATAACAGAAATACTGATGATTGCCTTGATGGTTAGTCAGGTGGTTTTGGTATTGGCCTATTTTCGTTTAAAAGGTCGAGTTAATCGCCAACAGCAAAAGCTTGAGCAAATGAAAAGCGAACAACAGGCGATTATCAGCGGAAGCTTGGGACTAGGGCGCAAACTTTTTCAGGTGAAAAATAACCTTTCACACTTAGAGCAGCACCAGATTGAGCTGCAGCAATCGACTGCCAGTGATAGCAGTATTGAGCAGGCCAGTAAATTATTACTTAAAGGTGTCTCCATTAATGAAGTAATCGAAACCTGTCACATCTCCCGTGGCGAAGCCGAGTTATTGCAGCAAATGTTAAACACGGCTGCTGTCCATTAGTTTTAATTATTTCCCTTTCAATTTAGCCCTCAGTACAATAGCGCCCAACTAATTTATGGGAGTTACTGAAGGTGTCGCAAAAAAAGTTTAATGTAGCCATTGTCGGTGCCACCGGGGCTGTCGGTGAAGCAATGCGTGAAATTCTGGAACAGCGCAATTTTCCAGTGAATGAATTGTACCTGCTGGCCAGTGAACGATCGGCCGGTGAGAAGTTAAGCTTTAAAGACAAAACCATTCGCGTTGAAAACCTTGCCGACTTTGATTTTAGCAAAGTTCAAATTGGACTTTTTTCAGCTGGTGGTAGTATCAGTAAAGATTATGCTCCAAAAGCTGCTGCCGCCGGTTGTATTGTGATCGATAACACGTCTGAATTTCGTTATCAGGACAACGTACCGCTGGTCGTGCCAGAAGTTAATCCAGATGCAGTTGCGCAATATAAAGAAACGGGCATCATCGCCAACCCTAACTGCTCAACCATTCAAATGCTGGTGGCTTTGAAGCCCATTTATGATGCAGTCGGAATTGAGCGTATCAATGTGGCAACTTATCAAGCCGTGTCTGGCTCCGGCAAAGAGGCGGTCGATGAGCTTGCTCGACAAACAGCTCAATTGCTCAATGGTAAGGAAGCGACTACCAAAGTTTATCCTTGGCAAATTGCGTTTAATGTTTTACCCCATATCGACACTTTTCAGGACAATGGTTACACCCGTGAAGAGATGAAAATGGTGTGGGAAACCCAGAAAATCATGGGCGATGTCAACATAAAGGTGAATCCTACGGCAGTGCGCGTGCCAGTATTCTATGGCCATTCGGAAGCCGTGCATATCGAAACTCGCGAGCCTATATCTGCCTCAGATGCACGAGCATTACTGCAAAAAGCTCCAGGAGTGGAGGTTTTAGATGACACTTCTACCAACGGTTACGCCACTCCGGTTCTACAAGGCACCGGTAAAGATGCGGTTTGGGTAAGCCGCATTCGACAGGATATTAGCCACTCAAAGGGATTAAATTTATGGGTAGTATCCGACAATGTTCGAAAAGGAGCTGCGCTTAACAGTGTGCAAATAGCTGAACTCCTGGTAGAAAAATACTTGTAACTCATTGGTTTTCTTCAGGAAATGGCTTTTTTTTAAGCTATTTCCTGAAAACTTTACGCTAACTGTTTGTTTTTAGCACTGTTTTTAAATTGGTTATTTTTGCGACCAAGTTCAAAGACTTGTGAGTGAGCTGAAAAAATAATTCCAAAAAATCCAATGTATTTGCTATAGTTACTGCGATATTATAAAGAATAATCTTAAGATAATTATCTAACTAACAACGTTTAAACGGGTTTCTGAGTAAGAGCCAGTAACTAAAGGGAACTTTTTATGTTTCGCAAACTTAGCCTGGTATTGGTTACTGTCCTGGTGACTTTTTCCCTAGGGGTAAGAGCTCTCGGATTAGGTGAAATAAAGCTAAAATCGGGTCTCAATCAGCCTTTGAAAGCTGAAATTGAACTATTTTCACCCGAGGGAATGTCAGAGTTTGAAGTCGCTGCCTCTCTTGCCAGCATGACAGAATTTGAAAAAGCAGGTATCGACTATTTTGGTTACTTGAAGAATATTCGTTTCAAAACTATCAAGGGTCCAAACGATACGCTCAAAATTGAGGTGACTACACGTCAGCCGGTTAAAGAGCCTTTCTTAAACTTTCTGGTGGAATTGAATTGGCCAAAAGGCCGTATGTTAAGAGAGTACACATTACTCCTCGACCCTCCCATTTTTGCAGAAAATAAAGCATCAACGGTCGATCAAGCTACTTCGGCTCCAGCGCAAGTTCAGGCGAGGCCCACTCAAACCACTAGAGCCTATCAACCTGAAACTACGAGTTCTCCATCAGATACCCCGGTGTTTTCGGGAGAGTCCTACGGACCAGTCGGGGAGGCGGAGACGCTGTGGCGAATTGCCACCAAGGTTCGACCTTCGGGGGCCACCATTCATCAAACATTGGTGGCGCTCTATCGAGCGAACCCTCAAGCGTTTGTAAATAAGGATATCAACTTATTAAAGAAAGGGGCCGTTTTAACGGTCCCTGGCGGATCTGAGATCGCGTCAATACCTCACCGAGCGGCTTTACAGGATATGGTTGCTCGCACTCGGGGTAATCAACGCGATACCATTTTAGATACCTCTGGACGCACAACATCCAGTCGTAACGTGGTTCGTGGCGAAGATCGGTTACGTCTTGCTGCACCTGAGGATGGCGAAGGCACTAGCTCAGGCTCTGGTACCGGCTCCACTCAGCAGGTATCGACGTTACGCAATGAGTTAGTTCGTACGAAAGAAGCCGCAGCAACCTTAGAAGCCGAAAATGAAGAGTTAAGACGTAAGTTACAAGAAGCATTAACTCAGCTTGAACAGAAAAGTAGTGCAGTTGATGTTGAGTCTACGGCAGCAGCGGCCCTGGCCAATCGAGATCGCGTCTTTGCAGACGATGAAACCACGACTGATGATCTTGACAGCGAAACATCAGAAGCAAGCTCATCTGAATTAAGTTCAGACCAGAGCGATACAGCGCTGAATACTAGTGACTCGCAGAACAATAGAGTCCAAACGGGTGACGATGCAACCGATGATACTTCAAGTCAGAGTAGCTCATCGATCGCTGATAACGCCAATCCTACCGGCACTTCAGATTCTACTAGTCCCTCACCAGTTTCTCAGCAAACCAATGAACGCCCATCGAGCTCTTTGAGTACTTCAAGTCCTCCGCAATCGAGCTCGCTGTTTGACGATCCTTTGTATATGTACGGCGCACTTGGTCTAGTTGTCGTATTGCTTGGCGCTTTCCTGGTGTTTTGGAGAATGCGTCAACGTATGTCCGATGAAGAGTTTCAGGATGACTTAGTTATTTCCGCTCAAGGCTCAAGTTTCGACACTGAAGAAAGCATCGATATGCCCGACGTAGGAGACGATCTACTGGGTGATTTGGATTCCGACGATGTCTTTGAAGAAGACGGTGGCACAGAAGCGGATCCTTTGGGTGAAGCCGATATCTATATT
>JBFHVL010000116.1:0-10521 GCA_041589565.1 Kangiellaceae bacterium | reverse complement strand
CACGACCATGCCGAACATGCACATCAAGCTACTGAAACTGGCTATATAGAAATCGAACCTCAGGATAGCTGTGATCAACCTACGGTAATCGAGTTTTTCGCTTATCAATGCCCTCACTGCTACAAGCTGGAAGAACCTCTTGAAAAATGGAAAGAAACGTTAAGCGAAGACGTGCGTTTCGTTTCCATGCCGACTGATCTGGGACGTAAAGAGTTTTTTCCCTTTGTGGTTATTCACCACTCGGCAGATGAACTGGGTGTGTTAGACAAAATTAAACCACAATTATTTGCGACGATTCATGAGAACAAAATAGCCTTTCAAGACTTCGAAGGTGTGGTAAAAATGTTTGTTGAAGCTGGCGTCGATGAGCAGAAAGCACGCGAAACTTTACAAAACGAACAAATGCTAAGAAACCGTTTGGAGCAAGACTACAATCTGATGTTGAAATATAAGATCACCGGAGTACCAGCGGTTCTTGTTAATTATCAGTATCAGGTCAGCGTATCTTCAGCGGGAGGCTACGATAAAGTATTTGAGGTGGTCGATAAAGCACTCAAGTTACCTGCTAAGTGTTCACAGAAGTAATATTTTAAATTTATCCTAGTAACAGCCCACAACCGTGGGCTATTCTTTAACCTTATAACAATGATTGACATTAATTACGCTTAACCTGCGCCATGACGTTGTCAAAGCGCCGCATTACTGACTGACCGGAAGTTATCGATAAACGATCATAAGTTGCTACAGCAGATTGCAGTCTATCATCCGGAGATGGATGCGAATTAAATAACATCTGTAACGCAGAATCATCGGCACTTAACATGGCTAACTTTTGAAGGACATGACCCATGGCATAAGGGTCGTATCCGGCTCTTGCCAATAAGGTAATCGCATGCGAATCGGCTTCAAGCTCATCTCCGCGCTCCAAACCTTTTGAGTAGAGATCGGCGGTTGTATTAATCAACTTTTCCGCAACCGCTCGATTACGGGAAAAGTTCTCATTAACTGCACTGCCTTTTTTTGCCTGATATACATCGCCTGCAATACCGGCAATATCCCCCACCAATGATAAACTCTGAGTTTTCTCCATTGCTTTTAGGTAATGTCTATCATTAACGTGAGCTATTTCGTGTGCAAGCACTGCCGCCAGTTCAGCTTCGCTGGAAAGTAGGTCCAGCATACCGGAAGTGACAATAACAAAGCCTCCAGGCATCGCGAACGCATTAATAGCGTCAGTATCGACGACTGCAAAATGCCAATTTAGCTTTGAGCGTTCCGACTGTAATGCCACCCAACGACCCACACTGTTTACATAGGACTGTAACGTTTTGTCGCCATGCAAAGGCGCGCTACCTAATATGATTGCAGCCATTTGACTGCCCATAACAACTTCATCTTCTTCTTTAATGTCATCACTGGATAAAACTTTACTGCCAACATCGACAATTTTGCCAACATTAACTCCCTGAATCATTAATCCCTTACAGGCGGATAGCAAAAGAAAACTTAAAACTGTCGTTGTAATGATTACTTTATTAGTATTCATGTCCTTACTCCTTGCGCTCGATGTACTTCACTTTACGCGACTTTAACTTCCCTTCCTGAGCAAATCTTTTGACGGAGTTCGCATCGCTTCGAAACTGACTCATGGTATTTAATCCAACAAAGTCCGGTTTCGCGTTTTTAAGCATTTTTTCATTTATACCGCGAACACCTGTGGTTAATGCGACTTCACTGTGAGGCTTACGTGTCGAGCTCAGTAAAGCACCCACGCCGCTTCGAGATTCACTTTTACTTTCTGGGTTAAATCGTAGAAAAAACATTTTAATCCATCCCACGTTGCCTTCTACCATCACTTGATACCAGCCGCCTTCACGAGTTGTCACTGACACTGATTGAGATTTTTTCAGTTTCGTAACAACCGCTGAATTCGCCTGAGGCTTTTTCAATAAATCCGTCGGCTGTGTAATTGTGGCTGGCGTATCTGCAAGCACTAACCCAATGAGACAGAGTGGGACAATTGATACCAATCGCTGCATTAATATTTTGAAGAACTTCATAGTTGACTTCCCTCCAGACAGTAGGTGATCACAGGTTTTTCCCGGCCTTTCACCTGAAACGATCCCATCTCAACCCAGTCAAAGGTTTTTTGACAGGCATTTTTACAATCTTCCGATACCAGTATACGGGCGCGATCTTTGGTTAAGCCTTCAATTCTGCTGGCTAAATTAACGGTGTCTCCAATTGCCGTGTAGTCGTAACGCTTTTCTGATCCAATCATACCGACAACCGCCTCTCCGGTATGAAGTCCAATACCCACATCAAAATGTCGCATGGACTCGGGTAATTGAGATCGAAAAGCTTCCAAGTTTTCCGTCATTTCTTTAGCTGCGAGTATTGCATTGTCAGCCTGCTGCTCATCGTCAATTGGCGCCCCCCAAAAAGCCATAATGGCATCACCAATAAACTTATCCAAAGTTCCACCATATTTAAAAATAGTTTCCACCTGAGCGGAAAAATACTGGTTTAAAAGAGTGACGATCTCCGTTGCAGAGTGTTGCTCCGAAAGAGTGGTAAAACCTCGAATATCCGAAAACAATACTGTAATTTGACAGGATTTACTACGTGTCGATATTTCTAGTTGTTGTTCGTCAATCAGTTGATTAACAATCCGAGGATCAATAAAACGGCTGAAAATTCCAATTAATTTTTGCCGTTGAAAGTATTCCCCGAGACCACGAATTAATGTAATGATTAATAATGCCGCACTTGCAGCAAATACCGGATAAGCAACATTGGATAAAACTCCCTGCTTTGCTCCCTGATAGGCGCCAACAAAGAGTATCATTGCAATTAAAATACAGATTGGCCAACACCAGATGAATAAAGTTCGATAAATTTTTGCAGTGGTCGCCCATGTGGTAAAAAATAACAAAAGTACTAAGGTAGGTATTAGCATCCATATATTAGGAAGAGCTCGATAATAACGGTCCTGAAGCAGATTATCTAAAGCGGTTGCCAGAATTGACACTGCAGGATAGTTGGTTGCGACAGGTGTCGGTCTGGTATCGTGTAAGCCGGTTGCAGTACTGCCTATAATAACAATTTTATTTTTAAATAAATCACCATAGTGATCAGCTTCGGGATGCGATAAGTGGTCAAACAATTGACTGTAGCTAATGTTATTAAACGGCATTAAATCAGCGCCAAGCCAGCGCAACCGAATATCGTTCTGGTCCGGGAGTTGATGGCCCAGGTCCTTCGCTACCAGAGCCGGTAGGCTAAGCCAATACCAGCCACTTAGTTCATTGCGTACCGAATAACTCCGACCAATTCCATCAGCTTCGAGTTGAAAGGCAATACTACCCACTCGCCATTGCTCTCTTGGGACCACCCAGGGCAGGGTTAAACGCGCGGTTGCATCTGGCGTTACATGATCACCCGAAGCCAAATTAAGATAACTCGCATAGTCCTGCAAAACCACAGGTTGAACTTGCTCGCCGGCTGCTAAGGCACCTGCTAGATAAACGTTTGGAGTTTGAGTAATCATTTCATTAAAGAATTCATCTGCTTCTGGACGAAACACATCTTTCTCAGCAAATAAAATGTCAAATACAATAGCTTTTGTTGAATAGTTTTTTAATCCTTCCAGTAAAAAGCCATGAATGCTACGAGGCCAGGGCCATTTTCCAGCAAAAGATTCCATTTCACGCAGGCTTTGATCATCAATATCGATGATCAAAATGTCGGAGCTGGGTTGATACCTCAAAGCCAGCATACTGACCAGATGATCATTCCATAGGTTATTTATCGATACCGCAACTTGACTGTAGGCCAGTACCATAAAAAATGCTGTTAAGCTAAAAGTAAGTAGCCCGTGTTTAATATAACTTTTCTGCAAATGTCCCTCGCTTATTATTTTAATAATCTCAAAAGCATACAGTTTAATTTCATATCATCATGACTTCTGCTCTAAAAGGTAAGCTTTAGAATCAATAAATAAACTCACCAGTTGTCGGTCTAGCTTACCTAGCTCTGCTTCATCTATCAAAATACTCAACGCTTTTTCATGAGGAAGTGCAGGTTTATACGGCCGGTCGGCGGCAGTGAGTGCATCGTAAATATCGGCGATGGTCATCATGCGCGTTTGAATAGGAATATCTTCGGCAGTTAATCCAAACGGATAGCCGCTTCCATCCAGCTTTTCGTGATGGGCACTGGCAATTATCGGAATATTTTGTAAGTCCTGTGTCCAGGGTATGCGTTTTAAAAACTCGAAAGTATGATTTACATGCGACTGAATTTCACTTCTTTCTTTAGGAGTCAAACTTCCTTTGGTTACTGAAAGCGCGAGAAACTCCTGTTCAGTTATCAAAGGGTTGAAGCCTGAATTAACTTCAAATGATAGTGACTTTAAGGTTTCAAGTTTTTCCAGGTGATCTTTTGGTAACACGCTGGGTTCATTGGCCTCTTCAACAATGTCCAGATAAACTTCCAGCTGTGCAAGTTGTTGTTCATGCCGGTTCAGTTGATCTTCATATTGCTCTTGGTTTTTAAAACTTTTGTCTTTTTCGTACTCTAAAGCAGCCTGATAAAAATCTGCTCTAAGTTTTTCTTTAAACCAGTGTATACGTGCTCTAACAAGCTCAAGCTCCATTGGATTGAGTTTTTTCGCTTTCTGCAACACATTCTCACGCACTCCCACCTTGCCAAAGTCATGCAACAAAGCAGCGTATCGTAGCTCTCTCATTTCTGATCCGGTAAGCTGCTGAGCTTTCAAGCCAGGATGCATAGAAAGCTTTTCTGCCAGCAAGCAACTGTAGTCCGCGACTCGAAATGAATGTCCACTGGTGATCGGATCTCGAGCTTCAATTGCGGTGACGGAAGCTGAGACAAAGCCTTCAAATAAATCACGAATATTTTCGATCAACAAACTGTTATCAATAGCAACCGCAGACTGACTGGCCAGAGCCATCAACAAATCACAAATACCAACTTCAAAGGCTTTGCCCTGAAACTGTTCTTCTTTACGGTTTAAAAACTGTAGAACCCCTATGGTTTCATCACGATGATTTCGCATAGGAATGGTCAAAACTTCACGAGTTCGATAACTATATTGACGATCAAAGGAATCATCAAAAATATAAGGGGATGCTTCGTCGATTTGATACACGTCCGGAATGTTCAAAACCTGATTGGTTAGTGCGACATATCCGGTCATGGAATTATGATTAAGCGGAAATGTTTTTTCTTCGAAAGGTACATCTAAACGTTCATTTTGAAATAACATAAATTTCAAAAAAGGATTATCTTTGTCGCTGCGGTCAACCAGGTATAAAGATGCAGCTTCACAATGAGCAAGACTTCGCCCCTCTTCAAGGATCATGGACAATAGTTTGGATAATTCTTTTTCTGAAGACAAAGCAATTCCAATTTGAGTCATCTCATGATTTAACTGTTGCTGCTGACGTAATTGGCTACTTTGTTCCGCAAATTTCCTTACCAACCTAAACAATTGTTTCCATTCATTGGCCGAAAACGTCAAATGAAAAGTACCGTCACTGTACTCTTCGGCTTGGGAAGTGAAAATTAGTCCGCTGTAATGGGACAGTGAAAAACCTGGTGTATAGTTTTGTTCACTATCGATAAAGACTGCAGCGGTCGAGGGAGGAATGGGTTGGTCATCAGCGAGTAAAAAGCAAGAACATATCTCCGGACAAATAGCCTGAAGCCGGTGCTGTAATATCAATGAATTGGTGGCGATAATCAAGTCGTACACTTGCTGCCCCTGGTTATTCCTCGCATTGGCAGCGTCGCCAATTAAGGTTTATCTCAACTCCATCTAATTAAAGTGTACGATATTTGAGATGTTTTGCTTAGTAATTTCGGTCCAAATGCACCGGCAGCGAAGAGAACCCAGTAGAAAGCATAAAGTAATTACTTGTTATATCAGCTAACACTTTGAAATATAAATAAAACTACTGGCTGCTATCAGCGTCTGGAGAAAAGCCCATGGCTACTCGACCTCGGTTTGACCGTAAATAGCCGCGTACGCCGATAAAATAGAATATGAGGAAAATATGAATAATTAGAGAAACAACCGCTAATAGTGAATCTAAAGAACCTAAAGACAGCATAATCTTTAAGCCTTGAATTAAGGCAAGGGTATAAAGCAGTACCAGAGAAAATCCATATAAACTGCGTAACTTGAAAAGCAAGGCAGCCTGCAACGCAATGACTCCACCAAAAGTCACCAGATCCATCCAGACTAAATGGTTGGGTCCGATCCCTAATTGCCAATAACCCAAAATTGCGAGGCTAGTAAATAATATGATGACCCAATTGGTACGAGTAACAAATGACATTGTATACACCTTTTAAAGGGGAGTGGTCGACTCCCCTTGTTAAAACTACTTTACGCGAGTGGTCGCATATGCGGAAATAAAATCACATCTTTAATGGTTGGTGAGTCAGTAAATAACATAACCAAACGGTCGATCCCGATACCTTCACCAGCCGTCGGCGGCAGACCAAACTCAAGAGCACGGACATAATCGTCGTCATAATGCATAGCCTCGTCATCACCCGACTCTTTCTCTTCTACCTGTTTGCGGAAGCGAGCAGCCTGATCTTCGGCATCATTCAACTCTGAGAACCCATTCGCTAATTCACGACCACCAACAAAGAACTCAAACCTGTCGGTAACAAAGGGATTGTCATCATTACGACGCGCCAGCGGTGATACTTCCCACGGATACTCAGTAATAAATGTTGGCTGGATAAGCATATGTTCAGCGGTAGCTTCAAAAATCTCGGTAAGATATTTACCCGCGCCCCAAACGTTACCTTCAGGAATTTTTACACCCACCTGTTTAGCGTAGGCAATGAGTTGCTCCAGGTTTTGCTCTGCATTTTCAAACACAGTTTTATCAAAGTCTGGATTGTATTTAAGAATGGCTTCAACCATGCTCATGCGAGTGAATGGCTGGCCAAAATCATACTCAATGGTTTCGGTCACATTACCTTCGTCATCTTTTACCGTGTTAATAATGGTAGTCGTGCCTAAGATGTCTTGAGCCAATGTACGAAGCATATCCTCGGTTAAATTCATCAGATCGTGATAGTCCGCATAAGCCTGATAAAACTCCAACATGGTGAACTCTGGATTATGACGAGTTGAAAGGCCTTCATTACGGAAGTTGCGATTAATTTCAAACACTCGCTCGAATCCGCCAACAACCAGACGTTTCAAATAAAGCTCTGGTGCAATGCGCAGGTACATATCAATGTCCATCGCATTATGATGGGTCACAAACGGCTTGGCAGTAGCGCCACCCGGGATCACCTGAAGCATGGGCGTTTCAACTTCGAGGTAGTCGCGCTCAATAAGAAACTTGCGAATGCCGTCCACCACTTTACTGCGGATCAGGAAGTTTTCGCGCGTTTTATTATTCGTGATCAAATCTACATAGCGCTGACGGTATTTCAATTCTTGATCCTTAAGGCCAGCAAATTTGTCGGGCAACGGACGTAAAGACTTAGTTAGAAGCTGGTACTCATCCATACCAACAAATAAATCACCTTTACCGGAGCGTTTAAGCGAGCCTTTCACTCCGATGATGTCACCAATATCCAGCTCACCCCAGCGTTCTTTGATGTCTTTCTGAACCTCTTTACTGGCATAAGCTTGAATTTGCCCTTTCATGTCCTGTAATACAAAAAATGGGCCTCGCTTCGCCATTAAGCGACCTGCAACGCTCACCTCCTTATTCAGTTCAGCCAGCTCTTCTTTTGAGGTAGCCTCAAACTCCACTTGTAAATCACCGGCATAATGCTCGCGATGGAAATCATTTGGGTGGCCGTTTGCTTTGCAATTCTTTCGAATGTTTTCCAGTTTGCTGCGTCGCTCGGCAATTAATTTATTTTCATCTTGTTGGATCTGATCGGTCATCGTATTTCTCAATTAGGTAGTAGTTAAAGTCCAGCCTTCAGGCTTGCCTCTATAAAACGATCTAAATCGCCATCCAGAACAGCCTGGGTGTTGCGATTTTCAACTCCTGTCCGCAAATCCTTGATTCTGGCATCGTCCAATACATAAGAACGTATTTGGCTGCCCCAGCCGATATCCGACTTGGTTTCTTCCAGTGCCTGCTTTTCTTCGTTCTGCTTCATCATTTCGAGCTCATAAAGCTTAGCTTTTAACAGCTTCATGGCCTGATCTTTGTTTTTGTGCTGCGAACGGTCATTTTGACATTGAACCACCGTATTGGTGGGTAAGTGGGTAATTCGAACCGCAGAGTCGGTTTTGTTAACGTGCTGACCACCCGCGCCACTGGCCCGATAGGTGTCGATGCGTAAGTCCGCAGGATTAATATCGATTTCAATGTCTTCTTCGATTTCCGGGTACACAAACGCCGACGCAAACGATGTGTGGCGACGATTACCTGAATCAAATGGCGATTTACGTACCAGTCGATGAACTCCAGTCTCAGTGCGCAACCAGCCATAGGCGTATTCCCCACTGAACTTGATGGTAGCACTTTTAATTCCAGCCACCTCTCCTTCAGAAACCTCCATCAACTCGGTTTTAAAGCCTTTGGCCTCACCCCAGCGTAAATACATACGCAGCAGCATATTGGCCCAGTCCTGAGCTTCGGTGCCTCCAGAACCCGCCTGTATGTCCACATAGCAGTCCGCCGCGTCATTAGGTCCCGCAAACATCCGTCGAAATTCCAGGGTTTCGAGCTGCTTTTCCAGATCACCTAGCTCGCCTTCAACTTCGGTTAGACTTTCTTCATCGTCCTCCTCAAGCGCGAGTTCAAGTAAATCGGCACAATCGGTCAACCCCTGCTTCAAGTTATTAAAAGTATTAACCACTAACTCCAGGGAAGCTCTTTCTTTACCCAAAGCTTGCGCCTTGTCGGGTTCATTCCAAACTTCGGGGTCTTCCAGCTCTCGCTCTACTTCGACCAACCTTTCGTATTTAGTTTCGAAGTCAAAGGTACCCCCTAAGCTCGTCGTTGCGAGCACCCAATTCTTTTATCTTCTCTCGTAATGCATTGACTTCAATCATAAAACGGCTAACCAGTCACTTTTAATAAATGCGAAAAGGCGCTATTGTACAAAAAGCCATCCTGTTGCGACAGTGGGTCAAGAGAATAAGAGGTAAAACTATGAAAATATTTAAAAATCTTCTCGTGTGTGGAGTGTTCTCCTACCTCACCGCCTGTGCAACTTACTCTAAACAGGACGTTGATCAACAGCTTTCCCAATTCAATGGACTTACCCTACAGCAGTTAATTGCCCTATGGGGAGTCCCTAATCGGCAATTTGAGGCAAACGGCCAGCAATTCGTCGAATGGAACAAGCAAGAAGATGACGGCAGTCAGTCTCGTGTATCAATTGGTTCAGGAACGGGTGGTCGCGGCTCTTTTTTCGGTATTGGTGTTTCCTTTCCACTGTCCTCTGAACCGGATACTTGCCAACTCAGAGCTACCACAGACTCTGAAAAACACAATGTTCTCAATTTACAGTGGCAAGGAGATAAAAACTACTGCGGTGAATTCTTAAAGCAAACTGCTAACCCAAAGCAAGGCTAATGCCAGATATTCAAAAACGACACTGACAAACCTTTCAACTAATTAATGTGTAAAAACTGAAACACTTTCATCGAGTTTTTATTACGATAATTAGATGAGAGTTACCAAAGATGTCTATCGCCTGCTTTGGTTACAACTGCTTACAGCTATCAAATGACGTTACTCAAATAGAGGCTCATACTGAATCCTGAGGAATGAAAACTGATCACTCGCTTATAAGTATGAGTAAAGGTAAGTCCTCAGTCTGCAAGTTAAAGTTAACATCTGCCAAATCTAAGGAGTCTGCCATGAAAGAAGTAGCCGCATCTCTACTGCTTATATCGTCTTGTGCACTGTATGCGAGTGAACAAGTTGAGTATTCTGTCGCTGAATTTTGTGAATTCAAAGGAACACATGAAGGGTCAATTGTTCAAAGGTCATTGATCAAAGCTTACGAGAAGAAACTTGGATTTAGACCAACACCGAGCCAGTGCCAAGAAGCAAAGATTTTAAAATTCATTGCATATAAACCTCAGAAAAAAGACTGGAACTTCTTCATGAACAAACCTTATCGAGGTTCGGTAATTAGACTTAGCCAAAGTCAAGTTACGAAGCTCCGAGCGGCAAATGCATCGCACAAAAATATCATGGAAATTATCACATCCGTCGAAAAGTAAAACATACTGGTTTCAGAGCAGTTACCATAGGTAACTGCTCTTTAATACTGCGTTTAAATCTGCCGGATCTGCTCGATTATCAACTGTAAACTAGACTCCCCCCGAAATTCATTAATATCAATTTTATAAACAATTTCCACTTGTTTTAGTGCTTGATCAAGAATTTCCTCACTGGAAAAAAACTGAATTGCATCGACAAGATTGCCAGACGTTAAATCTTTCAGTACTAGTTTCAGGTGTTTTTCAACCAGTATTCTTTGCTGAAT
>JBFHVL010000115.1:0-10527 GCA_041589565.1 Kangiellaceae bacterium | reverse complement strand
GTTTATAGTATCTCTTAGCTCGTCGGCTCTATTTTTGTCTGAACGACTATCATTAATTAACCGAATCTCTTGAATAATAAAATCTGCACTTCTTGTTAGCGTAACCGCAGGCATATCGTAGAAGTCACTGCTGGTTATGCGCGAACCTGTAATAATAATTTCTTCAGCGAAGCTGTTTGATATGGACACAACTAACAACATTATTAAATATTTCACTCTACTCCCCTTTCATTACCTAATATTCAAACAAGATCATTGTGTTTAAACTCATTGAAGCTTAGATACCATCAAATAAAATATCACGAGCACAAAAATAAACGCAGGCCAGCCTAGGCCGTACCACCATCGCATTAGTTTTCTATGATACGCCTCTTCAAAATGACAAAATTTACGTATCGCAGCTTCAGCATGATTTCTAACTTTTATCTGTATAAACACTACCGGTATCCATAAACATCCAACCGCAATGTAAAGAACCAAACTCCAATATATCCATGTTGAGTCCAGTGGATATCCAGCTAAGTAAATAAGCAAAAAGCCCGTCAAAGGCTGAACAATCACCGCAGGGGTCGTAAATACCCAATCAGCTAACACAACATTCTTAGCAGTATGTGCGATCTGCTCAACATCTTTAGATCTATCAGAGCGCCACATGTAAAAAGCAGTCCCTAGGCCAGCTCCAAATAACACTGTAGAGGACAAAATATGTATAAGTTTCACAATTAAATAGAACTCCACATAAGTCTCCTACTTTCTATTATTAGTAACTAGCGCAAACAGGGTACAAACAATTATCGAAAGGTTTTTAATCAACCCACCTAGAGGATCTAGCAGCAAATCGGCGTTTAATACGAAAACGACCATCGTATAAGCGATCAGACTGAAAAGCATGATGTTAAGGATCATGGCTCTCCATCTGCTTTTTAGCATAAGTAACGCCATTAAAATATCAAAGCAAGATAACCCGTAAACTATCCACTTCTGATATTCAATCTTGCTAGACAGTGGTGCGAGTATGGCACTCCAACTGTCTGGCTGGTACATGAATCCTGAAATACCAGAAACAAGCCAAACTAAAAATATAAAAAACAAATTTATGTGCGATAATAAATAAAGGTTTGAGAACCATCGTTCTTGTACATAGCAAGCACTTTGCTCAAAATGTCGAATTACATTCGAGCTTTTAACACCACCAACTGTTTCAAACACTGCCAACTCATTATCCGAGCAAGTATTTCCTTGCTCAAGCATAAATAGCGTTGTTTCACCCAGCGGGCCATTAGTAAAACGCCCAACTAACTTAGTGACAACAGACAATATCACTATCGGCATGTTAAATGTTAAGTAGGTTTTCTTTCCTAGCCAACCTCGGATCGCTGCTATTAATTCGTGCAAAGTAGTTTCTTTCTTACCACTTGCGTAGAGTATTCTTCCAGACTCTGTTTCACATTTGGATAGATTGCGAACAGCCTCAGCTAATTCTTCTAATAATATAGGCCTCAATTTTTGGCAGCCATCACCAGGTAACAGTACTATCAATGGAAGCGATGCAATTGCACGAAATAATGAAGTACCACCATAAGATCCCCGACTAGAAATCACGACCGAAGGCCTAATAACCAAACTATTCGGATAATTTTCCATAAGCCAGCGATCAAATTGATACTTTGATGATATAAATTTTTCAGATTCTGGGCCAATTGCCGATATTTGAATAAACCGAATATTTAAATGTAGTGCAAATTCAGCAATCTTTTTGGGAAGCTGGTAATGAATATATTGGTAGCTTTTAGACGTCCCCGTTAGAATTCCCCAGCAGTTAATAATGACGTCTATTTCTGACAGTAGTTGTTGTATTTTTTCATCACCGTAGTCAGCTAACGAATGGAAGTGAACAGCAGAAATACTCGCGTCATTAGTTCGAGCAAGAGAGTGAACGGTAGCTCCTGCTCTAAGAAAAGCTTCAGCGATGCCTCGTCCGATAAAGCTATTACCTCCTAATATTAAAACATTCATAAACTTGCTCGCTTACTCAATAATGAGATCAAGCCTACCACTAAACCCAGTACATTCGTAGTAACTGGGTTAAACGCTTCAACCAAATATTGAGGACTGAAAATCGCAACATCAATTAACAAGACGACCAAGGTTATCATGGAAACCAATATTGGCCATCGCTGTTTCCAGAAAACAAGAATGGCAACACCTATCAGACAATCCCAAAGTCCACCCAAAAGTGCGATCTGATCGACAGAGATTCCGAGCGGTAAAAAATCGCCATGATTGTTTATCATGGCCACTTCCATATCACTTAAGGTCAATATTTTTGGCGCTAGCCCGTGATAAATAAAGAGAAAAGCCAATGAAATTCGAGCAACTAAATAAATCCTTTTTACATCTTCAATCATACCCAACCTACTGCTTAGCCTAATCCGTCAAAAAGCGTGCTTTATCATTTTCGCTCGGTATTGGGCAAGACTTGTACTTACCAAACAAGCGATAGCGATTTAGTGCGATTCTATCGTAAACCCAGTCTCTGATGACTTTTGGAATAATTTTAAATATGACGAGACATTTTAACGGGGTATTCAATTGACCAATGACTTTAAAGCAGGCGTCGCTTTTATCCCAACAACGCCCATCGGCTATGTAGAGCATGGTCGTTACCTCGGTCGCTTCATACCCAAAGTGTTCCAGCAACTGTTTCCCGATGTCGGATTGAATGCTCGCCAGTTTTATTTGATTATCAGGATCTCGCTTAATAACAAACTGCGACCATCCATTACACAATTTACAAACACCATCAAAGATCACGATTTTGTGCTGTAATACATCCACCTTATTGAACCCAATTTCCTTTAATGTCTTAGGGCTTCATCGAGTACTTGCTGAATCAACTCACAGTCTTCGGTAGATATATTGTCTTCATTAATTGAGTATTCAATATAATTAAGTAATGTTTGTTTAGGGTCTTCTTTTTCATCCCACTGCTCATGGGCCAGCGGAACCTGTGGGATCACATAGCCAATGGCAAATAAATCGTACTCTTCATCGGCTTCCATCTCACGTAAGATGGCTTCGGTTTTTGTCCAAAAATCAGTCATTTATTGATACTCCTCAACTGCGGATATGCTAATCGAAATTGGGTCTATAATAAAGTAGAAGCCACTTGTTAGCGCCAACAGGGAGTCATTTATGGGAGTACCGACGCAAGCAGAGCATGACGAAGCAATAAAAACCGCCGTTTTGATGCGTGAAGAAGGAGCCGATCCTCATTTTATTGCGAAAACCTTATTGAACTTTAACTACCGAATGGAGTTAATGGATAAGGTGTTGTATTGGTCAAAGCTTTACTTACGCTCGGGGCATGGCTCCAAGGAACATACCATGCTCCTTAAAGCCATTGAAAAAGCGGAAAAAGCTTCGGTGATGTCGACCGATAATATTCAGCCGCCACTGTAACCTCGAATAATTAATCGAGGGTTGCCTGTTTCATAGCTGAAACAAAAGCTCCAAGCCGATTTAACATCTCTTCCTTGTTCTCAAGGTTTTGCTGAATAATATTTACCACTGCAGAGCCCGATATGGCGCCTCTAAACCCATGTTGCTTTGCCGCCTTCACCTGCTCTGGTTTTGAAATGCCAAATCCCATAACGGGTGGCGCTGCTTTTTGTAATTCAAGTTGCTGCATAATGGTTTGCTGCGGCATTTGCGCTTCCACATCGACGCCGGTAACGCCCGCCCTACCTAAAACATAGGTGTAACCTTTCGATAACTGTGCCACTTGTTGTAAGGTTTGCTCCGATGGATTGGGCGGCAGAATATGTACTGGTTCAACACCCTGACCAATCGCATAGTTATCAAAGACAGCGGCTTCTCTAACCGGTACATCGGCAATCAATACCGAATCGACACCTGCATTTGCACAGTCATTGAAAAACTTTTCAATGCCACGTCGATACACCAGATTAGAGTAGAGCAATAAACCGATAGGGATGTCTGGATAGAGCTCACGAACTTTATTGAGCAGCTCGAAACATTGTTCAGGTTTCACACTTTTATCCAACGCTCTAATGGCTGCAGACTGAATAACCGGGCCGTCAGCAACTGGATCAGAAAAAGGTATTCCTAGTTCCAAAGCATCAGCACCGGACTCAACCAAAGTTTTAATAATCGCCAACGACTCTTCGATCCCCGGGTCGCCCAGCATCACAAAAGGAATAAAGGCGATTGCATTTTGCTCTTCACACTGTTTAAACATTCTTGAATAACGAGACATCGTTTACACTTCCTTATTCTGTTCGTACTGAACTTGCAGACCTTGATTAAGCTCACGAACGTAGGCGAGATCTTTATCACCACGGCCAGAAAGATTTACCAAGATTAACGTGTTGTGATCACTTTGTTTGGCGAGCTTTAAGGCATATGCCAGTGCATGCGACGATTCGAGCGCAGGAATAATCCCTTCTTTTTTAGATAAGGTTTTAAAGGCGTCGAGCGCTTCGTCATCGGTAACCGATTCATAAGTTGCGCGCCCAACCTGTTGTAGGTAAACATGCTGAGGTCCAACGCCTGGATAATCTAAACCGGCGGAAACCGAGTAAGACTCTTCAATTTGCCCAACATCATCCTGCATAATTTTGGTATGCGCGCCATGCAGTATACCGAGTTCACCTTTAGTAAGCGTGGCGCCATGCTGATGACTGTCGAGTCCTTTTCCGGCGGGCTCAACGCCCACCAGCTTTACCGACTCTTCTTCAATAAAGTCAGCAAATAGACCAATAGCATTGGAGCCTCCACCCACACAGGCAATAGCATAATCGGGTAAACGACCGGTTTGTTGTTTGATTTGCGCTTTGGCCTCTTCACCGATCATTTTATGGAACTCACGTACTATGGTTGGAAACGGATGTGCACCCGCCGCAGTTCCCAACAAATAGTGCGTTGTCTCGTAACTAGCAGCCCAATCGCGTAGGGCTTCATTAATAGCATCTTTAAGCGTGCCACTACCATTGTCGACGGGAATCACTTTGGCACCCATCAGCTCCATGCGATACACATTGGGTTGTTGTCGCGCACAGTCCACTGCGCCCATATAAACTTCGCAGGGAAGATCCATTAAGGCACAGGCCAGAGCGGTTGCAACACCATGCTGCCCAGCACCGGTTTCTGCAATGATGCGCGTTTTACCCATACGCTTTGCCAATAACACCTGTCCAAGCACCTGATTGGTTTTATGGGCTCCGCCGTGCAGTAGATCTTCACGTTTTAAAAAGATTCGACCTTCGCTGCTCGATGTTATATTTCGGCATTCATACAAAGGCGTTGGCCGTCCGGCATAATCACTTAACAATCGATGAAACTCATCCATAAAAGATTGATCATCGATTGCTTCATAAAAGGCTCGCTCAAGCTGCTCCAGAGCTGGCACCAGAATCTCAGGAACAAACATGCCGCCGAAATCACCAAAGTAACCAACACGATTGTCACCTATAATTTGTGTATTTGAATCTGTTTTTTCGTTCATAATATTCTCATTAACACTTCAGTTATGATGCACTTCGAATGACATTAAACAATTGTCGAATTTTTTCCGATGATTTTTCGCCTTTCGTTTCTTCAACACCACTGCTTAAATCAACCACACATTGAGTGTAACGTTTTAACTGGCCAATATTGCTTTCAGATATGCCACCCGCGATCACTATTCGCTCCTGCTCCACTTGCTTAAATAACTCATCAAGTAACTGCCAATTGAATGATTTACCGCTGCCTCCGTATAGACCATCCGACTTGCAATCAAGAACCACTTTGTCAACAACGTCCAGCCAATGCTTAATTTCTTCTACCGATATTTGATTGGTCACCGGAATCGCTTTCCACACTTTCTGCAATGGAAGCTGTTGCTTTAGTAAACGGGCAAAATCCATACTTTCGTCACCATGAAGCTGTACAACCTCTAGTCGACATTGCTGATTAACCTGTACAATATCTTCCAGCTGATGATTTACAAATACACCAACGTAATTACCAACAGCAGTACTGGCAATTTCGCTAGCTTGCTGAGGTGTTATATAGCGGGAAGATGAAGAATAAAACATCAATCCAACATAATTGGCTCCACTATCAAAGCAAATCCGTGCTATGTTCGAAGACTTTACACCACAAATTTTCACATCGCCGTAGACCAGTGAGCGAGCCGCAGTACCTACATTGGGAGCCGACATTAGCGATGAGCCCACCAAAAAGCCATCGACCAGTGGTGCTAACCGTTGTACGTCGTCGCGCGACTCTATTCCCGACTCAGAAATTATGACAGCGCCCACAGGCAATATCTTTCTTAGCCGCTCCGTGTTTGCCAAGTCGGTTTGCAAGCTTCGTAAATCCCGGTTATTAATCCCGATAATTTTTGCATTTAATTCTCTTGCTCTTATACACTCTTCCTCAGTATGCACTTCGGTTAATACGTCCAAATTGAGACGCTCGGCAATCTCTGCTAATCGACGATACTCATCATCACTCAATACCGACAGCATAAGCAGGACTGCCGAAGCACCGTAAGCTCGCGCTTCATACACCTGATATTCATCAACAAAAAAATCTTTGCACAACACCGGCTTTCGCGTACGTTCGCAAATGGCCTTGAGCAACAAGTGATTACCATTAAAGAACTTGCTGTCGGTTAGTACCGAATAGCAGTCGGCACTTGCTTCATAGGCAGCAATACAGTCATCAACCGAAAAGTTTGGTCGAATATCACCACGAGACGGAGAGGCGCGTTTATATTCCAGAATAAAACGGCTCCCAGGTTGGCGTAACGCTTGCTCGAATGAACGTTGGTTTACGGTGGCTATAAGCTTTAACTCTTCCAACGAACGCTTCAGCTTTCGTTGCTGCACTTCTGCTCGCTTATGTTCAACGATAGTTTTAAGTACGTTTGCCTTATCCGCCATGAGTAAACTCCGCAATCTTGGCTAATCGTTCCGCGACTTTACCTGAAGCGATTACTTGCTTTGCCTGTTCAACCCCTTGTTTTAAATCACTAACTTTATCAGTTAATAACAACACGGCTGCAGTATTTAAGGCAATTGCATCCACATGCTCTTGTTTTCCCACGCCTTTAAGAACACAAAGCAGCGCTGCAGCGATTTCTACCGGGTCTTCAATTTGCAGACTCGATAAATTGGCGCGCTTTAACCCAGCTTCTTCTGGGGTAATCACTATGCGCTCAACAATACCATCATGTAAGTAAGCAACTTGTGTTTCGGTATGCAAGGCAATTTCATCCAGCCCGCCACCGTTTACCACAAAAGCTTGTTTACAACCCAGGTTATTTAACGCCTCTGCCATGGTATCGATTAGATTTACATCGTAAACACCCATCAGCTGAATTTCGGGCGACGCCGGATTAGCCAACGGACCTATTAAGTTAAACAGAGTGCGAGTTTTTAATGCCGTTCTTACCGGCATCACATGACGTACTCCGGGATGATACAAAGGCGCCAGTAAAAAACAGAAATTAAATTGTTCCAGACAATCGGCGGCTTTTTCTGGAGTGATGTCGAGTTTTAAACCAAAGCGTTGTAAAACATCGGATGAACCGCTCTTTGATGAAACGGATCGATTGCCGTGTTTCGCGACTTTCACTCCGCACTCCGCGGCAACCAATCCCACAATTGTGGAAATATTAATAGTGCCTAATCCATCACCGCCAGTACCGCAGGTATCAACAACCGAAGCAGCAGGCTTTGGGAAAGGCGTCGCTGATGCTCGTAATGCACTGGCGGCTCCCGCAATTTCTGCTGAAGACTCGCCTTTAATTTTTAGCGCTACCAATAATGCCGATATTTCCGCTTCGGTCAGCTCACCGTTAACAATACGACTGATCACTGATTGTGCTTGAGACAAATCCAGATGCTGCCCTTGATACAGCGTTTCCATAATCTGATTCATTGTCCTCTACCCTCACGATTTAATAGTTGTTCAATACTGTTTGCCAATAACCGACTGCCTTGTGTTGTTAGCAGCGATTCGGGATGAAATTGAAAGCCCAAGAGTTGTCTAGTCGAGTCAATTACTGCCATAACCTGCTCATCGGCTTTAGCAAGCACTTTAAACCCTGGAGGCAATTCAAGTGCCGTCAATGAATGGTATCGACCAATCTGTAATGGACTTGGCAATCCTGCGAAACACATTTCTCCGTTATGCTCCAGCAGCGAACTTTTACCATGCATGGGCTTTGGCGCTCGCCCCACATATCCGCCAGAAAATTCGATGATCAGTTGATGGCCTAAGCAAATACCCAATACCGGTACACGACACTTTAATTGTTTTAAAAACATCAAGCAGTTTCCTGCTTGTTGAGGATTCCCGGGGCCAGGAGAAATCACAACCAACTGGTGCTGCTCTGCTAGTTCGATTAACGTCTTAACTGCTACATGATTACGAACAACCGTTACTTCATGGCCCAAACATTCAAATTCATCGACCAGGTTGTAGGTGAAAGAGTCGAAGTTATCGATAAATAAAACTTTAGCCATTAGATAACCTCCTCCATTTGCACGGCACCATTATCCGAAGTACTCAGTCTTTGTTGCTGCAAATGCGCGTTAGCGGATGCAATTGCCTGTATGACTGCGGCGGCTTTATTCTCGGTTTCATTTACTTCTAACTCGGGAACTGAGTCATAAACAATCCCCGCGCCTGCAGTCACTGTAGCGACATTCCGTTTAATCAATGCGCTACGAATAACAATGGCTGTGTCAAAGTCGCCCGCTGCATTTAAGTAGCCCATGGCTCCGCCATACACTCCGCGTCGTTTATTTTCAAATTTTCGAATTAATTGCGATGCTTTGACTTTTGGAGCACCTGTCAGCGTTCCCATATTCAAACAGGCCTGATAAGCCGTTAGCGCATCCAGATCCGATTGCAGCTTTCCAGATACCTTTGATACCAAATGCATAACATGGGAGTAACGATCGATTTCGAATAAGCGTTCAATACGCCGCGAGCCACTGTCACAAACACGTGCGACATCATTACGAGCCAGGTCAACTAACATGCTGTGTTCTGCTTTTTCTTTCTCATCACACTTAAGTTCCAACTCAATACGAGCATCCAGATCGTAATTTATGGAGCCATCGGCATTCTTGCCGCGCTTGCGCGTACCGGCAATTGGGTAGATACTCAGCTTTCGAGATTCAGCGTTGTATTTAACAGAGCTTTCGGGAGAGGCCCCCAGTAGCACATACTCTGGCGTCGAAAGATAAAACATATAGGGACTGGGATTGGATTGACGCAAGTAACGATAAGCTAAAAAACTATCGTGACATTGCAGCTTGAAATTTCGCGCTAAAACCACCTGAAAAATATCACCTTCAATAATATGCTCACGCGCCTGCTCGACCATGTTACCGAACTCTTCAGGTGAACGATCAACATCAACCGAACACATCGTATGCACATTTAGTTTGGCTAAGTCTTCCAGTTTCAATTCAGCATTAAGTCTTGCCTCATCTTTTGCCAGTTGTTGTTGATACTCAAAATATACGGACTCGACGTGCTCAAAATTAAATACCTTAGATACCAGACGACAAGCATTCTGTTGATGATCAATTACCAGCAACCTGTCAGCAAGAAAGAAATCGTAATCGGGAAACTCTCTTTCATCTTTTAACTCGGGCAACTCTTCGAACAATTCATAGCAGTCAAAACTAAAACTACCGACAAGATAGGTTGTTCTGTCTTCATGTCCATCAATCCGAGTGAGTTTCATCAACTGACGTAGTACATCAAACACATTAGGAGCCTTCAGCTTATCGCGCTCGATAACTTTCTCTCTCAATTGCTGATGACTAACAGTAACTTTAAAGCCATTAGGTAATGATTCGATATTAAAATCACTTTCCTGAAGCACCAATGAAAAAACAGGCAGTAGTTGTTTCCCATTAGCATTGAGTGCGATGACAGTGACAGACTCACCTTCACAACGAAGATTGAGTGCTGCCGACAATACCAACACACTTCGCGTATGCTCCTTGGAACTGATGGATGCAGTTTCTAGCAATCCAGTCATTCCTCTATCTGCTCCACATAACTTGGCATAAGCTGAAACAGCGTCCGGCATCATGGACAATTGCTTGCCCATGGTGATCACCGTTTTATCCGATGCAAAGTTTAAAAAGCTCATCACGCAGCAGCCCTTATGGTTGATTGACGGCCAGCTGCACGTATGAAGGCATCCAGCTCTTTCATCAGTTGTGCAAACTGCTCAGGGTACAACGACTGTTGACCATCGGATAAGGCCTCCTTGGGTTCGTGATGCACCTCAATGATCACACCATCGGCCCCCACAGCAACGGCAGCCTTGGCTAATGGCCCTACCAATTCGCGAATTCCCGTACCGTGTGATGGATCAACAATTACCGGCAAGTGAGAACGCTGCTTCATAAACGCGACTGCGTTCAAGTCAAGTGTATTTCGTGTAGCTGTTTCAAATGTGCGAATACCGCGCTCACATAAAATCAC
>JBFHVL010000114.1:0-10664 GCA_041589565.1 Kangiellaceae bacterium | reverse complement strand
TTTCCATGTACAGCTTTTCAACCAAAGTGATCACAAAACTTATTCCAAGAGCCACAACCAATATCAACTCAAAGTTTGGTAACATCATCCAGACAACCGCCGCAGCGCACGTCAGGATAAACATGGAATCGGAGAATTCGATCCACTCTGGCTTAGCCAATATTTTTTGTGCGCTTTCAAAGTCCAGATTACGCTTTTTTTGTTTCGCCTGTTCAAGCTTATCTTTGCGCTGTTTCGCCCACACCCATTTATCCAGTCCACTGACGATAGATGTAATAATAAAAACAACGATTAAAATGGTTTTAAAATCCATATTGGTCCCAAAAGTTACATTTTGTTATTAGTCTTTTCCAACCTGAAGCACTGCAAGGAAGGCATCTTGAGGGATCTCCACTCGTCCCACTTGCTTCATGCGCTTCTTACCTTCTTTCTGTTTTTGCAACAGCTTTTTCTTACGGCTAACATCACCGCCATAACACTTCGCGGTAACATTTTTTCGTAACGCCTTAACCGTTGAGCGAGCAACTATCTGATTACCAATGGCGGCTTGAATCGCCACTTCGAACATTTGTCGAGGGATCAACTCTTTCATTTTTTCGACCAGCTCACGACCACGATAAAACGCTTGATCACGATGTACAATAATTGCAAGTGCGTCAACTTTATCACCATTAATCAGAATATCGAGACGAGCCAGGTTAGCAGCCTGAAATCGAACAAAGTTGTAGTCAAGTGAAGCGTAGCCTCGACTGACTGATTTGATGCGGTCAAAGAAATCCAGTACGACCTCATTCATTGGAAGTTCGTAAGTCAGCTGAACCTGATTACCTGCATAGTGCATATTTTTCTGTACGCCACGCTTTTCGACGCACAAGGTAATTACGTTGCCTAAGTATTCCTGAGGAACCAATATACTCGCTTCCACAATTGGCTCTCGCATTTCAGAAATTTCGCCGGGATCAGGTAGCTTGGAAGGGTTATCAACATGAACCACTTCGCCATCATTTCTAACAATTTCAAAAACTACCGTTGGTGCCGTGGTGATCAGATCGAGATCATACTCGCGCTCCAGACGCTCCTGAATGATTTCCATATGGAGCATGCCTAGGAATCCACAGCGGAATCCAAATCCTAGCGCAGTTGAGTTTTCTGGTTCATAAAACAAAGAGGCATCATTCAAACTTAATTTACCCAATGCATCCCGAAAACTTTCGTAATCATCAGAAGAAACTGGAAAAAGACCGGCATAGACCTGAGGCTTAACTTTTTTGAAGCCGGGCAACCGCTCTTCAGCAGGATTTTTCAACGAAGTCAGGGTATCCCCAACAGGAGCCCCCAAAATATCCTTAATGCCAGCTATCACATAGCCGACTTCGCCCGCTCGCAACTTACCGGTTTCTTTGCGCTTGGGTGTAAAAATACCTACCTGATCAACTAGATGAGCCTTTTTAGTCGACATCACCAGCATTTTGTCACCTGCGCACAAGGTGCCTTCGACCACTCGGACGAGCGACACAACTCCAAGATAGTTATCGAACCAGGAGTCTACGATAAGTGCCTTAAGTGGAGCATTATCATCGCCTTGAGCAGGAGGAACTTTCGCCACAATGGTTTCAAGAACGTCTTCAATCCCAACTCCGGTTTTCGCCGAGCAACGCACGGCATCGGTCGCTTCTATGCCAATAATATCTTCAATTTCCTGGCTCACTCGATCGGGGTCCGCCGCCGGAAGGTCAATTTTGTTTAAAATCGGTATAACTTCGAGCTCCTGCTCAATCGCTGTATAGCAGTTGGCTACGGTTTGAGCCTCAACACCTTGCCCTGCGTCTACAACCAATAAAGCTCCCTCACAAGCTGCCAACGAGCGCGAAACTTCATAGGAAAAGTCGACATGTCCTGGCGTATCTATGAAGTTAAGTTGATAGGTATTGCCGTCCTTTGCCTTGTATTCCAAAGTAACACTTTGTGCCTTAATGGTAATACCGCGCTCGCGCTCTAGTTCCATGGAGTCGAGAACCTGTTCTTCCATTTCACGGTCTGTCAAACCTCCACAATACTGGATTAAGCGATCCGACAGAGTCGACTTTCCATGGTCGATATGGGCAATAATAGAGAAATTTCGAATATATTGGGTATACGACATAAACCTGATTCAGTACCTAATTAGCCCGCTGCGGCTATTTCAGTCAGCTAGGCAAAAATGCAATTCGCCTCTCCAGTTAAACTGAAGAGGCTAATCCAAAGGGCGCAGATTCTACCGCATTTTACTCAACAAAGGCAGCAGAGGATAGCAACTGACGTTATTCTCCCATTCTTAAGACCAGAAATCTCGGCCCAAACCCTCGTCGTACTACAAGTACCGCCACCGAGCCGTTTTCAGGCAATCCGCCTAATGCTTCTTGATAGTCCTCAACGCTGGCAATACGCTGCTGATTAAGCATTTGTAAAATATCGCCTTCCCGAATCCCCGCATCTAATGCTGCTCCGTCAAATACCCGCCGTACCAGCACTCCGTAACTCACATCGGAGGCGTCTTTCATTTCGTCGGTAAGCTCACTGACCACCATGCCTAGCGCAGCTTCCGTCGACTCACTATTAGCAGATGACGCCACCTGGGTATCGCTTCTTTCACCCACAATAATATCGAGAGACTTGCGTTTTCCTTCTCGGATTACCACCATTTCTATCTCTGTACCGGGCCTGATGCGTCCAACGAAAAAAGGTAGGTCCGTGTAAGTCATAACGCGCTTACCATCGATTTCCATCACAATATCACCAACCTGAAGCCCACCACTATCTGCTGGAGAACCCGGTGTCACCTGATTGATTAGCGCGCCGGTTACTTCTTCCAGACCAAACGCCTGTGCTTTATCGAAATCCACTTCCTGGTATCCGACCCCTAAGTAACCTCGGCTGACCTTTCCCTTTTTCCGCAATTGATCAGCAACATCCATCGCTAAATCCATGGGAATTGCAAAGGCTAACCCCATGTTGCCACCGGTCATACTAAAAATCTGAGAATTAATTCCAACCACTTCGCCCTTCTCATTAAAAAGGGGGCCGCCGGAGTTTCCGCGGTTAACTGCGGCATCGGTTTGGATGAAAGGAACATATTGCTCGGTTCTCAGACCTCGGCCTTTGGCACTGACAATACCCGCGGTAACAGTATGCTCCAGCCCAAAAGGAGCTCCGTACGCCAACACCCAAGCTCCCACTTTAAGCTTTTGAACATCTCCAACGGCAACTTCTTTAAGCCCTTTCGCCTCAATTTTCAGTAAAGCGATATCAGTTCCTTCATCTTCACCCAATAATTTTGCTTTAAATACCTTTTTGTTCACCAACTGAACAAAAATGGTATCGACTCCATGAATCACATGGCGATTGGTGAGTACAAAGCCATCATCGTCAATCACGAACCCGGAGCCCGAAGGGCCATCGGCCTTACGCCCTCGGCTCTCTACTTCAGTTTTAATCACGACTACTGAGTCACGAACTTTATCCACAACTTTGGTAAAATCAGGTAGTGCCGCCTGCACCACCCCGCACAGTATGGCCAACAGAACTAACGAAAACAGCTTCGTAAATTTCACCTTGTTTCTCCTGTGTCTTTGTAATTTTTTAAAACTTTGATTAGGACAAAAAACCATGCCAAAAGTGTCACTCGATTTGTAACACCATATTTGAGTCAGCTTTACATAGCATTGAAATTCGTGTTTTTACGCTTTTCTCCAACCGCTTTCCCGCCCAACCTGACATCAACAATCCAAATGCCAAACCGAATAACGCAACGAGTACAATACCCCACTCAGGAAATAGTAAAACCTGAGCAACAAGTGCAGCGGCAAATAAAGTAACTATGGGTAGTGAATAGATAATTAATGAAGCAAGCAATAAGCCACCTTGTGGAACGCCAACTATGACGAGCTCGCCCGGCCGTGCGTCTAGAGTATTTCTTATACGGTGATGAAAAATTCGACGCCCGAACATATGACGGAGAAGACCTGTGCCACAAGATTGGTTAACTTCACAACTTTGACAACCCGATGTAGCCTGAGCTTCCACCCAGGCGTACTCTCCATCCACCGACACCACACGTGCGGTTTCTTTAACAAGTGTTGGAGATGATTTGAGCTGAGGATCAGTAACCATGTTTAATACCAAACATTGATAACGCCAGGTTCCAGATACGACAAACCTCCATTAATGGAGGTTTGCTTAAACAAATACAAGAGTAATTACCGAGAATATGGTTTGGCCTTAACCCCTTAACGATTAAGGTTTTGAATCAAGTTCTTGTTTGGCCTTCAACTCTGCTTCACGATTACGTCGTTCCAGCTCCATCATGACTTGACGGAACTGCTGCGGACTCATTCGATAAGTTTGTACCTGTTCACCACTGACCACTCTGACGTAGGGCAAAGCGCCACTGTCTTTGGCACTCGACTGCTGAGCAAACTGATTGAAGATCGTGTTGATTCGCTCAAGCTGAGTTCTTTCATCATCAGTTACATGATATTCAGCAAGCATGGTGTCTTGTGCCACAGGCTGTCCACCATCGGCTATTTGAGCGGCGCCAGGAACGGACTGAGACATTGGCATCATTTGAATGCCAAATACGACGGCCAATGCCACCGACGCAGCTACAGCCCATCCGGTAAAAGTTTTCTTGACCGAGGCAAGGTTTCTAGGAGCAAAAACCGTAGGCTCGCTATCCAACGCAGCACTTACTCTGTCACTAAAACCAGCACTCCAGTCAGCTGACGTCTCATTACGCAATGCCGCTCGAATAGCATGATAAGACTCAAACGCTTTAAGCGTGTCATCATCGGACACACACTTTTTATAAAGAGAGTCTTTCTCTGTGTGTTCAACTAACTCGTCGTCCATCCAGCTAGACAGCTTTTGTTTCAACTCGTCGTGACTCATAATCTCAACCAACCCCAGTTGTGGTGTTGCCTCATCGCCCGACATCTGACGGTTAGGTCGATGGATAACACACAGTTATAAAATTCTTCTCAGCCGCTCTAGTCCAAATACTGCCGTTTGAATTAATACTCAAATAAGCTTAAAACAACAGACCCGGTTTCGACGCTTACAAAACCAATGGTTACTTGACGCTCAATTTGGCAATAAGTTCCCGATAACGACTGATTAAAATCAAACCGGAAATACCAGTCTGGCAAATAACTCAATTTCGGGTCAAGTACTTTATCGGCTTCGGCCTAGACTGCAGCTTGTAACTTCGACTACAGCAACTCCCGAATGTTCCGATCGATCGCTTCTCGCGCCCGAAAAATACGCGAGCGTACCGTTCCTACCGGACAATCCAGAACTTCAGCGATTTCTTCATAGCTCATTCCTTCCATTTCACGCAACGTTATTGCAGAGCGTAAATCTTCTGGAAGGGCCTCGATTGAAGCATATACGCGCTGCTTGAGTTCATCACGCAGAGCCATTCGCTCTGGAGAACCCATATCCCGTAGAGCATCCGCACCATTGTATTGCTCAGCTTCTCCAGCATCGATATCCGAATCCGGAGGGCGACGACCCAGCGCTACCAGATGATTCTTCGCAGTGTTAACTGCGATACGATAGAGCCAGGTGTAAAACGCACTATCACCTCGAAAGTTAGGCAGCGCTCGATAAGCTTTGATAAACGCTTCCTGTGCAACATCAGCGATATCGGCAGGATCACGAACCAAACGTGAAATCAGACTGAACACTTTGTGCTGGTATTTTCTTACCAGAAGGTCAAACGCTCGTTTATCACCCTGTTGAACTCGTGCCACCAGGTCGCGATCGTTCCCGGCACTCATACATCCTCCTCCTGAGTGTCAGGTTGTATTGTTATAGATTCCATATGACTCTTTCTTAAAAGTTAAGTTCGTGTTAATTGCCGATTTTTTTTATAATTATGACAATCTGGTGTCAAAATGGCGATTAATTCTCAGAAATTGCAGATATCGATCACCAACCGGTTGAAATTGTTTGTTTTTTATCCACTCAGTTCAATAATTAACTTCCCAGGTGAAAACCGATATGGGGATGAAAAATTGACAGACAAGTAGGCGTTTTAAATGCGGCAATATTCTCACGATGTTCTGGTCATTGGCAGCGGCGCCGCTGGACTTACAGCAGCTCTGCATCTAAGCCGCCTGGGTAAGGTCGCCGTATTATCCAAAGCAGAGTTAACCGAGGGCTCCACTTTTTACGCCCAAGGAGGCATCGCAGCGGTTCTTGATTCACAGGACAGCATTGAGTCTCATGTTGAGGACACCTTAGTTGCAGGGGCCGGACTGTGCGACGCGGAGGCAGTTCGATTTACCGTAGAGAACTCACGCGCGGCGATTGAGTGGTTGATCGAGCAGGGCGTTGCCTTTAGCACCGAACAAAATGAACACGGACAGCAGCAATTCCACCTCACTCGTGAAGGCGGTCACAGCCATCGACGCATTATTCACTCCGCTGATGCGACCGGACGAGCCGTATCCACCACATTAGTAGGCGCGGTCAAACAGCAACCTAATATAGAATTATTCGAAAGCCATAACGCCATCGATCTCATCACCAGCGACAAACTCGGTTTACAGCAAAAGCGCTGCGTTGGTGCTTATGCGCTTAATTTAAAGCGCAAACAGGTGGAAGTATTCAGTGCTCGTTTCGTCATCCTTGCTACAGGAGGAGCCAGCAAAGTTTACCTGTACACCTCTAATCCCGATGTTGCTTCCGGTGATGGTATCGCAATGGCCTGGCGTGCCGGGTGTCAGGTAGCCAACCTAGAATTCAACCAATTCCATCCAACATGCCTGTACCACCCCGCGGCTCGTTCATTTCTAATCTCCGAAGCATTGCGAGGTGAAGGCGCCATATTATTGCGCCCCAATGGCACTCGCTTTATGCCAGACTACGATAAACGAGCAGAGTTAGCCCCGAGAGACATAGTGGCCAGAGCGATTGACCACGAAATTAAAAAGCTTGGGGTGGAATGCGTTTATCTCGATATTAGTCATAAAGGCCCCGAGTTTATTCGATCGCACTTTCCCAACATTTACCAGAAATGTCTGGAGCTCGGAATTGATATCACCAAACAACCCATACCCGTAGTTCCTGCGGCTCACTATACCTGCGGAGGCATTAAAGTCGACTTGAACAGTCGAACCAAAGTAGATGGGCTCTATGCTATTGGCGAGGTAGCCTGCACTGGATTACACGGTGCCAATCGTATGGCAAGTAACTCATTATTAGAATGCCTGGTGTTTGCCAAATCGGCAGCGGAAGATATCGAACAGCGTTTTGCTGAAGCAGAATTAAAGCACCCGCTTCCCGAATGGGACGAAAGCCGGGTCACAGACTCTGACGAGCAAATAGTGATAACCCACAACTGGCACGAACTCAGACAAGTGATGTGGAACTATGTAGGTATCGTTCGAACCAACAAGCGTTTGGAACGTGCCCAACGCCGAATTGAATTATTAAAGCAGGAAATTGCTGAATATTACGCCAATTTTAAAGTCACCAATGACCTTTTAGAGTTAAGAAATCTAGTACAGGTGGCCGAACTTATGGTGCGATGTGCGCGCTTGCGTAAAGAGAGCCGAGGACTGCACTGTACTCTGGACTATCCAAAGCTCGACGAAAAAGCCCAAGACACCTTACTCGATCCCGATTCTTAATAATTAATGCAGGAAATTTTTAGTCGAAGCTCTTGAAAGTTGACTCAAAGAGTACCAATGTTAACCGCGACTTAAATTCATTGTCTGAGGATATATGACCGACAATTCCACACCAAATCAAAATGACACTTTACTTCAGTTACGAGTAATTACTCCTGATGACTATGATCAACTGGCAGAGGTTATGGATCTGGTATACCCCGATATTGGAGGAGCCTGGCCTAAAGCAACCATTCAAGCGTTGGTTAACGCATTTCCAGATGGACAAATTGCTATTGAAGACAATGGACGGCTGATCGCCGCAGCACTAACCATCAAAGTAAATTATCAACGCTACTCGTCAAAGCACACCTATAAAGATGTTGTCAGCGAACAAGAAATTGCCAAACATGATGACCGTGGTGATGCTCTTTATGGCCTGGATGTGTTTGTTCATCCCGATTACCGAGGCTTAAGGTTGGGTCGTCGATTGTACGAGGCAAGACGCGAATTGTGTCGCGCATTAAACCTGAAAGCCATTTTGGTCGGAGGTCGTATTCCTGGTTATCGCAATTATGCCGAAAATATGACTGTTGATCAGTACATTAGAGCGGTAGAACGCCGAGAAGTTTATGACCCTATTTTATCGTTCCAGTTATCCAATGGTTTTGATGTTAAAAGATTGATGAAAAAGTACCTTCCCGAAGATAAACAGTCTCGTGGGTTTGCTACGCTGTTAGAGTGGGATAACATTTTTTATGAAGAAGGTACTGAGTCAATTCACGATGTTGAGAAGTCCATCGTTCGTATCGGTGTTGCCCAATGGCAAATGCGCTCAGTAAGCTCACTCGAAGATCTATTAAGCCAAATTGAATTTTTTGTTTCGTCGTTGAGTGATTACCAATCGGATTTTGCTCTATTCCCTGAGTTTTTTAGTGCTCCGCTGATGGGACTTGCCCCAGAAAAGTCGCCAGTTGAAGCGATAAGGTTTTTATCTGAATTTACAGACGAAATTAAAAATCGCATGTCAAAAATGGCGGTTGAATACAATATCAATATTATTGCGGGCAGCATGCCAGTTCTGGAAGACAAGCGTCTTTATAATGTCTCTTATTTGTGCCACCGCGATGGCAGTATCGATATGCAGTACAAGGTTCATATTACACCGCACGAAAGGCGCGACTGGGTTCTTGATGGTGGCGACAAAATCGAAGTGTTTGAAACCGATGCTGGTCGAGTTGGAATTTTAATTTGTTACGACTCCGAGTTTCCTGAGTTAGCACGCGTACTGGCCGATCAGGGAGTGCAGATTATTTTTGTCCCCTTCTGGGTAGATACTAAAAACGGTTATTTACGTGTCCGCTTATGTTCACAAGCAAGAGCCATAGAAAACGAATGCTATGTTGCAATCGCTGGAAGCGTTGGCAATTTGCCACGAGTTGATAACGTCAATATCCAATACGCACAGTCGGCAGTGTTTTCACCATCCGATGTGTATTTTCCACATGATGCGACAATTGCTGAAGCCACCGCAAACGCCGAGATGATGATTTATGCCGATGTGGATCTAGATAAACTCAAGTTGTTGAGCACCGAAGGTTCGGTTAACAACCTTCGCGACCGAAGACTGGATCTGTATCAATTAAAACTAAAAAAACCGCAATAGCGCTTTTATGTTACACAAGTGAGTGAGCGACTTTACAATATCACTACTTCGATAAGTATACGGCGTAGATAAACGGAGACTTTCAGGTTTAACTATTGCTTAAATTGTGAACGGCAGAAGAATTACTTATCAGATTGCCGGGAGCAGTTTGCCTAAATTGATATCAGATATACACGACAGTCAGTCACGCGACTTACGTACCAAAAAGAAATACTGATTCAGTTGTCGACATAATTGCCGAAAGCTCTCCGGGCCCAAAGTATCTGCCCAAAGCAACAGCCATCGCTTTCGCCCCTCTTGATCATGAAAGACAAATACCAGGCAGGCTGGAAAAATAGCGCTTTGCTCTAATGGCTTTATTAAACAAACCTCCTCATCGCCGGAAGATTTTATACCCCACATTCCATCGCAGTACACAATAGCAGGATATGAAGTGTGTTTGATTCGATAGAAGCGCCACAGACAAATGAGCGTAATACTCTGTGCGCTTACAAAGAGCAACCACTCTAACAAGGAGTCGGCCAAAATAGCGGCTACAGTTAAAAATCCGCATTGCAAAAGCGTTAATATTGCAAAAAAGTAAACGCCCGGCTGGGAGGAATATTGAAATAAAGGTTCTGCGCTTTTCATCCCTGATTTTTCAACTGGCTCAATGTATATTCATCAATTCTCGAATGCGCTTAATCATGTTAGCGAAGGAAGCTTGTTCTGGCTCACCATGTCCCATCAACCAATTAAATAAATCAGGGTCCGCTTCTTCCAACAAATCTACGAATATCCGCTGCTCTACTTCATCCAGTGACGAAAAGTGCTGCTGCGCGAAAGGGATAAGAATAACGTCCAGTTCCAGCATCCCGCGGCGGCAATTCCAGATAATTTTTTTGAGATCAAAGGCTTCCGACATATAATTCTCGTACTTTCATACTACGTGCATTAATCTACGGCAACAGAAGTTTGACATTGCCTGTTGGCGCATAAGCTAATGGATGCGCCCATTAAGTGCAAGAACATTCACAGGGTTATTACTATGCTAGACCAATGGCGACAACTGCTCGCTGAAAAGCTTAGCTCCACGGCTGACTTACAAACTCCAAATTATTTCGATTTAAGCAGTTATGGCGTTATTTCTTTAGAAGGTGATGACACCAAACGCTTTTTACAGGGGCAAATCACCGCAGACATTGAGCAAATCAGTACAGCTCAAGCTGGACTGTCGGCACTTTGTATACCTCAGGGGCGGATGCGCTCATTATTTTTACTAGTATCGCTATCGGACAACCGCTTTTTCTGTCTGTTACCTCAAGAGCTACTCCAACCAACGCTGGAGACGCTTTCCAAGTTTGCGG
>JBFHVL010000113.1:0-10671 GCA_041589565.1 Kangiellaceae bacterium | reverse complement strand
TTCTTCTAAAAGCGCAACCAGTTCTTTTAATTCAGCTTCTCGCTCGACTAAACCTGCTTCGTTTTTGGAGCTGCGAGAAACTCGAATCCAATTTTTTCCTAACCAGATCCCGTCACGGGTGATGACACTCTCACCTTCCGATAACTGCAGCTGCATTTGTGTTGCACTCGCCAAATCTTCCGCTGTTTTTACCGTATTTAACAGTGAGCTTAAATCAACCGTTCCAGATACTTTACTGGCCAGAGATTCCGCTTGCCCCGCTGTTGATTGACCTTGAGCGAAAAATTGCAGGTGACCTTCTGATAGCTGCTCGAGTTTATCGGTTAATGCAAAGTCATTGACCAAAATGGCTTGTAGGGTATCGCCTAACACTGTCTCAACCGCTTTTTCCCAACCGGCTTCGACTTGCAGTTTTTCTACCAGTCTAGGCTGATTAACTAAGCCATTTTGCTCCAGCCACTGCTGGGTATGTTTATTATCATTGCCTAACGCAGCATTTTGCAAAGCTTCTAAAGAGACTCTGCGACCCTGCATTTGTTGAACCTGACGACGTAGTTCATCCATCTGGCGACTTTGCTCTCGTCGCTGCTCACGCAAATCGGAAATTTTCGCGACAAATTCATCAACCGTCTCTGATAATGTCGCCGCTTCTGTTTCGACTTTTGCTAGCTCATTAGCCGCTTCAACCATAGAGGCTTCCATCGGCTCAGCCTGCAAGGTTTCGAGCTCTCGATCCATCGTATCAAGCCGAGAAGAAAGGCGAGACAGGTGCGATTCGAAATGTTGAATTCGAGTTTTCTCAACTTCCAGTTTTTGCGTGTTGCCTGAGGCGCTCTGGTTGAAGTTATCCCATTCTTGCTGCCATTGCTGCATGGCTTCTTCAAGTTGATGCAGCTGTTCTTGAGACGATTCAAATGACTCGTTGTGCAGCTCCAGTTCGGGTTCGGCTTCTAAGAGCTCACCTTTTAATTCTTCAAGGCGCGCCTGATCACTGCCCTTTTGTTCAATGACATGCTTTAACGATGAAGAAACACTTTGAATATCTTCCTGAAGCTGTGTTTTTCGTTCTGACTGATGCTTGATAGCCTGTTCAAGACGAGCAATGTCGGCGCCAATCCCGTAATAACGTCCCTGAACTTCATTAAATTTGTCACTGAGTTCGATATGCAGGTCACGCGTTTGTTCGATCTCAGCGTCGGCGCGACGTTGTTCAGCAATTCGGGCTTCTAGTTCAGTTTCGAGCTGACCGATTAACGTTTCAAACTCTTCCATTTGCTTATGGAATCGTTGCCATCGTAAAACCGACAGTTGTGCCTTTAATTCACGTTCTTCCGATTTAAATTCTTTATACTTCATTGCAGCCGTCGCCTGACGTTGCAGATGTGCCAGCTGCTTGCCTAGTTCCTCACGAATGTCTTCCAGTCGCTCCAGGTTTTCACGAGTATGACGGATTCGGTTCTCGGTTTCGCGGCGGCGTTCCTTGTACTTGGAAATTCCAGCAGCCTCTTCAATGAAAATACGTAGCTCCTGCGGCTTTGACTCAATGAGTCGAGAGATCATGCCCTGCTCAATAATGGCGTAGGAACGAGGTCCAAGTCCGGTACCGAGGAAGATATCCGTAATGTCCTTACGACGACACTTGGTGCCATTGAGGTAATAAGCGGATTGACCATCGCGAGTGACCGTACGACGAACAGAAATTTCATTATATTGGGCGTATTCGCCAACCAGTTTGCCTTCACTATTATCGAATACCAGCTCAATACTTGCCTGACCAACCGGTTTACGGGCCGTAGAACCGTTAAATATGACGTCGGTCATGGAGTCACCACGCAAATGTTTAGCCGATGACTCTCCCATTACCCAGCGTACGGCATCGATGAGATTGGATTTACCACAGCCATTGGGCCCAACTATCGCCGTCAGGTTTTGTGGGAATGGAACAACCGTTGGGTCAACGAATGATTTGAACCCTGCTAATTTTATTTGTTTTAAACGCATAACCCTGAATCTATCTTATATTATTCTGTTGACCTGCCTGGTCGAATCCTGGTGAAAGATCCACCAGATAATAAACTGGCTAAACTTTTTTCGGTAACCTATTGATATTGTGCACTATTTGTTCTTGTAAAATGCTGAAAACCGCTGGTCGTAACTGGTTACGATTTATTACTTTTAACTCTCGGAGAATAACGTTATCTTACGCATTTATTGGTCATTCTCCAACGGCCTTCAGGCTCCGGTAGTGTAAATTATTTCACTTCCGAAACACACCACTCAATTCAAATAAAAAGAAGATTTTTATCACATGATTAAAACTGGATTTAGCGGCGCACACTATTTTACCCGAGGAATACAACTGGTTCGCCAACCGGGGATTCGTCATCTGGTGATAATCCCCTTGCTGATTAACTTTATTTTGCTGGGCACTGCGTGCATTTGGCTATTTTCTAGACTGTTTGAGTGGAAAGATGCCTTCTATGAGTGGAGCTGGAGTTGGGTACAATGGATTCTCGATCATCTGGGCTGGCTGCTATGGCCCATCGTGTTTATCACCATCTTTCTTGGAGTGTTTTACTTTTTCGCCATAGTCGCAAACTGGCTAGCAGCCCCGTTTAACGGACTGTTATCGGAAGCCGTAGAGCGACATTTAAGTGGGCAGGAAGAGCAGCCGGCCAGCATTGCAGGTGTTATTAAAGATATTCCACGAGTCTTTTCAAGAGAATGGAGCAAATTCGCCTATTGGTTGCCAAAAGCACTGGCCTGTCTATTACTATTTTTGATCCCCGGTGTAAACCTGGTCGCTCCTGTGGTCTGGATGCTATTTAGCGCCTGGATGATGGCGATCCAGTATATCGATTACCCAATGGACAACCATAAAGTGCCATTTCAAGAAATGTTGGCTCAGCTCAGAGCTCGTCGCGGTGGCCCCCTGGGCTTCGGTGGAATGATTATGTTGGTGACCTTGATCCCAATCGTGAATATTCTGGCCATGCCAGTGGCCGTAGCTGGAGCCACAGCGCTTTGGTATGAGAATTATCGGGATTGATAAAGGACGCGATTTAAGCGTACAGGACTAAAAGTGTTTCGTAATCGACAATAGCAGGTTGGGCTTTCTTAACTCTCGCTCACGCGTCCGGTCAAAGCTAAAAAAATGATTTTCACCGTCTTCTGTTTGAAATAAGCTGTAGCCTTTAATCGTTATGCGAAACACCATAGGCTGAGCAAACGAGTAACGATTTGCACTTTTATCGCTGTCGTCTTGTTGGCTGGTGATCGACAAAGCCATTAAATCACTATAATTTTGATGCTTGGTTACCGAGTACTCCACACCAAAGCGCTCAGTTAAAGGCAACGCCAAAGACGTAGATTGAATTACAGGAAAATTAAAATCCGAATAGCTCAGAGATGAGTGCAGAGTTGAACTAATAAGAGGAACTTTATAATAGGAATTATCATTCGCGATCACCGACAGCGACGTTACAGAAAGCCACATTACACCTAAAACACTCACGACTTTCCTTGTTATGAATGCATTGTACAAATCAATCAAAGCACTCATAGTACACCTACTGACTAACTACTAAGTTAAGTTTAGCAGAGATCATAATTTAGCCAAATCGAGATGCAGGAAAATGCGAGGGAGTTAACAAAATTTGACCAACCAACTCAATTCAAACAACAAATTGCAATAACCTGGTTACATCAATAATTTAAAGTAATCTATAAGTATTTTAGACTATCTATCTGTTTTTCAATTCTTTTTTCAGAAATTGGATAAGCTGTTTTGATACCCTGAGCAAACAGGGAGATGCGATACTCCTGCAACATCCAGTGTAATTCGTTTAAAGCTTCCGAATAGGCTCGATTATGAGGTGAAACAGTTAATTTATTAACCCGACTCTCGATAAACTTAAATTGTTTTAGTGACTGTTCTTCGCGCGGAAAATTAATTTCCATTCGTTCGAGCCGTTTATCGAGCGCCAGTAAATAACGGGCATACTGCTCTATTCGCTCCAAGCCATAATCGTAAATCGCTCCTTTTCGCCACAAAAAATCAAGCTGCTGTCTAATATCCAGATAACTTTGCAAATATTTGGGTTCGACTTTTTCGTATACTTTCTTACTGATTCGTTGAGTTTGTTTTAATAACTGAAGTAGCAGAGTTAACCCATCATTCATGGTTTCATTGAATGTTGCGTCGAGTTGCTCATAGAGACCTTGGAACTGAGCGTATTCTTCAACCGGCACCTCTGGTAGTGCCCGTTTGGTAATTGCAAGAGCAAGTTCATCAACCAAAGGTTGATAGCCCTGGATAAAAGTAGCTAGTTTCGACAACTCTTTGCGTTGTTGCCACGACCGCTGAAAGTATTTGACCTTTTTATCCAGAGCCAGTAACAAAAGTCTGCTAACGCCTCGCTGATGGATAAGCTCCGCTTTATAGCGAGACTCACACCCGGTCAGTAGCACGTGTGTCTGCTTATCGCATAATGCTTGAAGAATCCGCGTTTTGTGTCTGCCACTTCCCGTTTCAACTTCCAATGGATAAATTTTCCCTGAAATCCATTCGGTGATTTCATACGATGTTTTATTCGTCTGACTGATTTGCTTAGTGTCAGAATTTTCCAATGAGTCTAAAGCGGTTGTTTTTGATAGTGCTTGCTTAACTTCTCCAGATAGTGTTTTTTGTAACTGGGCCAAGTCACGCCCTTTTCGTAAAGGCGGCTTCGCTTCGCCAAACACTTTGAAGTTAGGTTGCAAGTGTGCAGGCAGCTCTATATTTTTCCAATGCTCTATATCCACGCTAACGCCAGTTATTAGGTTTAGTGCGTTTGCCAGTTCCTGAAAAAAATCACCCTGTCCCCAGTGGTCTTTCAAGCGCTCAAAGCAGGCTTCGGCAAACTGTGGAGCCGGTATGAAATTTTTCCGAATGCTTTTAGGAAGAGCTTTAATGGAACAAAGTATTTTTTCTTGCAATAAACCCGGTACCAACCAGTCAAAATCGGTTGCCTGAAACTGTTTTAGCATTGGTAAAGGAATACATATGGAAACCCCATCATCTTCATGCCCCGGTTCAAACCGATACTCCAGAGGTAGCTCGCTCCCTCTAATAACCAAGGCTTTAGGAAAAGCAAACTCGTCCAGCTCCGCCGCCGGATTTAATACATCAGTTTCCGATAAGGTTAGGAGCTTATTGTGACTGTTCCAATTCTTTTTAAGCCAACGCTCCAATAGTTTTGAGCTAGTTATCCAATGCGGAAGTCGAGATTCAAAAAAATCCACCAACTCTTCTTCGCTCTTTAAAATATCAGTACGACGTTGGCGCTCTTCTTCCTCCCTATACTGCTGTAACAACTTTTGATTTGCCTGATGAAACGGGGCTCTGGTATTCAGCTCACCGTCGATGAGTCCCTTTTCAATTAACCACTGACGGCTCAACTTAGGTTCCTGATCTGCATAACTTACCAGTCGCCCGGAAACGTAAATCAGACCAAAAACCGATTTTTGCAAATAAGCAGCTGCTTCACCTTTCTTTTTGCGCCAATGAGGATCCAGGTAATTAACCTTTGCCAGATGCTCAGCAGCATCTTCAATCCAGCTCGCTTCAATTGGGGCTGTAGTTCGAGCATAAAGTTTGCCCGTGTCCATGAGCTCTGCCGCCAACATCCATTGCGATTTATTTTTAAAGTTCACCGACGACGGATGAATAAAAACCTTTGTATTACGAGCTCCTTGGTAATGGGCTTCGGTGGTACTGTTTAGCAAGTTGCTTAATAATGAAGGAATCAATGCCCTGTGGATCTGTTCGTAGTCCGCGGGTCTTTTATTGACTTGAATTCCTTGTTGCTGCACAAGTTGTTTAAGTTGACGATACGTATTGCGCCACTCCAGCCAGGCAGCAAAATTAATGAAATTATCGTAACAAAACTCTTTAAATTCTCGGTTCGTTAATTCTTCTTGTTTTTTATGCAATCCGGCCCAAAGGTTTAGATAGGTTATAAAGTCCGATTTTTTATCATTCCATTGCGCATGGCATGTATCAGCTTTTTGGAGTTTATCATGTGGTCTTTCCCGAGGATCTCGAACACTGTACAAACTAGCAATAACCAGCATCTCTTTGACTGAAGCAGGAACACCGGAAAAGATCATTGCCGCGAGCTTTGGATCGGTCGGCAATTTCGCAACCTTTCTTCCTAATTCTGTCAGCTTCTGCTCTTTATCAAGCGCACCAAGCTCAAAGAGTAAAGTAAAACCATCACGCCAGTGCTTTGGTTCAGCATTCTCAATAAAAGGAAAGCGCTCCGGATCGTCAATTCCCATTAGCTTCATCTGTAAGATAACTGATGCCAAATTGGTTCGTTTAATTTCTGGCAGGGTAAATTCGGGACGTTGCTGAAAATCCTGTTCAGAATAGAGCCTGAAGCAGATACCCGACGCCACTCGACCACAACGACCAGCGCGTTGATTCGCACTTGCCTGAGAAATTTTCTCAACCTGTAATCGCTGAATTTTACTACGCATACTAAAGCGAGAAATTCGTGCTGTACCTGGATCAATCACATAACGAATTCCAGGAACTGTTAATGACGTTTCGGCTACGTTAGTAGCCAGAACAATTTTTCGACCTTGTACTGATTTAAACACCTTTTGCTGTTCAGCAATACTCAAGCGAGCGTACAACGGCAGAATATGAGTTTGTGATAAATTCAAGCGTCGAAGTTGTTTTGCTGTTTGACGAATTTCCCCCTCACCGGGTAGAAAAATCAGAATGTCACCAAAACCATCTTTGCAGGATTCTTCTACCGCCTGCATAATTTGCCAGAGTTCTGGATTTTCCCCATGAGGAATGAGATCAGGATCCGGGGGTAAATAACGTAAATCAACAGGGTAGGTTCTGCCTTCGACTTGTATCACTGGCGCATTGTTAAAAAATTTCGAAAAGCGCTCCAAATCAATGGTAGCGGATGTGATGATAACCTTTAGATCTTTACGCTTATTCAATAGTCTTTTGAGTAGCCCCATTAAAAAGTCGATGTTAATGCTACGTTCGTGCGCTTCATCAACAATAATAACTTCGTACTGACTAAGATAAGGATCTTTTTGCATCTCAGCTAGGAGAATACCGTCGGTCATCAATTTGATGTAACCGTCATCGGAGGTTTTTTCATGAAAACGAACCGATACCCCCACTTGTTCACCAAGATTACAATTCATTTCTTCAGCAATACGCGCCGCGACCGAAGTGGCAGCGACTCGTCTGGGTTGGGTATGACCAATGAGCCCTCGCCTTCCCAATCCAGCTTGCAAACATATTTTTGGCAGTTGAGTCGTTTTACCACTACCGGTTTCACCCGCTATTACAACGACCTGATTAGCAATTATTGCTTTGGCAATATCGTTACTTCGTTCACTGATTGGTAATTGAGAGGGTAAATTTACTTCAGGCGCTTTTTCCTGACGTTGAAGCAACTTTTGCTGCGACTTCTCTAGTCGATCCTGAAGTTTCTGAACTAAATGTTCATATTCAGCACCCTTTTTCTTTGCATACTGAATTTTACGCTTGATGCCTAATAAGGCAGCAACATCCTTAGTAAGGCATGATTGACTATCGAAGTGGAAAACTTGATTCATAAGGACGGGTTAAACTTCTGCAACTTCTAATTTTAAAGGGTTCAGCGACGACTATTATAAGAGCATGTCTGCAGTTGATTAACAATCGTTTAACTTACCACCCTTAAAAGAGAAAAGCCTGTTTGCCAAAGACAAACAGGCTCTTTTTTATGAATTACTGATTAATCCCAGATTTCGTGCTTTTTCAAGACATCGCCAAGGAAACCTGCAACTGGCTTAATGAAATCTTTGTCTTCCCAATAACCATTGTGACAGGCTGGATTCCACGACGTTGCTGGATTACCAACATTGATTTCATAATCACCTGCGACGGCTTCATTATATGCTTCGTTAATTCCTTTAAGCGGATAAGCAACAATATCGTCTTTGTCATAAAAATTTAACCACCGGGCGCGCTCTGCAAAATCTTCCGGTAGTGCATCGCCCGCAACCTTGACAGGTTGATGCAACTCTTCATGATGACGAACGTAAATAGCTAAAGGACTACCAAAGGTTACAAAGCCAACCAAATTACGCATGGCCTCGAAATTGGATTTATTGCCAGGATTTTTTCGTGCATTGCGAATGTAATCCTGCATTATGATCGAACCAAAAGAATGCGCTAATAAAACAAGTGGTGTTTTTTCTTCATTGATACGACGATGTCCAGCAAATTCACGTAATGAATCCGCGACTCGATTTTGAACCTTAGAATAAAGACGCGAACCTTCATGATAGGCTAAGCCCGAACCTAAATAATCGATAAACATTTTTCGCGTGTTTTCATAGGCCAGGTCATTTTTGTAATTAATATTGCTATAAAACTCAGACAGTTCGTCTTTAATTGCATCCGCCCAGTAGATTTCTTTGAACATGAGATCATCTTCGAGACGACCTTCTCCACCAGCAACATATTCCTCAACAATTCGATGCTTAAGCTCAACAGAAAAATGTTGATCTTCCGTACTCATTCCATGAATGATGGCGACCGCTAGTCTTTTCATAATGTTCTCGCTCTAGTGTAAATATCTATAGGCTAAATAGTCGCGCAAAATCAACAAGATATCAAGCGCACCGCATACATTTTAGCTACAGAAATATGCACGATAACCAGCGAAATTACAATAAAGGATATTTAAAAAAGGAATTTGGATATAAAGGAAAAGTGGCGGAGCGGACGGGACTCGAACCCGCGACCCCCGGCGTGACAGGCCGGTATTCTAACCAGCTGAACTACCGCTCCGCTTAGGTACCCCTTGCGAGGTGGGCGCTATAATACGGTTCAGCTTAGGGTGTGTCAACAAACTTTTTAAAAAAAATTAGTGATAAAAATCAGTCGGATAAAAGACAACCAGTTCGATTAAATCTCATTCAGAATATGGTGAAAAATGACCAAATATTCGACTAATCCGGCTCTTTGGTCATTTCCTCCCCACTTTCATCAAAAGCGTCTTCCCAACTGGGCTCATCTTCAGATTCAGACACATCTTCCAGCGGCATCTTATCAAGTGCCGACGTATCGTCCTCACTGGCCTCTTCCAGTTCGAGATCATCGACTGTTTCGGTTTCTTCGGCTGACTTTGAAACATCGACTGGTTCAGGAGAACTCTCGGTCTCACCTTTTGTGCCTGAGAATGCTTCCATAGCCGTTAAAATTTGTTCAACAGACATATCCTTGCGAGCAACTTCTTCACCGAACATTGAAGAATACTCGGCAAAAATATTGTTAAGCGTCGTCAACGTAATATGAACTTCCTGTTTGAGGCCTTTCATTTCTTGGTTTAATTGCTCAATCTCTGCCTGCTTGGACTCCAGCTCACTCTGCAGAGCGCTGGTATCACCACCGACATCGGCCGGAGCAGACTCGGCAGCAGTTGATGAAATGTTGGGGGTTAATGCATGATATTTTTCGGTGATACGACTCAGTTCTTCATCAAGCGTAGCGAGGTTTTCTACATCTTTATTCAGAATGCTGGCTACGAAGGTACGGAAAAAAAACTTTCGCTCCTTAATGATATCGCTCGCCAACTTTTCAACCTCGCTTTCTGCTAAGCCAAGTTTTTCATGTAAAAAACGTTGTGTTGCCTCAATTCGGACAGGTTCGTTATCTTTAACATTAATAATCAGTTCGCGCATCGCGTCTTTGTAACGCGATTTATTACGAATAAGAATGGCGATAAGCACGATAGATAGCAAAATAAAGGGAAATGCGATTTCCACTACAAGCAGCCAAGTCAGCCATGAATCATTCATTCGCTTCTGGCCTCCTCTGATTCATTTTCATCGAACAATTCCTGAGCTAATGCTTCTGTGCTGGCATGGGAACGTTTTTTAATCGTGCGCCAGACAAACCAACCTAACAAAATTAGCAGCAGATTAGCGCCAAAACCCACGGAAAGCCAGAGGGTCCAGTTAATTGGCTCTTCAGCTTGCTCAGGACTTTGCATTGTTGTGGCGTCATCGTTAGTTTCTGGCTTCGGTGTAGGCTCTTCTTCGACCTGTTGTTCGGGCTCGGTAACCTCAAGCTCAACCGCCTCAGGTTCCGGCTCCTGGACAGGCACTTCAACAACAGGCTCTTCCTCGACCGGAGGGCCATAACCCGGCAATGCCTCGGCTTCAAATTCTAAAGGAGGTAACTCGCTGGCGAAGGCTCGGCCTGTGGGAGTTTTACCCTCTGCCGAGAGCAACACCTGATATCGACCACCCTCAGGATAATGGCGGACCTCAAAACTCACCGGCTGTTGCCAGTTCTCTAGCACTAAAAACTGACTGGTTTGATCTGGATATTTTATTTCACCGGTGACTTTTAGACTGTCCAGATCCACGATGTCTTCAGTAACTCTCAAGTGCACCTTGTGAGGAACGTTTTCCACAAAAGACATTTCGAGATCGGACTGAACAGGATTTCCGTAAATATTAATGGCGTGTGTTCGGCTTCGCTCAAAAGTAGGACTTTTAACAACCAGTTTAATTTCCAGTACTCCATCGTCACTTCCGGCATAGAATACTTGTTGAAAAGAACCAGCCGCAGTGTCTTTTAATAAGGGAGTTACGTTTTGG
>JBFHVL010000112.1:0-10723 GCA_041589565.1 Kangiellaceae bacterium | reverse complement strand
TGAAACAGGCGAAGAAGTAACACTGGGCGGTATGGAAAAAATGTCCAAGTCAAAAATGAACGGTGTCGATCCACAACACTTAATTGATCAATACGGTGCAGATACTGCGCGCTTATATACCATGTTTGCAGCGCCTCCCGAGCAATCGCTGGAATGGCGTGAAGACGGCGTTCAAGGGGCCTTCAAGTTTTTACGTCGAGTGTGGAAGCTGGTGTTCGATCATGTTCAAAGTGGTGACGTAACCAAGTTAAGTTCTTTAGAGCTAAATGCAGAACAAAAAGCGATTCGTTTTAAAACGCACGAAACGATTAAGAAAGTCACAGATGATATTGAGCGTCGATACACCTTCAACACTGCGATTGCTGCCGTTATGGAGTTGTGTAATACGCTTGGTCGCGCACAGGATAAAACGGAAGCTGATCGTTCGGTGGTGAGGGAAGGTCTGGAAGCAGTAATCTTATTGTTAAGTCCCATTACGCCTCACATTTGTCATGAGTTATGGCAAGCTCTGGGCCATGATACTCCGGTAATTGATGTTTCCTGGCCTGAAGTCGACGAGTCGGCGCTGGTTCAGGATGAAGTTGAGCTGGTAGTGCAGGTAAATGGCAAGTTGCGTGCACGTATTGCTGTTGCTAAAGATGCCGACAAGGCTTTGGTGGAGCAACTGGCTTTAGGTGATGAAAATGTGCAGCGATTCACCGAAGGTAAAGCGGTACGCAAAGTAATCGTGGTGCCGGGTAAGCTGGTCAACATTGTTGTTGGTTGATGCTATTGAATCGTCTAACTGAAAAATTGATTGTGACGGCGTTACTGCTATTTATGCAGGGCTGTGGTTTCCAATTAAAAGGCGAATTATCCAGTGGCTCGATGGCGCTCCCTGTAGCATTGCAAGGGACGCCTGAGGTACAACCTTTGCAATATCGGCTTGAACGTGTGTTACGAGCAAACGGCGCGCAAGTCATTGGCCAGGCGGATGATACCGCCAAGCTACAAATATTTTTAAACCAGCAACAGCTCGCACGTCGGGTAACGGCGCGAGACTCTACCGGGCGTGCAAGTGAGTATTTGCTCAGGCTTACTGCGACTCTGGAATACCGATGGCTTGAAGAAATACCTACGACCAAGTCATTTTCGGTAGAACGTATCTATAGTTACCGTAATGATCAGCTACTCGCAACGCATCGGCAGGAGCGTCAATACTTGGCCGAAATGCAGGATCAGCTGGCCCAGCAAATGACGGACTATTTCAGCCGGGTGGTGCAAGGGTCATCGACTAGCGAGGACTCCTATGCCAATTAAAGCAGAGCAGCTTAAAAGTCATTTAAAAGCACCGCAACCAGCCTACTTGTTGGTTGGAGATGAGCCGCTGCTAATGATGGAAGCGCAGGATACCATACGGCAGTTTTTAAATAATCAAGGATTTGGTGAGCGCAGAGTTTACGAGATTAATCGTAACTTTAACTTTGATGAGGTCGCCGCCGAATCTGATAATCTGTCTTTATTTGCCGAAAAGAAAATCATTGAACTCAGGTTCGAAAAAGTTCCTGATAAGCAACAACAGAAGTCTCTGGAAGAACTCTGTGCCGCGCCTGCTGATGATCACGTATTACTGATCAGCTGTCCCCGGCTGGATAAACGTCAACTGTCCAGTAAATGGGTCAAGGCTATCGAAAAGCACGGGCTGGTGGTCCAAATTTGGCCCGTTGCCGGTTATCAATTAGTGCAATGGATTGGTCAACGAGCACGTCAGGCCGGGGTTGAGCTAACTCCAGATGCCGAGCAGCTACTGGCCGACCGCTGCGAGGGAAATTTGCTGGCAGCAAAACAGGATCTGGATAAATTGGCCTTACTGGCGGAGGAGCAGCCAATTGGTCCTGAGCAGGTGATGGCTTCGGTTGCCAATAACGCCCGATATACCACCTTTGAGCTAATCGATACCGCGCTCAGTGGCAATGGACAAAAAGTCGTGCGAATGTTGCGTCAACTTCAAGCGGAAGGTGTCGTTTCGGTAATTTTAGTGGCGACGCTCTACCGAGAAGCTCGACAAATGGTCAAAATGTCGAGTGCTGTAGCTGCAGGTCAAAGTGTTGCGGACGTAGTTCGCGAGTATCGAATCTGGAGTACGCGCAGTCGTTTAGTTTCAGCTGCGTTGCAGCGGGTTCCTCTTAATGTTTGGCAAGGACTGGTTAAACGCTGCGCTCATCTTGATAAACTGTCCAAGGGCATGGCAACAGGCAATGTATGGGATGAGCTGTTGACCTGTCTGTTGCTGATGGGCGGTAAGTCACTCTGGAAAAAGGTGATCTAGGTGAAGTCTCAGGTGCAGCCTATTCTGCTGTTTGGCGGCACTTTCGATCCGATCCATTATGGTCACTTAAGGCTGGCCGAAAATCTGCACAACTTGCTACCAACGGCGGAAATTCGATTAATGCCTAGCGCGACACCTCCCCATAGAGAGCAACCCGGTGCCAGTGCCGAGCAAAGACTGGCCATGTTGCAGCTGGCAACTGAAAATCTGCCGCATCTGAAAATAGATGATAGAGAACTGCGTCGTGATGGAGAGTCATATACATTGCTGTCGGTTAATGAGCTACTCAAAGAGTATCCCGAACAGCCCATCATTCTGGTAATGGGCGACGATGCATTTGGCGGGCTTTGTCACTGGTTTCAATGGCAGTCATTGCTAGCCAAGGTTAATGTGCTGGTGGTGGCGCGGCCCGGAGCCCAGTTTCAGCTCTCAAATGAGCTGGTAAGTTCAATCACCCAGTGTGACCGTCTGGACTCTTTGCTGCACACTCAAGCAGGTCATCTTTATCGTTTTGAATCGCCACTACTTGAGATTTCTGCAACGCATATCCGGCAATTGATTGCGGAAAATCAATCCTGTCGTTTTTTACTTCCGGAATCCGTTATAGAATACATACAGCGTCACAGGCTTTATGCGGCAAACAGCCCTGCCAGTTTGTGATGTGTTGTCAATCGATCCAACAAAGGTTTATGAATGGATAGTGCAGAACTGAAAGACTTTATTATTGATCAACTCGAAGAAGCCAAAGCGCAACATATTAATGTAATTGATGTGCAGCAGAAAACCTCCATAACCGATACCATGGTGGTTTGCTCAGGAACTTCATCCCGCCACGTTAAATCTATTGCGATTCAGCTGGTTCAAAAAGCAAAAGAAGTCGGTAAGATGCCTATCGGTGTAGAAGGTGAAGATACCTCCGAGTGGGTGCTCGTCGACTTTGGCGATGCTATTGTGCATGTGATGCAAGCGAATATTCGCGACTATTATCAAATTGAAAAACTCTGGAGCACCGACGCTGCTTCATGATCATTCGTCTGATAGCCGTAGGTCACAAGATGCCCTCCTGGGTAGAAGCCGGGTATCAGGAATATGCCAGGCGTTTGCCGCGAGAGTGTCGATTGGAACTTGTCGAGATTGCTGCGGCCAAAAGAGGTAAGCAGGCAGATATTGCCCGGATCATGGCAAAAGAAGCTGATGCCGTAAAAGCTGCGATTCAACCTGGTGACTGGGTTGTGGCTTTGGATGTACTGGGAAAAAACTGGTCGACTCCTGAGCTGGCGGGGCAACTGACGCGCTGGCAGGAACAAGGACGCAATGTTGCATTGTTGGTGGGGGGACCGGAAGGATTAACCCCGGCACTCCGCAGCATGGCCGATCAAAAATGGTCGCTTTCGGCACTGACCTTACCGCATCCTCTGGTTCGTGTTGTAGTGGCGGAAGCTTTGTACAGAGCATGGACAGTAACGGTTAATCATCCCTATCATCGAGAGTAGTCAACAACAGATGTGTATGCTCAGGTCCAATCGAATCTTGCCCCAAGGTGTTTCCCGTTTTAATGCTCGATCGTAAAGTTACCCTCAAAAATCCTTTTAAGGAGTTGGTGCTATACCAAAGCCGAATGGCGGTAGCGTTTGTGTGGGTTGTTGCGATGATGGTGCTGTTGGCCAGTTGGGTCGCAAATTTGCAGGTGTTTCAGTACGATAAATACCGCACAGAGTCAGATAACAACCGTATTCGAGTAATTCCCGTCGCGCCAACGCGAGGGCTGATTTACGATCGCAATGGTATCCTGTTGGCCGAGAATCGCTCGGTTTATTCTCTGGAGCTGGTGCCCGAGCAGGTTCGGAATGTGGAACAGACCGTTCAGGAGCTGGCGTCACTGCTGGAACTGGATGAAGAAGACGTCGAACGTTTTTGGAAGGACTACAATCGTACGCGCGAGCGGTTTAAAAAAATCCCCTTGAAAACCCAATTAAGTGAAAAGCAGGTGGCTCGGTTTGCTGTCGATCGCCATCGTTTTGATGGGGTATCTGTGGAAGCACGTTTGGTTCGATTTTACCCATACGGTGAAGAGCTGGTTCATGCCTTGGGCTATGTTGGCCGTATCAATGACAGAGAGCTGCAGCAGATTGATGTGCAAAATTACAAAGCCACTCGTCATATCGGTAAAGTGGGTCTGGAAAAATACTATGAGTCAATTTTGCATGGAACCATAGGTAGCCAGAAAGTTGAAACTGATGTGCAGGGAAGGGTGCTAAGAGTGCTTTCTGAACAGCCGCCGGTCGAAGGACAGGATCTGTACTTGTCCATTGACTTGCCGTTGCAAATGGAAGCATTTAAAGCAATGGATGGTCGACGCGGCGCGATTGTGGCGATTGACCCAAAAAGTGGTGGCGTACTGGCATTGGTTAGCACACCAGGGTATGACCCAAATCTGTTTGTTACAGGAATCTCTGGTAAGGATTATCGCAGTCTGTTAAACGATAATCGTCCACTATTTAATCGAGCTTTACGAGGACAATATTCGCCCGGCTCGACCATCAAGCCTCACCTGGCCTGGCTGGGTCTGGAAAGCAAAACGGTATCTCGCAATTACGCTATGGAAGATACTGGCATCTATTACCTGCCCAATAATGAACAAAAGCGTCCTTTTCGTGACTGGCAAGCCTGGGGACACGGTAAGCAGATCGACTATCGCCGCGCCATCATCCAGTCTTGCGACACTTACTTTTATGATCTGGCCTACAAAATGGGAATCGACAGAATTTATGAAACTATGACTCAGTTTGGTTTTGGTGAATATACAGGTATCGATATGGGCGAAGAGGTGCCAGGATTGATGCCTAATCGAGCATGGAAAAAAGGTGCGCGAGGCGTGCATTGGTTTCCTGGAGATACCGTCAATATTGGGATTGGTCAGGGTTTTTGGTTGGCGACACCATTGCAAATTGCCAATTCGGCTGCAGTACTGGCCAATGATGGTTTGCGTTATGAGTTGAGGCTGGTTGATGAAATTGGGCGTAACGGAGAACGCATTGCTGTTGAGCCGGCGGTGGCGGAACAGCAGATTAATATCGGTGATGGTCGGAATTTAAAGTTAGTGCAACAGGCAATGAAAGAAGTCAATCACAATAGTGTTATCGGAACCGCGAAAAAAGCCTTTGAAGGTACGCCTTACTTATCTGCAGGAAAAACCGGCACTGTGCAGCTATTCGGCCTTGACGAAGATGAAGAATACGATGAAGAAAAAACCGATGAGCGATTACGAGATAATGCTTTGTATATTGGCTACGCACCTTTTGATGAGCCTACAATTGCCGTTGCCGTGGTAGTTGAAAATGCCGGTGGTGGTGGCTCAAATGCGGCGCCTATAGCCCGTCGCGTGATGGATCAATTTATTTTAAACGGTTCGAAATTACAGGCGAACAAGCAATGAGTACGCGCAGTCATACCCATAAAGAACGACAAAGCTGGGCCTGGCGACTGCATCTTGATTTGCCCTTATTAGGCGCGTTACTGGCGGTGATGGCGTTTGGTTTGGTGGTGCTGTATAGCGCCGGAGGTGAAAGTGATTCGCTGATGTTGCGCCAAATCACACGTCTGGGTTTTGGTTGTGTGGTTATGCTTATTATGGCGCAATTTCCTCCACGGTTTTATGCCAAATGGACGCCAGCCATTTACGGTGTGGGCATATTGTTGTTAATCGCTGTGTTGTTGTTCGGTGACATGGGTAAAGGTGCACAACGTTGGTTACAAATCGGCGGTTTTCGTTTCCAGCCCTCTGAAATTATGAAATTGGCAGTTCCCATGATGGTGGCCTGGTTTTTTAGTGAACGTGTGTTACCCGCTAAAAAACGCGAATTGCTGATTGCTTTTGGTATAGTGATGCTGCCAACTTTGTTGATTTTAAAACAACCCGATTTAGGCACCAGTTTACTGATTGCCGGTTCCGGTATTTTTGCGATTTATTTGTCGGGTGTGAGTTGGAAACTGATCTTTGGCTTTGGCATTGCCGGTGTGCTTTATGCTCCTCTGCACTGGTTTTTTGTCATGCGAGAATATCAGCGCGAGAGAGTACTGGTATACCTGGACCCGGAGCGTGACCCATTAGGCAGTGGTTATCATATTATTCAATCTAAAATTGCCATTGGTTCCGGTGGTGTTGAAGGAAAAGGTTGGCTTGAGGGAACTCAATCACAATTGGAATTTTTACCGGAGCGTTCCACCGATTTTATCTTTGCTGTTTTGGGTGAGGAGTTTGGCTTTATTGGTGTGGTAACCTTGTTAGTGCTGTACTTGTTGGTGATTATGCGCGGCATGTATATTGGCACTCAGGCGCAGGAAACTTTTTCACGTTTGTTAGCCGGTTCGATTATTTTAACCTTCTTTATTTATCTTTTTGTGAATATAGGCATGGTGACCGGACTTCTGCCCGTGGTAGGCTTACCTTTGCCTTTGATAAGTTACGGTGGAACATCAATGGTTACACTGTTGGCTGGCTTTGGTATGTTGATGTCAATTTATACACATCGCAAATTAGTTTCGCATTAAGGAACTAACCGGGCGTTTTTAAAACTAAATGAAAAATTATTGCTGGGAGTAGACTCTTGTTCAATCGTGGTTTCGCCCTTGTGGGAATGATGATGCGTCGATTAACGCTGTTACTGTTGCTGAGTTTGTCATTCAATGTGCTAGCCGCAGAGGAAGATTCTCAGGAAGCTTTGGAACAATTCATTAATCGAATGGTGCAAACCCATCAAATGGATGCCAATCAATTAAAGCAATGGTTTGACAAAGCTGAGCGACAACAAAAAATCATCGATTCCATGAATCGTCCTGCTGAGGGATTGCCTTGGCACAAATATCGAAAAATATTTATTCGTGAAAAACGTATCAATGCAGCGGTCGACTTCTGGAACAAGTATCACAATGAATTAAAGCGTGCCGAAGCAACCTTTCAGGTTCCTGCGTCGATTATTGTGGGTATTATCGGCGTGGAAACTTTTTACGGCAGAATTCAAGGCGACATAAAAGTTTGGGACGCTTTGTATACCTTAGGTTTTCATTATCCCAAGCGTGGCAAATTTTTCCGTGGAGAACTGGAGCAGTTCTTATTGCTATGTCGGGAACAAAACTGGGATGTGTTCCAACCCAAAGGCTCTTATGCCGGAGCCATGGGTATGGGACAGTTTATTCCCACCAGTTATCGTCATTATGCGGTGGATTTTGATGGTGATGGCAAGATTGACTTGTTTAACAATCCAACCGATGCCATTGGGAGTGTCGCCAACTATTTTCGCAAACATAAATGGCGTTGGGGTGAGCCGGTCGCCTACCCCATTACCAAAGTTGGAGCCGGCGCAGGAGAGCTGCTGGCTGAAAGATTAAAGCCCGTGCATACTGCAGAAATCATTCGCAGCAAAGGTTTTGAGTGGCCTGTGGCTACCATTGATGAACAAAACGCTTCGCTATATGGATTTGAGCAACCACAAGGTGAGGATTACTGGATCGGCTTTGATAACTTTTATGTGATCACGCGATACAACCGCAGTCCTTTGTATGCCATGGCGGTTTACCAATTTAGTCAGGAAGTGTTGGCGCGTCGGGCGCAAAGTTATTGGCATGGATAGTCTATGGAGTGAAACGGCGAAGGAGCCCTGTTAAATGACGTGTTTTGTTCGTTTTAGGCTGCTACTCATCGTTTTGATTATGTCAATGGTGGTTGGCTGCTCTGTGTTTGAAGTGAAAGACAGTGGTCCCAGTCGACCGGTAGATGTTTCGCAAATACCTGACGCACAACCACGAGTAGAGCCGCGAAGTCCTTATGGTAATCCTGCCAGCTATGAACAAGATGGAATAACCTATTACGTTTTATCTTCGGCTGAGAACTATAAAGCGCGTGGATTGGCTAGCTGGTATGGCACCAAATTTCATGGTGAGCGAACATCTTCGGGTGAAAAGTACGATATGTACACCATGAGCGCGGCTCATAAAACCTTGCCGTTACCGACTTATGTAAAGGTAACCAACTTACGAAATGGTAAGCAGGTTATTGTAAAAGTGAATGATCGCGGACCGTTTAAAGAAGGGCGTATCATTGATTTGTCTTATGCCGCAGCGGTAAAGCTGGGCTTTCACAACGATGGCACGACGGAAGTAGAAGTTGAAGCCATAGTTCCTGAAGGGACCCATCGAATTACCGCGCCAGTCGCTATCCCCGAGGGTAAGCAGCGAATGTTTGTTCAAATTGGCGCCTTCTCCGATGTTGAAAAAGCGACTCGATTGGTCCAGGCGATACAAAGCAAAGTCCCTTGGCCAGTTTCGGCCACACCGATCAAGGTGAGAAGCAAAACCCTGCATCGAGTGCGGGTTGGACCGATCAGCACGCTCGATGAGGCTAATCAGCTGATAGACGTTTTAACCATGCCAGAACTAGGTGCTCCCAAAGTAGTGTTTGAATAAAGCAAACCTGCACAAGAGATGATCCGCCTCATCTCTGAAACTTTCCGTTGTGACAGGAGTCCACCTATTCTGAATCTCGCTCCAATCGAAGGATTGGCTATGTTACAATCGGCGCAAATTTTTTGTGTACAAAATATCGGGAATTCCACTTACTTATGACCAAACTGAAACCAATCCTTACGTTGGGCTTAAGTTTTCTCACTTCGGTGGCTTTAGCAATTACCCCTGAACCTCCAGCCGTGAGTGCCAAAAGCTATATTTTAATGGATTATCATTCGGGCCAGATAATTGCCGAGCATAATGCTGATGAGCCCATGGAACCTGCCAGTCTCACCAAAATGATGACCAGTTATGTGGTGTCCAGCGAGTTGCATGCAGGCAATATTGCGATCGATGATGTCGTTACTGTGAGTGAAAATGCCTGGGCTAAAAACTTCCCCGACTCTTCCAAAATGTTTATTGAAGTCGGCAAGCAGGTATCGGTAGAGGAGCTGTTAAAGGGATTGATTATTTCATCGGGCAACGATGCCAGTGTCGCTTTGGCTGAACATGTTGCCGGTAGTGAAGATAGCTTTGCGCAGTTGATGAATCATTACGCTCAAAAAATTGGCCTGACAAACTCTGTGTTTGCCAACTCTCATGGCTTGCCGGCTGACGGGCATCAGACCACAGCGCGGGATATGGCAATTTTAAGCGGTGCATTAATTCGCGACTACCCTGAAGACTATGCTTTATATAAAGAAAAACAATACACCTACAACAATATTCCACAATACAACCGTAACCGTTTGCTGTGGGATCGCAGCCTGGATGTTGACGGTATAAAAACTGGTCACACTGAAGCGGCGGGGTATTGCCTGGTGTCTTCTGCAGTGAAAGACGGGATGCGCCTGATCGCGGTAGTTATGAACACGCGTAGCGAAGAAGCACGTAAAATCGATAGCAAAAAATTACTGACTTACGGTTTTCGCTTTTTCGAAACGGTAAAACCCCTAAAAGCCAATACTGAAGTTCATACCGCTCGTGTCTGGGGGGGGGAGCTGGAAAACGCTAAACTGGGTGTGCTTGATGAAACCTGGTTAACGATTCCGCGCGGTAAGCGAAATCAAATCAAAGCCAACTATGTGGTTGAGCAAGAGCTGGAAGCGCCACTGGCAAAAGGCCAGGCGGTTGGAAAAATATTTTTCCAGCTCGATGGCGAAGACATTGCCGAAGTACCCTTGGTCGCGCTTGAAGACGTAGCCGACGGCGGCTGGATCACCCGTACTCTGGATGGTATCAGTCGTTGGTTTAGTGAACTGTTTTAGAACTCTGAGTAATCATCAATAACTGTGAGTGTATGACTTGAACTGTGTGTATTTAAATGGACAGTTTATGCCGTTGGAACAGGCCTCGATTTCTGTAATGGATCGGGGCTTTTTGTTTGGTGACGGCGTTTATGAGGTGATCCCCGTGTATGCGGGCCATCTGTTTCGATTTGATCAACACATTAAGCGCCTCAATCGAAGCTTGTCCGAGATCGGTATTGAACCCTTCTACTCACAGGAGCAGTGGCAAGAACTCTGTGAAAGGCTTATCGAGAACAACCAAAGTCACACATGCAGCGTATATTTACAGGTAACACGGGGTGTCGAGGAGCAACGAGACCATCGTTTTCCCAAACAACCCAAACCTACGGTTTTTGCCCGAGTGTCTGCCTTACCCGATGTCAAAGCGCGGCCGTCTGATCGCGGTGTTCGCCTTTGTTCCGTAGAAGATGTGCGCTGGCAGCGCTGCGATATCAAAGCGATCACCTTGCTCGCCAACTGTTTGGCGCGCCAGACAGCGGATAATGCCGGTGCCGATGAAGCTTTATTTATCCGGGATGGTTTTGCCATTGAAGGTTCGGCATCCAACGTTTTTATGGTCAAACAGGGAGAGATCCTCACCGCGCCCAAGTCGCATCATATATTG
>JBFHVL010000111.1:0-10769 GCA_041589565.1 Kangiellaceae bacterium | reverse complement strand
CCGGAGACTTCTCCAGTTAACTGCCCCTCTTTTTGCTCTAGAGTATTGGCATGTGCAAAATCGAAATGAAGTTGTCGTTTAAGAGCTTCGACAAATGGAACAAACCCTCCCGATACTACAGCCAGATGTATGCCTTGTTGTCTGGCCCACTTAGCCATGGCTTGCACTCCATGAGTAAACGGTAAATCGGCCGCCAGGTCATCGATCACGGATACCGGTAACTCTTTTAACAACGCGACTCGCTTGCGCAAGCTTTGAGCAAAATCCAACTCTCCTCGCATGGCAGACTCGGTTATCGCCGCTACTTTGTCATAAAAGCCGCAACGACGCGCCAACTCATCGATACACTCCATTTGAATGAGCGTTGAGTCCATATCAAACACTAACAGCTTAGGCTTAACTCGACTCTCGTTGGTGCTTTGAACCGCATAATTAAACGGTACATCGGACAGGTTCGCAGTCCAGGATTGAATTTCTTGCTCTGTCATTCCGGCAACATAAATATCAACCCCAAACTCATTCGCCATAATCATTAATGGCGCCGGAGCTAACTGGTTTAAGTGCTGATGCAAAAGTGCATTATTCGGTTGCAAAGGCCAACACCGGATTCTCCATCCCGATGAAAAATCATCATCTAGCTGCTCTGTACTTGTAGGCACATATTCAGTACCCTGCCATTGATATACCACCATATAAATCAACTCATTTATTTTGCTCAATCATTTAATTCGCAGTTTAGCACTACGCCATCTATTGGCTCTACAGAGATAAAGCCTCCATAATCTGAGGGCTACTATAACCCAACTTGCGAAATACGGTAGTATAAGGCATAAAACCAGACGTCATATTACATCGCTTAGGTTCAAAACAACATTAACAGGTACACCATGACACCAACAGATCGCTCTAGCTCGCAATCATTAATAAAGTCCATAGCTTGGTACTTGGTGTTGAGTGCGTTGGTATTTGTTGGCGCTTGGTTTTGGCTCACCTGGCAGTTGCGCTTTTTGTTAGAGCAGCGGGTTTCGGAAACCGGACATCAACTGGCCGAAGTTGCTGCCATCGCCAGTGCTGAAGCGGTGGTTTCAGAAGATAAGATCTATCTGGAGCAACTGTTACAACAGCTTATTGAAAAAGACTTCGTCTTACAGGCAGCGATTTACCGACTCGATGGTACATTGATTATTCAACAATCTCCCGCAAGTGGAACACAGCAGCCCATCGAACCAAATGACGAAAGTAAGTTGAAGCATATGCTCACTGCGCATTTACCTCAGTATTTATCACCGGCCGTTCCTTTTATGGTTGAAGTTAGGTGGCAAAACAGTGCAGTAGGTTGGTTGCAAATTACTTTGGATCGGTTGCAGCTGGAGCAGGATTTTCGCAGTAGCAGCTATCAAATCACCTTGTTTTCACTAAGTGCCTTTGCGCTATCATCGTTACTCGGAGCTATCGTATTATGGCGACGAACACTGAAAAAGAAAAAACCAAAGTCGGTTGAAAACGAACCGCCACAAACCACGGAACATAAACCCCTACACAGTTTGAATGATGCCGCAAAAAGGGTAAAACAAAAAGATCTTAGCGATGATCAATTGCACTTTAAGCCAGTTAGTTTACGGCGCTTTACACCACACAATGCCCCTACATATCAACACACCGGATTGGTTCAGTTATTTTCTCTTAAGCCGGCAGCTAAAAATTACGACGATACTGAGAACTATTTATCGCAACAACTCATGTGGCAAAACCTGCTGTTTGATGCTGCTGCATTAATGGATCTTAAAGCCAGTCTGATAGGTCGCAATCAGTTTTTGGTCATCGGCTCCGAGAGTCAAACAGATGATGCTATTAAACTTGGCGCACTGATTCACTATATTCAACAGGAGCTATCTCACCAACCTGAACTGAACTGTCATTGTCATATGCTGCTCGGTCATTGTTCGGTAATGATCAAGCCGCTAAATGATCACCTCTCTTTAGCCGCAGGCATTGAGTTTCAGGACTGGCTGATTAAACTAAGAAACTTGACCAGCTACGGTTTCCTTGATGAAAAATTAGCCGCAAAAATTGAGCTGGTTGAACACAATTCGGAATTGCAAAGCCTCCCCCTTGTAGTGGAAAACCATCCCGACAAAACAGTGGGGCTGCCTTCTGAAATAAGTGCCATTATTGAGCGTCAGGCGCAAAGCTTAATAAAAAAATACGGGAATAATGCAAACAGCCATAACTAATTTTTATTGTTTAAGGGATACCACCTAAAGTGAAAGATACGGCATCTTCAAGATCTTCCTGATCATATTCACTCAATCCTAAAAACCCGAGAACTCCCGCTTTAATTTTTTGCCACTCATAGTCTTCGCGGGCACCACCCAGGCGAGAATAAAGGCGTACCATATGTTCGGATATTTTTAATACCGCGACCAAAGATTTAAGCTTTGGATTTTCAACTGTATTGTCGTCGAGCAAACGTTCAACCGAATGATGATCACGAACAGCTTCCGAAATTAATTTAGGCAGTTTCCAAACTCGAGTTAAACGATACCCTGCAGCCGAGTGATGCATTCCAATAGTTGCAAATTCTTCGCGTGTTACCCGCCCATCTTCTCGGGCATAGCACTGTTTAATAATTTGTTGGTAGTTTTCAATCTTTTGCGCAATGATGGGCATACCTGAATTGTGAAATAAACCTAGGGTGTAGGCTTCATCGGTAAGCCCTAAATTCAGTTGTCGACACACCGCCGATGAAACTACCGCAACAGCATAACTGGACTCCCAAAACTGCTCCATGTCGATGGAAGTTTTAACATTGGCTAATGAGTTTTGCAGCAGCATCGACTTAACGATATTCACCACTCGCTCAATGCCTAGCAAAATAACGGCCTGATTGATTGAAGCAATGGGGGAGCTTAATCCAAAACAAGGTGAGTTAACGGTTTTTAATACAGCGGCACTCACACCGGGGTCTGCACTGATGCGGGCACCGATTTCATCTAAATCAGTGCCCGCCATTGCAATTTCATCAATCAGCTTGGGTTGCGGGGGAATATAAACCCCTTTGAGTAATTCTTTTGACACTTAAAACGACTCACAAATTGATTCATATGTTAGGAAGCATAGACCAAATGCATTAATTCGCGAGTCGTTCGCATCTATCCTTATTCAACGGCCAGTTTATCCACTTTCTGGAATCCACGCGGTAACTTGTTGCCACGTCGTCCGCGTTCACCACGGTAATGTTCCAGATCACGCATTTTTAATCGTAAATGACGTTTACCACTATGCACCAGCAACTCGCTCTCTTCGGTGACGACGGCAACATCAATAACGAACTCTTCTCGCGTTTGCACACGCGCCGAAGGAATGCTGATAATTTTATTACCCTTTCCTTTTGCCAAACAGGGCAAATCCCTTAATGGGAAAACCAGCATGCGCCCTTCCGTTGTTACCGCCACACACAATTCTGACTCATAATTGGCAATGGGTTTAGGAGTGACTACCTTGGCTCCTTTCGGCAAGGTTAACAGCGCTTTACCGTTTTTATTTCGGGTAACAAAATCTTCAAACTTGGCAACAAAACCGTAACCTGCATCGGACGCAATCAGGAACAGATCTTTGTCCTGTCCCATAACGGTTGCCATAAAGGCAGACCCCGCTATCGGATTAAAGCGACCGGAAAGCGGCTCTCCCTGCCCTCTGGCTGAAGGTAGAGTATGCGCAGCACAGGCATAACTGCGCCCCGTTGAATCGATAAACACCGCCTGCTGATTACTACGTCCCTGCGAATGCGAAAGATATTTATCGCCAGCCTTGTAATTTAAATTCTCCACATCGACTTCGTGGCCTTTGGCGCAACGTACCCAACCTTTTTCTGACATGACAACGGTCACAGGCTCTGTCGGCATTAACTCGGTTTCATCGAGCGCTTTGGCTTCTTCACGTTTAACGATGGGTGAACGACGTTCATCACCATATTCTTCAGCAGCCTCCTGAATTTCTTTTTTCACCAAACTTTTTAATCGACGCGCCGAGCCTAGCGTTTTTTCCAAATCGGCTTTTTCTTTGGCAAGCTCATCCTGTTCACCTTTAATTTTCATTTCTTCAAGGCGCGCTAACTGACGTAACTTGGTATCTAAAATGTAGTTCGCCTGCACTTCAGTAAGACCGAAGCGCTTCATCAATTCCTGCTTTGGCTCATCTTCATTACGAATGATACGAATAACTTCATCGATATTTAAAAAGGCGATCAACATACCCTCTAATAGGTGTAGTCGATCGTTCACTTTACCGAGTCGATATTCGAGTCGACGACGTGTGGTTTCAGTTCGAAACTCCAGCCATTCACTGATAAATCGATTTAATGGTTTAACTTGTGGACGATTATCAATGCCAATCACATTGACGTTAACGCGATAATTTTTTTCCAAATCGGTGGTGGCAAACAGGTGACTCATTAAGCCCTCAAGATCAACACGATTAGAGCGAGGCACTATGACAAATCGCGTGGGCGTTTCGTGATCGGACTCATCACGCAAATCACTGACCATGGGTAATTTTTTCGCCTGCATCTGCTGAGCAATTTGCTCCAACACTTTGCTACCGGAAACTTGATGTGGCAGAGCAGTAATCACCACTTCACCATCTTCAATATGATACTTGGCGCGCATTTTTATACTGCCACGCCCGGTTTCATACATCTTGATGATGTCTTCTCTTGGCGTAATCACTTCCGCTTCGGTAGGAAAGTCAGGCCCCTGAATAAATTCGCAAACCTCTTCTACCGTTGCTTTAGGATTATCGAGCATATGAATACAGGCATCCGCCACTTCGCGCAGATTGTGCGGAGGAATATCAGTTGCCATCCCGACCGCAATGCCCGTGGTTCCATTGAGTAACAAATTCGGCAAACGCGCGGGTAAAATTTTTGGCTCGCTCATAGTGCCATCAAAATTGGGCACCCAATCAACCGTTCCCTGACCCAATTCATTTAATAAAACTTCGGCATATCGGGACAAACGAGATTCGGTATAACGCATGGCGGCAAAAGATTTAGGATCGTCGGGAGATCCCCAGTTACCTTGTCCATCCACCAGCGGATAACGATAGGAAAACGGCTGCGCCATTAACACCATGGCTTCATAACAGGCGGAGTCACCATGCGGATGAAATTTACCCAGTACATCGCCCACGGTACGGGCCGACTTTTTATATTTGGCGGTTGCCTTGAGCCCCAGCTCACTCATGGCATAAACAATACGCCGCTGTACCGGCTTTAAGCCATCACCAATATGCGGCAATGCCCGATCCATGATCACGTACATGGAGTAATTTAAATATGCTTTCTCGGTAAATTCTGCGAGCGACTGACGCTCAATACCTTCGTAGTTAAATTCCATAGATTGTCCTGAATCGTCTGCTCTATGATTTCGTTTTTATAATCGTTTGAAAATTATGGCTACTCGAATAAGCCAACTTACACGTCAGCCAGATTGCCTTTATTTTCCAGCCAGGCTTTCCGATCGGATGCGCGCTTTTTCGCCAGCAACATATCCATCACCTGCTCGGTGCTTTGTAAATTATCAATTGACAGCTGTACCAGCCGGCGAGTATCCCGAGCCATGGTTGTTTCTCGCAGTTGCGCCGGATTCATTTCACCGAGGCCTTTAAAGCGCTGAACATTAACTTTTCCGCGTTTCTTTTCAGCCTCTATGCGATCCAGAATGCCTTGTTTTTCGTCATCATCGAGTGCATAGAAAACTTCTTTACCCACATCGATTCGATACAAGGGAGGCATCGCCATATACAAATGTCCAGCTTCAACCAAAGGCCGAAAATGCTTTACGAATAACGCGCACAACAGAGTCGCAATATGAAGACCATCGGAGTCAGCATCGGCGAGAATACAAACTTTGCCATAGCGTAATTTGGACAAATCTTCAGAGTCTGGATCTAGCCCAATGGCTACAGATATATCGTGCACTTCCTGCGACGCCAGAATTTCCTGAGAGTCGACTTCCCAGGTATTTAAGATTTTTCCACGCAGCGGCATGATTGCCTGGTAGTCTTTGTCACGCGCCTGCTTGGCGCTTCCACCGGCCGAATCCCCTTCCACCAAAAATAGCTCTGCATTCATCGGCTCCTGTCCAATACAATCGGCCAGCTTTCCTGGCAACGCAGGACCCGAAGTGACTTTTTTACGTGCTACCTTCTTGCCCGCTCGCAGTCGTTTCTGCGCATTATTGATCGCCAGTTCAGCCAATCGTTCACCCAGATCTGGATGCTGGTTCAACCAAAGACTGAAGGCATCTTTAACCACGCCCGAAACAAATGCCGCGCACTGGCGTGACGACAAACGTTCTTTGGTCTGTCCGCTGAACTGAGGGTCTTCCAACTTAACCGAAAGCACATAGCTGAGTTTATCCCAGACATCTTCGGGAGCTAGCTTAACGCCTCGGGGTAATAAGTTTCGGAATTCACAAAACTCACGCATGGCTTCGAGCAAGCCGGTTCGTAAACCGTTCACATGTGTGCCACCAAGCGCAGTAGGGATTAAGTTCACATAACTCTCTGCTAACTGTTCGCCACCTTCAGGCAACCAGTGCAGCGCCCAGTCCACCGCTTCCGACTGGCTGGAAAAACTTCCTGTAAAAGGCTCTTCTGGCAGCGTCTCAAAGCCATCGGCAGAAGCGGCTACATAATCGGTCAACCCATTCTCATAAAACCATTCGGAGTCTTCGCCGTTCACTTTGTCCAGCAGCTTAACTTTTAAGCCAGGACATAATACGGCTTTGGCTTTTAACAAATGCTTAAGACGAGGTACAGAAAACTTGGGCGAGTCAAAATATTGCGGGTCGGGCCAGAAGGTTACGGTTGTCCCCGTATTACGCTTGCCGACTTCGCCAATCACTTCCAGATCACTGGCCTTGTCGCCGTGCTCAAAAGCCATTTGGTATTCTTTGCCGTCTCGGCGAACTTTTACTTCGACGCGTTTCGACAGCGCATTGACCACACTGATCCCAACGCCGTGCAATCCACCGGAAAACTGGTAGTTTTTGTTAGAAAACTTACCACCCGCATGCAGTTTAGTCAGAATAAGCTCAACCCCAGGGATACCTTCTTCTGGATGGATATCGATAGGCATACCGCGACCATCGTCCTGTACCGACATGGAGCCATCTTTTTCCAGTGTGACCGTAATCGTTTTACAATAGCCAGCGAGAGCTTCATCAACACTATTATCAATAACTTCCTGCCCCAGATGGTTCGGTCTGGCGGTATCGGTATACATACCCGGTCGTTTTTTAACCGGCTCCAGGCCGTTGAGGACTTCTATCGCATCAGCGGTGTATTGAGTCATAAGATCACATAAACTCTTGGGGTTAATATCAAAGGGCTAATGTTGGCGTTTTCACACTCGCTTGGCAAGTGTTATCCATGAAGGGAAGGTGGGATTGATTAACTAATCACCAAGCTGTGTAGAAGATGAACAACATGACTTTCTGAAAGGCCAAAAGAGAAGCGTTAATAGCCTTTAATAGTGTAATCGACGGTAAATTCTATATCGTCGATGCGGTGTAAAACCGACTCCACCCGGCCATCGTTATACAGAGTGAGATAGCGATAACCCGGACTTTCAACCCCGGCAGAAAAATCTTCGCTGCCCGGTTTAAATTGAACACAGGTTGAGGGCGTTGAAATTAACTGCACACCATTTTGCTCACCCTCGTAGTCCTGATGTACGTGCCCCCAGAGGAAACAAATTTTAGAGGAATGACTTTTCACCGCATCAAACAGAACTTCAGCATTTTTAATGCCCAGGTTATCCAACCATTCACTCCCTACCGGGACGGGCTGATGATGCATAACCAGCAACAAATGATGATCGGGGTATTCGCTCAGCGCCTGTTGCAACATCGCCAAATCGTCATCGCCAACTTTTCCGTAGACCTTTTTAGGTACGGAAGTATCCAACATAACAATTTGCCAATTTCCGATCAGTATCCGCCGATTCGGAAGCAGATTGTGCCCTTGAAAATTGCGCGACATGGCCGCCGGGTCGTCATGATTGCCTGGCACCCAAAAAACAGGAGCCGAAAAAGAGGTCATTTGTTGCTGAAAGTATTGATAGGAGTCGTCCGAGGCGTCTTGTGAAATATCTCCGGTCGCAAGGAACAAATCAGGTGCCCGTTCTTCTTTTTGAACTCGCTCTAGGACAGCTTCAAAACTCATCCGGGTATTGAGGCCCAATAGCTTGCCCGACGCAGCACCAAAAATATGACTGTCGGTGAGCTGAATCACTCGAAAACAGTCAGTTTGTTGCACGTCCAGTCGCTTAATCGATGAAAACGTCTGCGGCATTCAGCTTCCTTGGGTCAAGTCGGTGACCTTGGGTAAGGTCACTGTTTTGGCGCGAGTATCAAAGCACCGTGTTAAACATAAGTTAAGCAGCTTATTACGCTGAAATTTATCGTCTGGATAATGACGTATCTGATCAGGGTAATCATGTTTGGGTTGGGGCGCATGATTTCGTCCCGGTTCCAGTACTTCTGCCATTTTAGCATCATGATACATCCGGACCTTTAAAACCAAAGGCGATACCCAGGCACTTTCGCTTAAAGTCATGCGCATTTCCAGAGTAGTGGTATAAGGCGCCTGTTCAATCAGTTCTAAATGGATCGGCAGATGTACCTCTGTTTCGCAAACATCCGCAAAGTCAGCAAGCTCAAAATCATCATCAACTCGGGTTTCAGCCCGCTCTACACAACGTAATAAGCGCGACATCAGAGCATAGTTCATCTCGCATTGCGACATGTACTCTGACAAATCGGGCACATATTTACGTTTGGTTGATATCATCGTCTTCGCCAATTACCGCTGTTTACTGCTTAAAACCTTATAACCATAGCTCATTTTAGGGTTCGAAATCGACCTTTCGCAAACTTCTAAAGCTGATTTTCTCTTAATTCTCAACCAATTGTGATTCATTTAACATAAGCCACTGAATTCCAATGATGGTCATTGCGTTATTTAGCCGCCCTTCACTCAACCACCGGTACACCTGCTCAAAAGGCACTTTATGCACACGAATATCTTCGTGCTCAGAATCAAGCCCTCCAAAGGCATCGGCCTGATTGGCATCGACTTCGCCATAAAACAAATAAAACTTCTCATCGGAGCCGCCAGGACTGACCCAATATTCATATATTGGCTTTAATTTTATGGGCTCACAGCCTGCTTCTTCAATCGACTCTCGTGCTGCCACCTGCGCAGGATGCTCATCCGGCTCAACAATGCCTGCAATCAATTCAATTAACCAGGGGTTTTCTGAACCTGCCGCTGCAGCACCTGCGCGAAACTGCTCAACCAGCACGACTTGCCGCTGCTTTCGATCAACCAATAATACGCCGACAGCTTCGCCGCGCATAAAGACTTCCCGCTTTACACCGGACTGCTCACCACCGGCAAACAGCTGATGAGAAATCTCCAGTTCCCATACCTTAAAGAACCCTTCAAATACGGCATGCTTAGCGCTGATGGAGTAACGCATGCTTACTGGCGCATCATTCGCATTCTCGGACATATCAATCTATCCTTTCAGTGAATTTACCAGTCAGTATATACTGCGGTTAGAGTCGATACAGCTCTGACTCCTTTGTGAATGTATTTAAGGAGTAACCGCACACCATAGTCAGGAGAGCGTGACAATGAATAAAGAAAAAGCCCGCTTCAATATGGTAGAGCAGCAGATACGTCCCTGGAGTGTCTCTGATCCCGACGTCCTAAACTTAATGGCAACCTTGCCACGAGAGCTATTTGTACCAGAAAACCAGCGGGCGATGGCGTTTGCTGACCTGTCTATTACTCTGCCACATGGCCAGCAGATGTTTGCTCCGCGAGAAGAAGCCCGAATGGTGCAGTCACTGGAAATCAAAAAAACTGACAAAGCTTTGGAAATTGGTACTGGCACAGGTTTTACTGCGGCTTTGATTGGCTCACTCGCAAAAAAACTTACCACGGTTGACCTCTATTCTGACTTTATAACCGAAGCCGAACAGAAGCTTAGAAAACTCAGCTTAAATAATATTACAACCGAAATTGTCGATGTTAGCCAAAACTGGAGCCCTTCCGAGCGCTTCGATGTAATCGCTGTCACCGCGGCTTTGACGGCAACGCCCGCCCCCTTCATTAAACGTCTGGCCTCTGGTGGACGCCTGTTTTGCATTGAAGGACCAGAGCATAACCGTTATGCCCGTCTGTATCGCAAAAATAATGCCGATGAAATTACCAGTACGACTCTCTTTGAAATGGATTGTCCAGCGCTTATCACTCAGGAGCATAAACCCGCATTTGTGTTTTAAATCGTTGTGGTAATGCTAATTGGTGACGGTGTACAACATTCGTTTACAATTAGATCACACGTTCAGACACTTTTTTCGGTAATTTATCGTCTAATAGAGCGACTCATTGCATCATATACCGTTAAGACAACCATAAACTCGATCAGGAATAAACTGGATATGATGGGTTAGTGGGCATTTATTGTTCTTAACTGAGTAATTTTTTGGGATTCAACAACGGAGATTCATTTTGAAAAAGAAGATGAAATGGCTATCGGCCACCGCAATTCTTATGTCGACCAGTTTGCAGCCGGTTTTCGCCAAATCCGGTCTTTGGGAGATTTATCAACAAGCATTACAGAATGATCCTCAAATTCTCGCCAGTGAGATGGGCTTAAAAGCGACTGAAGAGCGAGTTGATCAAAGCTATGG
>JBFHVL010000110.1:0-10981 GCA_041589565.1 Kangiellaceae bacterium | reverse complement strand
TAATTCCTGATCGGAAACAAGGCCACCATTTAATTTTCTTTCAGCCAACTCAACTAATGCCTGCGAGCCCAGTTTTACTATTTCACAGTCGCTGGCAAATTGCTGGATTAACTGTTCCGTGTAGTTTCGACGAACCGTACCTTCCGTTGCCAATAAACCAATGGTTTTATTTTTGCTCATTGATGCGGCGGGCTTTATAGCTGGTACAACGCCAACAAAAGGTACATTGAAGGACTCGCGCAAATAATCAAGCACTGCGGTACTGGCTGAGTTGCAAGCTATCACAATTGCACTTAAAGCATGACGCTCAAGTACAAGTTGGATCATCTTATAAAGTCGTTGCTGCAACTCTTTTTCCGATTTGGTGCCATATGGAAAAAAAGCGTTATCAGCCAGATAATGACATACAAGCGCAGGAGCAATTTTTTTGATTTCGCGCAAAACGGTCAATCCACCGACACCCGAATCAATTACCAGAATTTGTTGCGCTGAAGCTGCACTCATTTTCGGTTAGCCCGCATTAAAAAAATATCCATCAGTAAACCTACTGCAGGACCGGCCCGTTCACCTTTTACATTGACCAGATATAAATGCAGATCACGGGAAACGCCTTGTTCTAAATTTAACGGTAAAAATTCACCAGACTCGAGTTCAGGGTGCATATATCCCGTGGGTAACCAGGCAAAGGCTAATCCACGCTTTAGCACTTGAACTGACGTTGAAAAGTGCGACACAGTAATACGCTGATCACTCCCCAACCAACCAGCATCCTGATTTCTTTTTACGCCAGTATCGCGCATAACAGCCTGTCGATGCTGCTCCAGGTCCGATAAGGTTAACGGACGATCCAGTTGGTGCAGTGGATGATTCTTATGCGCTACCGCCATAAAAGTGATACTGTCAAACTGCTGTCCGATAAAACCAGGAGGAACTCGAGAAGTAATCGCTAAATCTGCTTCGGCATTGAGAATCGCTTCATCGGTGCCCGAAAGCGAGGTTTCCAGCACTCTTACCCGTGTTGGCTGGCCAGCCGCCGAAAATTGCTCCAAGACATCAAGAACTTTTGCAATAGGATAAATCACATCCACCGCAACACTCACTTCGGCTTCCCACCCGCGCGATACGCAACGTGCCAGTTGCTCGATACCTTCTGCCTCTTCAAGCAATTTACGCGCTTTACGAACCATCACCTCACCTAAGTCAGTCAGTTCGGCTTTTCGCCCACTGAGCTTAAGCACCTGACCACCGAGTTGTTCTTCAATTCGGGAAATTGCATAGCTGACCGTCGACTGACTTTTGTTAAGCAATTCGGCAGCCTTGGCATAACTACCTTCATCCACCACAGCAACCAATGACGCCCATTGTTCGAGCGTGATTTTAGGAGAGGCTTTCATGAGTATCCTTTACGAAAACTGGCTATTTCATCTAATCAATCGATTAAACTAATCGATTTTTGGTGATTTAAAATCGATTTATTGAATCTATCATAGAGCTATCGAAAGTTAAAACTTTAGAGGTAAATTATGAAACTCCTTCATATTGAATCCAGTATTTTTGCCGATGCCGGAGTCTCCAGTCAGTTAAGCCGTAAGCTCATAGCCCGCCTTGAACAAAAACATACAAGTTTGCAGGTGATAGAAAAACATTTTGCCCAGCAGCCCATACCCCATTTTGATGGGGCCGCGCTACAAGCAATATCAACTCCGATAGAGCAGCGAACTCCCGAGCAACAGCAGTTAGCCAGCTTTGCTGATCGGCAGATAGACGAATTGAAGCAGGCCGATATATTAGTTATTGGGATGCCTATGTATAACTTTAGTGTGCCTTCCATGCTCAAGTCCTGGTTCGATTTTGTCGCTCGCGCAGGGGTAACCTTTCGTTATACTGAGCAAGGACCAGAAGGGCTGCTCAAAGGTAAAAAAGCTTACGTCATTGCGACTCGTGGCGGCCAGTATAAGGGCACTGCGGCGGATACTCAGACACCCTTTGTCACCACTTTTCTTAACTTTTTGGGCATAGAAGACATTGAAATCATCTATGCAGAAGGACTGAATATGGGCGATGAGCGACGCCAAGAGGCCATTGATCAGGCCAGCGAACAAATAGACGCCTTAGCCGCTTAAATTCAACTTGTGGAGCCTAACATGAAACAGCGAACAATAATCCAAATCACTCCAGGTAGGCCTGCTTCTGATGGTGCTGGAGTAAAGCTGACGCGTCTGATCGGTCAACAGGGACTTGCAACATTAGACCCTTTTTTAATGCTGGATGAGTTTAATAGCGATCAGGCAGACGATTATATCGCTGGTTTTCCTTCGCATCCGCACCGTGGTTTTGAAACCGTCACCTATATGCTCGAAGGTAATATGCTGCATGAGGATCACCTGGGAAATCGTGGATTATTAAAATCCGGTGATGTGCAATGGATGACCGCAGCTCGCGGCATTATTCATTCGGAAATGCCTCAGCAGGTAGCTGGTCGCATGCGTGGGTTTCAGTTGTGGATCAATTTACCTGGCGCCGAAAAAATGAAAGATCCTAGTTACCGAGATATTTCTTCTGACACTATTCCAACATTTCAAGCCGAAGATTTTTGGGTCAAGGTTATTGCTGGAAATTTTCAGTACGCCGAGAAGCTTATTGAAGGTGCAGTGACAGGAATAGCAACGCAGCCGCTTTATCTGGATCTGGAACTCAAATCTGATAAAACTTTAGAGCTACCAACAAACCAAGAACATACATTGCTAATTTACGTGTTTGAAGGCCAGGTATCTGTTGGCGAGCAAACGGTCAGCGCACAACAACTGGCAATAACCAGCTCTGGCGATTCCATAACCTTAAGAGCAGGTGAAGACGGCGGTCGCATGTTAGTTCTTGCCGGTAAACCACTTAAAGAGCCCATAGCACACTGGGGGCCATTTGTGATGAATACACAAGAGCAAATTGAACAAGCGATCAGTGACTATCGAGATGGTGTGCTGACCCAATAGTTTTATTAGCTTAATAAAAAAAGGCTTACCAAACTGTAAGCCTTTTTAATGTTTTTAACCGGCTAAGAGTTAATGTAAATGTCCGTGTAACAGTTGCTGATAGCTCTCTCGCTGATTGAGTGGTTGGTAAGGTTGAAATTTATTGACCGCACTGCAGGATGCATTTTCAGCGTAGTAGAGTCCTTCGGCGAATACTGGATCGGCAGCATCTCCCCAGTCAGCGACAATAGAGTCGTTCACGACACACTGACTACTAATTCCATCGAAGTAATCACCAAAGCCTACCGAATTCACCACTTTAAAGTTAATTGCCGCCATCACCATGTCACAATATTCTTGCGGTGACATACCAATAGGTTTACCACAGGTGGTGGTGCCCACGGTTACTACTTCAATATGAGGATCCAATCCATTAATAATCATTTCACTGGCGGAGCAAGTATTATCAGTGGTTAAAATAATCACACGATTCAAGTTCAATTTATTCGCTCGATTACTAAAAGTATAGGTCGAGTTTGAGCTTTGCTGTTTGTCATTGTATTGCAGCGTACCAAACACTTCGCCCACTGTTGTATTGCCCCCTATTAAAGAACCAAGCTGCTCGGCAATACTGATTCGTCCGCCACCGTTATAACGCAAATCCAATATCAATTGTGAAGGGTTCGCCGCCGCCAAAGTTGCAAAGGCATCATTCAATTCCTGTTCTGATGGCTCAATAAAACCATGCTGAAATGACAGATATCCAACGTCACCCACCAGGGTAGAGACAACTCGCGTATCAAATACGGTATTGGTATTGACGGTTCCCTTAACCATTGAAGTCGTTAGGGTTTGATTATCAGGTGTGACGTAAGTGACTTCGATGGTAAAACCATCTTCATCGGGTCCAAACACAGTGGCGTTATCCAAATTTTGGCTTTCGATTTCCGCAATGGTGTAACCATTAATTTCAATCAACCGATCACCACGACTCAGGCCCGCCGCTTCAGCTCCCGAGTTGGCAAAAACGTACCGAATGACCCAGCTGTCATTAAACATATTTCGGTCGGAACTAAAACCATAGCCGAAAAAACTACCGCTATTGAAAAAGGCGTCATACTCTTCGCGGGTGATAACATAGGAGAATCGATCTTCGGCTACGCGAACGGCATTAAGCATTTCACTAACGCTACCATAAGCATTCGGGTTAATCGAAGAGGGGAGTTGGTCGTACCATAAATACCAGTCTTGAAGGTACTCAAACCAAGTTTGATTTTGGTCTGCAATACTGCAAGCACCATTTCCAATGGTCGACGGACCAGAGCTGCCGCCGCCACAAGCTGTTAACACACCGACAAATACCCATGGAATCAATCGCTTAAATGACATACTGTTTCTCCCGGTTACACGCAGAGTAGACACAAGTTACCCATATATAGCATAGACCGCCGAAGAAACAAAAAGTGTGACCTAAGTGAAAAAGAAGGAAATTAGTGTAAGTCCTGTCAATAAACCCGACTAAATCACTAGTCTATTCGGTCATTTTATCGAGCAAATACTTTTGCACCCGAAATTCCGGTTCGTCGTGAGGTCGATTCTTTAAATAACGACCATCACTGGCAAGCTCCCAGCTTTGCGTATTATCTTGCAAGTACAAATCAATGCACTCATTGCGGGCTCGATGGGCCAAATCGGGGTCTTTTATTGGGAAACAGGTTTCTACCCGATGATATAAATTACGATCCATCCAGTCAGCGCTGGACGCATAAACTTTCTCTTTACCTGCATTGGCAAAACAAAAGACACGCGAGTGCTCCAAAAACCTGCCAACAATCGATCGAACGGTAATATTTTCAGAAATATGTTTAATCCCCGGCCGTAAACAGCAAATACCTCGCACAATCAACTGTATGTTTACGCCAGCTTGAGATGCCTGATAGAGCTTCTGGATCATCTTGGACTCAGTTAATGAGTTCATTCGAGCTTTAATATATGCCGGTTTTCCTTTCTTTTGATTGTCAATTTCCTGATCAATTAAAACAAACAATTGTTGCTGCAAAGTAAATGGCGCTTGCAAAATATCGTGCAAATCATAAGCCTTGCCCATTCCGGTTAACTGTAAAAACACACGTTGAGCATCTTCACACAATTTTTTATCGGTGGTTAATAAACTGATGTCCGTATAGAGCTTCGCTGTTCCTGCATGATAGTTGCCCGTTCCCAAGTGAACATAGTGACGTAATTTTTTCTTTTCTCGTCGCGTTACCACACAGAGTTTGGCATGCGTTTTAAATCCCACAACGCCATAGACGACCAGTGCACCTGCATCCTGTAGTTTATTTGCCAGCTCAATATTAGCTTGCTCATCAAAACGTGCTCGTAGCTCTACCACTGCGGTGACTTCCTTTCCAGCTCGTGCCGCATCAATTAATGCTTCAACAATTGGAGAACTGGAGCCTGTCCGATATAAGGTTTGTTTAATCGCGAGCACATCGGGGTCACTGGCAGCGCTACGTACAAAATTGACGACTGGTTCAAAACTTTGATAGGGATGATGTAGAACAATATCTTGCTCTTTGATCACCGAAAAAATACTGTCCGACTTGTCGCGTAAAATTTTCGGCACCATAGGTTTGAACGGGCGAAATTTTAAATCCGGTCGATCCACCATATCGGTTAAACTGAGCAATCGATTTAAATTTACCGGACCGTTTACCCGATATAACTCATTTTCGGTCAAATGGCATTTTGCTAGTAGAAAATTGGCAATTTTATCGGGGCAGTTATCAGCCACCTCAAGACGTACCGAGGTACCAAAATCACGGCTTTGCAGTTCCTGTTTCAATGCCTTGGCCAGATCTTCGACATCTTCTTCATCCACGAAGAGATCACTGTCACGGGTCAAACGGAATTGATAACAACCGTTTACTTTCATTCCCGGAAACAGTTCTTTCGCGTTGTCATGAATCACCGCAGACAAGAAGACAAAGTTTTCGCCGCCCTCACAAATTTCATCAGGTAATTGAATGATTCTTGGCAACGATCGCGGCATATGCACGACTGCATAACCGCTGTCGCGACCGAAGGCATCTTTTCCATCAAGAGCAACGATAAAGTGCAAACTCTTATTAATCAAACGGGGAAAAGGATGAGCGAGATCGAGTCCAATGGGACTTATGACGGGAGCGACTTCATGTTTAAAATAATCAGCAATCCATTCTGACTGCTCATCACTCCATTGATTGCGTCTTAAAAAATTTATTCCTTGTTCGGCAAGTTGTGGTAATAGCACATCGTTAAAAATTCGATACTGCTCCTCAACCATTTCATGACAAGTTTTGCTAATTTCAGCCAGCACCTGATGCGGAGTCAGTCCATCTGGCCCACATCGCTCAGGATGATGGTTGGCCCAATGAACATAAGTCGCAACACGAACTTCAAAAAACTCATCCAGATTATTACTAAAAATAAAGATGAACTTTATGCGTTCCAGCAAAGGTAGACTTTCGTCGAGTGCCTGTTGTAATACACGCCAGTTAAATTGCAAAAAGGAAAGTTCGCGATTGATATATAAATCGGGATTAGAAAAGTCCTGCGCCTGTTTTTTGGTAGGCTCCAGTTCGCCAAGATAGCTGGGTAAAGCCCGGATCTCGTCGATGTTTTCACTAAAGTCCAGTTCGTCGGTAATTTCCGAGCTTTCCCGATTCATTCATAAGGCCTTAAATTGGAGTGTCTGACACTAAACTTGTAACCACTCTGCCACCTGCTTTGCGTAATAGGTCAGTACCGCATCGGTACCGGCACGTTTAAAACAGGTGAGTGCTTCCATCACGACCGCCTGCTCATCCAGCCAACCGTTTTGACTGGCCGCTTTTAACATGGCGTATTCACCACTGACATGATAGGCAAATACCGGCACTTTAAATTCATCTTTAGCGCGACGAATAATATCCAGATAAGGCATACCAGGCTTCACCATAACCATGTCGGCACCTTCTTCAATATCCAGCGCAATTTCATGTAAGGCTTCGTCACTATTGGCTGGATCCATCTGATAGGTTTTCTTATCCGCTTTACCAAGGTTAGCAGCCGAGCCAACCGCATCACGGAACGGCCCATAAAACGCCGATGCGTATTTAGCAGAATAGGCCAGAATTTTTGTATTGACGAATCCTTCCACCTCCAAGCCTTCACGAATCGCACCAATTCGGCCATCCATCATATCCGAAGGCGCCACCACATCGGCACCCGCTTCGGCGTGCGACAAAGCCTGCTTGATCAATACATCAATAGTTTGATCATTTAACACATAACCGGTGTCATCAATAATGCCATCCTGTCCGTGACTGGTGTAAGGATCCAAAGCAATATCGGTGATTACGCCCATCTCTGGAAATTCGTTTTTTAATTGGCGTACCGTTTGTTGCACCAGACCTTCAGGATTAAACGCTTCTTCAGCCTGTAAAGATTTACCATCGGCATCGATAACCGGAAACAATGCAATGGCGGGTACACCTAGCTTGAGTAATTGTTCAACCTCTTTTAGCAATCGATCTACAGACTTACGCTCGATGCCAGGCATTGATGGAATAGGTTGGGACTGATTATTGCCTGGCAACACAAATACCGGATAAATTAAATCATTAGCGGTCAGTTGGTTTTCGGCCACCAGTCGACGCACAAAATCGTCACTACGATTACGACGCTTTCGGCTGGAAGGGTAGTATCCATAAGTCATTCCACTCACAAGCTGCTCCAAAAATTATGGCTGGGTTATAGGATTAACTGAGCCAGTCTCGAGGTCTCAAAAATTCATTATACAGGCGTGCTTCTTCACTACCTTGCTGAGGTTGCCAGTCATAACGCCAACTGACTTTGGCCGGTAACGACATGAGAATGGACTCCGTGCGACCACCGGTTTGCAAACCAAATAAAGTGCCACGATCATAAACCAGATTAAATTCAACATAGCGCCCTCGGCGGTAATGCTGGAACGCCAGATGCCGTTCTTCAAACGGATGATCTTTCCGCCGTTCAACAATCGGTAAATAGGCAGGCAGATAAGCATCCCCTACGGCACGCATAAATTTGAAGCAGGTATCAAAATCCCAGCGATTGAGATCATCAAAAAACAAACCGCCCACACCACGAGGCTCATTGCGGTGCTTAATAAAAAAGTAGTCATCGCACCATTGCTTAAATTCATTATAGACTTCGGCACCAAAAGGAGCACAGGCGTCATGCGCCACCTGATGCCAATGACGACAATCGTCATCAAATGGATAATATGGAGTGAGATCAAATCCGCCGCCGAACCACCATACCGGATCTTCACCGGACTTTTCCGCAACAAAAAAACGCACATTCATATGTGAAGTAGGTACAAATGGATTATTCGGATGCATTACCAAAGACACACCCATGGCTTCAAAAGAACGGCCAGCCAGCTCAGGCCTTACCGCGGTGGCTGAAGCCGGTAATTGCGAGCCGGTAACATGAGAAAAGTTAACGCCACCTTTTTCAAAAGTTTTGCCTTCTTCTATCACCCGCGTGCGACCACCGCCGCCTTCAACTCGCTGCCACTGATCTTCGCGAAAAGCGCCCGTAGCTTCAAACGACTCCAGCCCCTGACAAATAGAATCCTGAAGCTGCATTAAATAGGTTTTGACGGCTTGTTTGTTCATCTAAAAATCCGATTAATTCGTTATGGGCGAATCACCCGTCCACTGTCCATATCGATAATGCGAGAGGACTGTCCAGGGCTGCCACAATCACCAGGCAAAATACAATCAACCTCGGTCGCAAATTGCCGAATGCACTGGAATCGACTCGCCACCACCGGCTTGCCTGAACGGTTGGCACTGGTCGAAATGATCGGACCAACACGCTGACATAATCGGGCAATCTGCGGATGGCTGGTCACGCGTACAGCAAGAGTCGAACGTCCACCCGTTACTAATTGAGGCACAGTAGAAGACGCTGAAACTATCCAGGTCGTAGGCCGTTCATGGTGTTGGTATAATCGCTGCCATTGCTCTGAACTCAAGTCTGCGAGCCAGGGTTTAAGTTGCTCAGCACTCGCAGCAATGATAATCAAGCCTTTCGCTGCGCTTCGACCTTTAATTGTCAAAATGCGCTCTACCGCCTGCGTATAGGTAGGAATGCAGCCAAATCCCCAAACTGTTTCGGTCGGGTAGGCAATCACGCCGCCTCTGCGTAAAACCAGTGACGCATGGTGTAGGTGCCAGTCGGACAAGTAACTTGCTGTTTTCATGGATGAAGGATCTCACGCCAGACTCAAATAGCGAGCTAAGTTAGTTGTTGATAGTTCAGGTGGCGCTATTGTAGCAAGGAAAGAAAAAACAAAATACGCTGGCAGGCATTATTCAGACTGTTACTAAGTACTCACTCCAGCAATCTGATCAGTGGATTCTGTCTTCAAGGTTTTCAAACCAGGCACAGGCGCTTTCTCGTCCGGGTAAATTAAACAGCACCATCATGGTAATCCACTTAACCTGCTCAAGATCGACATCGGACATATTCAAGGCCATTGTGCGCTCTATCACCATTTCACGCGATACCGAATCCAGTACACCTTGTTGTTCCAGGTGATACAAAAAGCCGCGTGACCGCTGAGATAAAACCTGACATTCCTGGTCACAAAAAATTCGATTGCTGAAAGTAGGGGTGACAGCCGAATCGGAGGCTTGTTGCACCTGTTCCCGCATATCCATCAGACCATCGATCCAGTCGAGCGCCGAGTCGATTTCGACATCAGAAAATCCAACTTCGGTAAGCTCAGACGCCAGCTTGCTGGCTTCATCGATGACCACATACTCCTGATCCTGAAATCGTTCAAAGATATACATCAGGACGTCAAGTACGTCGTTTTTCATGAATTCCCCTAAAATAAAGCCCAGTCGCTACCGGCGTAATGTTTATTGTTAACGCGAAGACCGAACAGTTATGGGTTATTTTTGTCGCTGATAACCGCCGGTAGCTTGAACGATCCAGCCTTCCAGCTCCAATGTTAACAAGATTGCAGAAAGGTCAGCCACCGATTTCTTACATCTTTCTACCAAAACATCCAGCGGCGTAGGCGAAAAGTCAATTTCATGCAAGATCGACGCAACTTCTGGCGCCAAATCCTTGGATTTAGTGCAAGTCACGTCATTATCATCCACTTCCATCTGGGCTTTTGCGAGCCACCCTAAGTGTTGCAATATGTCATCGGCTGTTTCAACCAGTAACGCACCTTGCTTAATCAATGCATGACATCCTTTAGCCAGGGTGTTGTGAATAGACCCGGGAATAGCAAATACATCACGTCCTTGTTCAACTGCAAAGTGTGCGGTGATCAGAGAACCGCTTTTTAAAGCCGCTTCAACGACTAGAACCCCAAGGCTTAACCCACTGATGATGCGATTGCGCTTGGGGAAATGACTACCACGCACTCCTGTCCCCAAAGGAAATTCCGAAAGGATCAGCCCTTGCTCGGCAATACGATGGGCTAATGCTTGGTGCCTGGCGGGATAGATACGATCTATCCCGGTACCCATGACCGCTATGGTTGTACCTCCCGAATCCAGTGCCGTTTGATGGGCTATACCATCCACCCCTAGTGCCAATCCAGAGGTGATAGTAAGCCCTTGCTCACACATAACCCGAGTAAAACTTTCAGCCGCTTCGCGCCCGCCGACGCTGGGATTGCGCGTACCAACAATGGCAATTTGTGGTTGATGTAACAAATCGGCATTACCCTTGGCGAATAAAATCATTGGGGGGTTGGCAGTCTCTTTTAACAATCTAGGGTAAAAGGAGCTGTCGGGGGTGATCACTCGGTGGTTGTCGGCCAGTGAAAGCCAATTCAGCACTTCGGAGAGATCTGCAGGTTTGGCAGAAAGGATTGCTTTAACTAGCTTTTCTGAGGCACCGGTTGCTTCCAGCTCCGTGCGCGAAGCCGCAAATAGATCGCTAATGGAGTTATTAAAATGAGCTAACAGCTTTCGACT
>JBFHVL010000109.1:0-10992 GCA_041589565.1 Kangiellaceae bacterium | reverse complement strand
GCAGAAAAATATCGTAAGGCAATTGAACAACGCGGCTTTGAAGTATCGTTAGAAGAAAACAAACCAGCCTTGCACAATCAATGGACGCTGGAGCCAACAGAAGATGAAATTCCACGTCGATCGAATACAGGGAAAGCGCTGTTTGAAGCAAAGGACGTGGTTCCAGAAAATAGCTTAGTTGCCACACAGGAAGGCCGCGTTGAGCCAAGTATAAGCAGCGAAGAACAAGACAATCTATACGCGACTCCACAAAGCGAAATCCTTGAAGATGATGACTTCCACGAAGTGGATATGTCATTAAAAGATATTTACTTTTCTTTTGAAGGACGAATTAACCGACGAACCTACTGGTTAAAGTACGTTTTAGCCACTATTGGCTTAGGGGCTTTAATAGGTTTAATCACTGCACTTTTGCCGACGTTGGGTTTAGTCTTGATTCTACTCGCTATAGTTCCATTTATCTGGGCTTCAATCGCGGTATCAGTTAAACGACTGCATGACATAAACTTATCGGGTTGGTGGTACTTAATAACGGTAATTCCCACGTTGCTTGAAATAATCGTAGGCATTGTTAGCGGTGAAGAAAGCACAGTTTATTTAATCATTGTGTCAATTTCAGCTCTTTGTGGACTGGCTTTATTTATTATGAATGGATTCATTCCCGGTACCAAAGGCGGCAATACCTATGGCTATCCTCAATCGACCCAATAATTAAACCAGGCAAGGCTCAGTGCTTTGCCTAATCCAAAGTTTAGTTTTGCTGTTCGATAAAGTCGGCCAATTGTTGATAACTGTATTCAGACTGGTTTTCCATCATGGATTTCATCAAGGGCAAAAGAGAACGCCAAAATAGTCCATTACCTTTTACTGTGTTAATCGATCGAATTAGTGTTTTTCCATCGTACTCTTCAAAATAAATATCCACTTCAGTTTGCATAATGTCATGTTCCAAAACAAACGAAAACTGCTCAGCAGGCTTAATGGTTTTAACAGTTTCCAGCATTTCAATTTCCTCACCTTGCTGTGCGATCACCAGTTTCCACTGACTTCCTTCTGTCATAGGTTCTCCTTTAACGTGATCAAACCGAATAAATCCTGGTAGCCATTTACCGGTATTTGCAGGATCAGAGAAAAGCGCATAGGTCGTATTTCGATCGGCATTCACCAATGTTTCGGTTTGATACTCGAACTTATCGATAAACATGCCAATGCTAAAAAAGACCAAAATGAGGGCGGTAATCACCTGAATAATTCGAATCAACACTTTCATTTTTACTTATTCTCCTACTTTTAAATTCGCGCCAGTTATGCAACCTTACCGCGTAGTGAAACTACCCGTTCAAACAAATCGTCAGCAGAAACATTGTCCGCCGTAACAGATTCACCCACCGAGAAGCGAATTTTAGACCAGAAACGCTTAGGTATATTGCCCATAGCGGGTCCATCTTTACGACTGAAAAAACTTCCCCATAACCCGCTGAGTGCCATAGGAACCACCGGCACAGGCGTGCGCTTAATAATCCGTTCAATTCCGGGACGGAAAGGATTCATGTTGCCATCATGGGTGATTTTCCCTTCAGGGAAAATACACACCACTTCCCCCTGCTCCAGATACTCGGCAACAGAATCAAAAGCTCGTTCCATTAGTTCAGGGTTTTCTTTTGCAGGAGCAATGGGAATGGCTTTCGCGGTTCTAAAAATAAAACTTAAAACTGGTGTTTTAAATATTCGATGATCCATCACAAATCTTACCGGCCGACGGCAACATCCGGCAATAATCAAGGCATCCATAAAGCTCACATGATTGCAGACTAACACGCATGGCCCTTCTTCCGGAATATTTTCGAGTCCCTTAATTTTAATGCGGTATAAGGTATTGACCAGTAACCAAACCAAAAACCGCATGATAAATTCGGGTACCAGAGTAAAAATATAAATAGAAACAAAAACGTTAAGAATGCCTGTGACTAGAATAATTTCCGGAATAGAAAAGTCGAGGCTGATAAGAACAATGGCCATCACACCCGAAAGCACCATAAACAAGGCATTAAGAATATTAGTGCCAGCAATTACTCGCGACAAGTGACTTCGTTCGCAACGTTGTTGTATTAAAGCCTGTAATGGCACTATAAAAAATCCTGAGAACACACCTATTAAAGAAGCGTCAGCAATAACATGCCAGCTTGCAGGTATCTTGATAAATTCAGCCAGAGTTAATAGTGGCTCTGCGTCTGTAATATGATTAGTAAAGTAGAGATCGATGCTAAAAAAGGTCATGCCAAATGCACCAAGCGGCACCAGTCCCATTTCTATTTTTTTGCCCGACATTTTTTCACATAAAAGCGAACCTATTCCAATTCCCACTGAAAAAGCTGCAAGCATTAATGTTAAAACACTTTCTGTACCACCCAGCGTATGCTTAGTGTAGTTAGGAAGTTGTGACAGAACCGTCGCACCAAAAAACCAAAACCATGAAATACCAAGTACGGATAAAAACACCGATCGGTTTTGACGCATAAACGTAAAATTTTTCAACGTTTCGGTAAAAATATTCCAGTTAATTTTAATTTCCGGTGACACTGCCGGAGTGATGGGAATATGTCGTGCACTTAAATAACCAAGTACCGCCAGAAACACAACTATGACCGAAACTATAGTGCTACCGTAATCTGGAAAGGCAATAAAAGTATTACCTACGATCATTCCAATTAATATGGCTAAAAAGGTTCCGGTTTCAATGAGCGCATTGCCACCGATCAATTCTGTTTCTTTTAAGTGTTGCGGCAGTATTGCGAATTTTATCGGTCCAAAAAGAGTCGATTGAAGCCCCATAAAGAAGAGAATTATAAACAGTGCAGTCAAACTATCGAAATAAAAGGCCATTGCTGCACTCAGCATAATGACAACTTCCAGTAGCTTTATTTTTCGAATCGATGCAGATTTTTCATATTTTTCCGCAAACTGGCCACTAATCGCCGAAAAAAGGAAAAATGGCAGAATAAATAATACCGCCGCCAAATTAATTAGCATGCCTGAGTGCTGGGGACTAGACGTCGTAATTTGAAAAGTAATAATACTAATTAGTGAATTCTTATAGACATTATCGTTAAAGGCACCTAATGCCTGAGTAATAAAAAAAGGTAAAAAACGTCTTTGTTTTAGTAGTTCAAACTGACTTCCAGCCATAATATTTTTCCGAGTTAATCGAGTGGATTTGTTCCATCGGGACCACCACGTTTTGGTAAATGAGGATCTGCTATAGTCCAATCAACATGAGAGTCATAAAATGCATGTGTATTAACCGGTAAGCTTATCGACTGGTCGAAGAGGCTGCGTGCGATGTGCATTTCGTCACTCCAACGTTCGGCCCAAAATAACATCGGAGTTCCGCAGTTAGTGCAATGCGCACGTTTACCTTGTGTTGAAGAAGCATACCAAATTAAGGCAGCCTCTCCTTGAACGATGGAAAATTTTTCTTTTGCAACGCCGATCCAAGTGACAAATGCAGCTCCATGAGCTTTCTGGCACATTCGACAATGGCAATGCGCAGACCACAGTGGTTGAGATTGAACTTCTATTTTAATGGCACCACATAAACAGCTTGCAGTTAAAGGAAGTTCGTTCATTACTAACCTCGTACTGCGCTGATATCTACCGGCCAGTCAAAAAAGGTTGCACTATTTAAAGTTGTGACTGCAGCAATGATATCGTGATTTACATTGCGTACTTTAGCGAGCTGCTTGGCAACTTCTTTTACGTATATTGGCTCATTTCGATTTGATTTAGGCTTTGGCTTTATCGTCCTAGGTAACAAATAAGGGGCGTCGGTTTCAATCATCAGTCGATCGTTAGGAATAAGATTTACCGCTTCGACCAATCCTTGATTTCGTCGTTCATCACAAATCCAGCCTGTAATACCAATATAGAGATCCAACACCAGATAACTTTGTAACTGTTCTTCATCGCCGGTAAAACAATGCAAAATGGCTTTAGTTATTTTTCCGCGATATTGGTGCAAAATACTAACCATTTCATGGTGAGCTGCACGTTCATGCAAAAATAGTGGTAACTGGTATTTATGCGCCAACTCAAGTTGACGAATGAAAACATCAATTTGGTCGTTCGGCTCGGAAAAATTTCGGTCAAAATCCAATCCACATTCGCCAACGGCTACCACAAACGGAGACTCATACAAACTCTCCAACTGCTGCCACTTTTCTTCATTCATCGATTTAGCATCATGAGGATGGCATCCTGCAGTGCAACGCAAATGTTGAGGATATTGTTCGCACAGCTCTATTGCTCGCATCGAATGTTCCAAATCAGTTCCAGTGACCACCATTCGCGTAACACCAGCGTCAATGGCTTGCTGAATGACTTGATCACAGTCGTCGTTAAATCGTTCGTTGGTTAGGTTGACACAAATGTCAGTCCAAATATTCATACGAAAGGCGTCCTCTGGACAAGAAAAACTACTCTTTAGCAGGCCAAGCATCGCATATAACCACGCTCGGTCTTATATAGTGCAACTTTATTCATTGTTGTTATTACTGCTCTTTGTAATACGGATACAGTGGTACAGTCAAATAACCGCGCTCTATTCAGCGGCATCAGTCACAATAAAGCGGAATCTTTTTCTCTCCCCGGTGCAGAAAGTTTAAATTCAGCGCGACCAGTGGATTAGTAGACTCATGGTTAAACCAAAGATGTCTCCCTGTTCGATCAATAGCGTAAAAATGCAACACATTGCTTTCGGCAAGCTCAATAGCATCGCTCGACTGCAGATGATTTAGAGTAACCTGCTGTACGCCTGACGAAATCCCCTGACTGACTTTATCTTTCCAGCGTACCGTTACAGGCTCGTGGCACTGATTATAAAAGCGAACATGATGGGACGGCGCATCGGTATTCCAAGGATAGACTAAAGCAACGGCGATTTTGTCCCAGTGAGACAACTCCATTGCTGCTTCTATTGGCTCTTCTCGGTTATCCAACCACTCAGCGGCAACGGGATAATTCATTATTGAGCGTTCATCAAAAGGCAGCCACAGCGAATTCTCGATTGATAAGCGTTGATTAATTTTGTCACAACGCTGTTTGATCTGCTCAAGCCCGGAATGCTCAGTTAACATACGGCTGCAACGCTCAGCCTGAATACGCAGCCAATCATCACCATAAGGCCAATATGGATGACGATATTCGTGCTCGAACCCTAATACATGCCCAAATTCATGTAAAATAATTCGCTTTTTATATTCCAGTGACAGCTTAGGGTCTAGAACACTGGGCAACTGAACTGTTGGCGCTACCTCATTCAATTGATTATGTGCTCCCAACAGTGATCCGTCATATCCTTTAAAGCTGACTCTAATGTGAGAGCCCTGTTTCGGCCGCTGGGTATAAAACTCGAAAGAAATATTGCCATATTGGCTCCACTTTGAAGCCGTTGACTCAACCAATTGTTGCGCGAAGGGATCACCATCCATCAACCACACCGTCAACCGGCTACCTGCAGGCCAAAGCTTATCCGGGACCAATACCGCAGCCATTGGCTGGCCTAGCAGCATCAATAAACCCATCAGCACTAATTTTTGCATCCACTCCTCTCAATTGCTTCGATCTATTGGGTAACCTGCCCAATTCCATTAGAATACACCACTTAGATTTCCAAGCGCGAGACATACCATGCAACAAGCTCCTGTAATTGCTCCTTCTATTTTATCTGCAGATTTTGCCCGATTGGGTGAAGAAGTCGCTAACGTAATTGCGGCAGGCGCCGACTGGGTTCATTTTGATGTGATGGATAACCACTATGTGCCTAATTTAACGATCGGTCCCATGGTATGCAAAGCATTACGCGATTACGGAGTCACTGCACCAATCGATGTCCATTTAATGGTTAAACCTGTGGATCGCATCATTCCAGATTTCGCCAAGGCCGGTGCCAGTTACATCACGTTTCATCCTGAAGCTTCAGAACACATCGACCGCACCATTCAACTGATCAAAGATTCAGGCTGTAAAGCAGGACTGGTCTTTAATCCGGCCACACCACTGCATTATTTAGATTACGTTCTCGACAAACTGGATATGGTGTTATTGATGTCGGTTAACCCTGGTTTCGGTGGCCAAAAATTCATTCCCGGTACTCTGGATAAATTGCGTCAAGTACGGCAATTAATTGATTCTAGTGGTCGCGACATTCGACTGGAAATTGATGGCGGCGTTAAAGTCGATAACATCGGAGAAATCTACGCGGCGGGCGCTGACAGTTTTGTGGCAGGCTCCGCGATTTTTAATACCGAAGACTACCAAGCAACCATCGCAAAAATGCGCGATGAAATTGCCAAACATAAAACCGCTTAATTCTGTGCTTTCGCACCATGACAGAGTCATTGCGACATATAATTTTCGACTTTGACGGTACATTAATCGACAGCGCTCCGGATTTGGCAGCTGCTGTCGATGCCATGTTATACGATCTAAAGTTACCGCCGGCGGGCTTGGAGCAAGTCAAACTCTGGATCGGCAATGGTGCAGCAAAACTCGTTGAACGCGCACTGAATCATAAGTCTTCAAATTGTGATCAAGCTCTCTTCGAGCAAGCATTAAGTCTATTTTTTCAGCATTATCAAAAAAATCTGGCAAAACACTCGATGCTTTATCCCGGAGTTAAAGACGGATTAACTCGATTACATCAAAGCGGCTTTCAGCTGAGTCTGTGTACCAATAAACCAGCACAATTTACCCTACCGTTACTGGAGTATTTTGATTTTAAAGACACGTTTCATAGCATTGTGTGCGGGGATAGTCTGACACATAAAAAACCACATCCGGAACCTTTGCTATGGCTTTGCCAACAGACGACTCACTCCCCCGCACAATCGCTAATGGTGGGCGATTCAATGAACGATGTTAAAGCAGCAAACGCAGCCAATATGCTGATAGCTTGTTTCGACTATGGTTATGCTCAAGGCGCAAACCTTGATAAGGCCTGTAACGGATTGATCTATTCATCCTTTAACCAGCTCGTCGACACGATTTTAGCCGGTCAGCTCCCCAATCAGGTTACATCGTCATGATTCTGATGATCGATAACTACGATTCATTTACTTTTAATCTGGTGCAATACTTTCAGCAACTGGGCGCAGATATTCATGTATATCGCAATGATGCAATCACGTTGGATAAAATAGCATTATTAGCGCCAGATAAAATTGTCATTTCTCCCGGCCCATGCAGTCCAAATGAGGCGGGTATTTCGCTAAAATTGATCGAACGATTCGCAGCCGAGATCCCCATTTTAGGTGTATGTCTCGGGCATCAGGCAATTGCACAAAGTTTTGGTGGAAAGGTAAAGCGCGCACACTCGGTAATGCACGGTAAAACATCACCAATTTATCATTTGTCACAAGGCGTATTTACAGGACTCGTAAATCCCTTCACCGCCACACGCTATCATTCTCTAATTGTTGAATGGGAAAGCTTACCGGAATGTTTTGAAGTGACCGCCTGGACGCAAAATACAGAAGGAAAACCCGAGTATATAATGGGCATTCGCCATAAAGATTTGCCACTTGAAGGTGTGCAGTTTCATCCAGAGTCCATTCTTACCGAACACGGACATCAACTTTTACAGAATTTTCTGCAAGCTTAGTTTAGCGACGACGGCTCCATATCCACACTCCTGTTACCGCCATTATCAAAAACAACAGTGCAGCAATATCCATAATCCAGGGACCTGCAGAGCCAAATAAACGCCCACTGTGCAAATCGAGCAATACTCGCTCCCAGTTAAGGCTACGTGCGCGAAAATCGCTGGCAATTATCGCCTGTAGCTGACGGTCTGGCTGTAACGCCTGCATCCAGTTGAACTGCTCTGCTGGACGTTCGATGCTTTCAATACCATCAAATGCTTCGGTCACTCGATAAACCTTTTGCCCATCTTTTACATAGATAAACTGGTTGTCACTCGCCACGGCCACAACTCGAGTGGTTAGCGGAATGTGATCAATCAACTCGCCTTGTGACGATAAAAGCAAAAGATCATTTGCGGTAACGACCACAACTAGCTCGGCTATTTGCACAGCGCCTTTCAATGACTGCTGTTTATCAATGACGAAGTGATGCTCAAAATAAATGGCATCTTCAACCTGAGTAACGCTTTTGCCTGAAGTAGAAAATGACGTAAATGATGTAGGAAGCTCTATGCCATAACTGTCGAGTAGCCAGTTTTGTTCAACACTTGAACTGGTCAGCCCCAGTTGCGAAGCATGGTGTAATGGAATTCCGGTAACAACCAACAATATGACGAATAACGCAGCAGTTAAACCGATACGACGGTGCCAGCGTAGAAGCAATTGGGTGAATCTTGGGTTACGGCGACGCGAGGTTTTGCTCATTTTGAACTGAGTAAGGCGAATGATGGTGCAAGTATAAAGCAACTCGAGCCATTTTATTAAGCGCTCTTACGGAAAGAGTTGCACCGGTGATACCATCAATCTGATTTTCCAAATCGAGGTTTTCATCCAGACCGGATCCTAAGTACTGCTCGGTAAAAAAGCTTTGTTTAACTTCGTGCCCGCGACTTTCACGATAAATTAAGACTTTCAGGTCAGCGATTTTATTACCATTCACGGCAATACCCACAGTGATGGGCTCTTCCTTGCCAATTTCTTCGAGAATCCAAACTGTTTTATCACCCTGTCCCCAGTATTTCACCCGTATTTTATTTGGCTTATGCCCCAAAATATCAGTGATCGTTTCTTTGTAAGACTGAGTTAGCCAAAAATATTCCGACTGAGGGGGATTTTTAAAATGTTGCGCAACAAAGTCATCTGGCGAAAGATAAACCGTCTCGGTGGCAACCACCGAGAGGCTAACTAACAACAGAAAACTTATTACGCAACTTTTCATTTATTTAACTCAATATATCGATTAAAACTGATAGCCGATACCAACGTTGTAGCCGCTACCATTTTGCGCGCCAGTACGGTTTTCTGTATCAAATTTGATGACCACATTTGGGTGCAACCAGTAGTTGAAACCGACATTCATTTGACGCATCTCAGTGTCTGCCGCATTGCCACTACCTGCTGTGTTATCCCACGCCGCATAACGAGCAAACACACCAAACGACTCATTTAAGCGATACGATGGTTCAACATAGTAACCTTCCTGTACGTCTGCACCCATCATGTCCGCCAGTGGGCTATCAATATCCCATTGTGCCCACAGTGCACGTACGCCAAAGTCCCCTTCACGATAAGCGGCATGCGCTTCGTATAAGAAAGCATCGGCATCAGCAACGCCTTGAGTGATGTCTTCTTGATACTGAACTGTCGCTGCTAATTCCAAACCAGGAACTCCAGTCCATTTAACTCGTGAGGTGTAGGCCATACTATCGGCATTGGCATTAGCGACTTTTTGACGCCCACTGCGCATATTGAAGTCAGCAGGATCAACATCCAAACCACTGTGCGCTGCAAAATCTACTTGCCAGCCTTCACCAAATCGGTGTGTAACACCTGCGCCCGCTTCCCACCAGGTAGTGGGAACAATTTTACTTTCTACCGGATTACGTTCAACGCCGTAAAAAGTATCTGGCTCGTGAGTTTCATTTAAAATGCCAACAGGAACCAGGAACAAACCACCTTTCAGAGCCGTGTTTTCAGAAACAGCATACTCAATGTAAGCTTGCTCCAATTCAACTTCGCCCGGCTTACCTTCGCCCGCCAATGAATGTTCTAACTCCAGCTCGGAGAAAAAGCGGATCTTGTCACTGAATTTGTGGTTGATGAATAAAACAAAACGATGAAAATCGATTTTTTCGTTAGTTTCGATGTTGTTGTAATGTAACTCACCGTATCCACCGATAGTCGTGTCGGTATTCGCAGAAGACTCTTGGCTTTCTTCAATCGCTGCAACAGCAACTTCAACCTGCTGTTTTAACTCTTCGATTTGCTTCTTTTGTTTATTCAGCTCTTCCAGCAATGCTTTATTGTCTTGCTCAGCTTGAACCCCAAAAGACAGAGCCGAAGCTACTGCCAGTGCTAAAGTGGCGCCTTTATTCATTTGTTTCTCTCCAGAACTTCTTATGTGATCTTTAATGAAAGTGGCGCTATTGTACTTATCTTTATATTTAATACAAATCATTCTTATTAAGATTAGCGTTAAATTGACAGAGATCAACCTAATTAGCCTCGCCAGTATCTGACCAAGAGTTAATTTCAGCTGTTGAGAGAAGTAAAAAGAAAGGAGTTTGCTGAAAGTGATCTATGAAGCGCTAGCTAGCGCGCTCCAAAGATCACCATGGTTTTGCCTTTAACAGAGATGTGCTCTTGTTCTTCAAGCACTTTTAAAACACGACCAACCATTTCGCGGGAGCAGCCGACAATACGCCCAAGCTCCTGTCGAGTAATTTTAATTTGCATTCCATCAGGATGAGTCATGGCATCCGGTTCTTTTGATAAATCCAGCAATGCCCTAGCAACGCGGCCGGTAACATCCATAAAGGCCAAGTCACCTACTTTACGACTGGTATTTCTAAGTCTAAGTGCCATCTGCCCGGAAAGTCGCATCAGAATGTCAGGATTTTCCTTAACTAACTGCTGAAATTTGTTGTAACTGATTTCGGCAATTTCACTTTCTACTTTGGCTTTGACCCAGGCACTGCGCACATCTTGGCCATCAAACAGTCCCATTTCACCAAAGAAATCGCCTGCATTCAGGTATGCAAGTACTAACTCACGTCCATCATTATCTTCGATAACAACACTCACCGACCCTTCGAGAATAAAATAGAGTGACTCGGACTTATCGCCCTGATAAATAATGGTACTTTTTGCCGGATAACGACGACGATGGCAGTGCGAAACAAACCATTCCATCGTTTCGTCTTTCGCTATAAATCGAGGTAGTGACATGGCTTAGTCCATCCAAATAATAATTTTGCAGCAGAAAACCAACCAATTAACTTTAGCATAAACACCT